>CAJMRN010000012.1 GCA_905215815.1 uncultured bacterium | reverse complement strand
GGTGGAGCAGAAGCTACTTACTGCGAACACTATATATGTCAACTCAGTTGAAATCAAGCTAACTCGGAGCTGGCTTGCCGTCATTACTTTTTGCGAATCGCCGGACAACAAATCATAATTGTGTCCGCTTTGTGTAGTGGTACCCCTATACCTTGTATTATATGGTGGTACCCCTATAATAATAAGTGTCGAAAGGCAATAAGGCTTTTCGAAAGACAGAAAGGAGCAAGGCAATGAGCATCACGTTCAGGGTTTGGCGATTAGCAGTCACCGTTCAAATCCGCTTCCGCCTTCTTAACAGACGGTAAGCGAAGGGTTGCCCGCTTGGCGGCGGGCAACCCGCCCACCTTGAAATGATGCCCAGAGCCTTTGGCGAAAGGATACAGCATGGCAGATGCGCGAAGCAAGGCAACGGAGAAGTACCGTAAAGCGAACGTCAAGTCGTTCAACGTGAAGTTCTTCCCGTCTGATGCCGAAGTCCTGGAATACTTCCAAGGCAAAGAAAACCGCAACCAGTACATCAAAGACCTCATCAGAAAGGATATGGAATCGAGGAAAAGCCTCAAGACCTACGTTTTCGAGACGGCCAACGAAGGCGACGTGACGATCACTATCTCCGGAGAGTATGTCGACGGTTGCGTTGACATGAAAGCTGACATCTCGGGCACTGGAGACTATCGCGAGTGGACGGAAATCGACGGCGGAAGCGTTGAGGAAATCTTCGAATGGCTAATGGACAAGGGTGTAGAGTTCGAGAGTGACCGTTCCCTTTGGTTCAACTTGAATTATGTCGAGCAAGTCATGATTGACCGCTCGAAGACAGAAGATCAGCTGCACGATTCCGCCGCAAGCATGACCGACGAAGAGCTTAAGAAGTGGCGAGAGTTCTATTTCGACATCTAAACTCAAAAAGCCCGCACCCCATTACAGGGTGCGGGCTCATTTCTATGCTATTTAAGAAGTTCGTTTACTCGTTTTTGAACCGCATCGAAGTTTGCTCCGAGCTTGGTGCAGCGCTCGTTGCCGTCACCGTACTCACCTCGAATCACGGCGCGAGCGAGCGCGTCGATGTCAACACTTGAAGAGCGCGCGTTGACACGTGCCTGCACCTCATCGTAACGCGAGCCAAGAACGGCACGTCGCGTATCGCCGTTGCCGAAGACTCCGTTGAGCACGTCTTTGGCGAGATCGTCGACACTGGATGAGCTGACGCGGTTGATTAGCGCCTGCACCTCATCATGTCGAGAGCCTAGGCGCTTGCGACGCTCGTCCCCATTGCCGTACTCCCCGCGCATGACCGCTGCCGCGAGATTTGCAGTAGAGCCATCAGGACAATTCTCAGCCGCGCCACCAGTCTCAACCCTCTCGCCATGAACATACTTAAACCATGCCTGCTTGTCCATGTATGCGATGTCGAGATCGAGGTATTTGTCATACCCGTTCAAACGTCCGTGAGAAGAGTACTGATGGATGACGCAGCTGTTCCAGGCACCGAATCCACCATCAGGAAGCCAAGGGGAATCTTGGTATCCAGTGTCGTTGTTGCCAGCGTATTGAGCGACCCAGAGCGCGTGGTTCTTTGCAATCTGCGACCAGTCTTCCTCTGTGGTGACGTTTCGACTCATATAGACGATGCAGCGAACGCCGGTGAGCTCGTAGATCTTATCCAGGAACAGCTTCGCCTTATCGGTTCCGATGCGACCGTATGCTTCGTAGTCGAGCATCGGGATACCTTTGCCGAAGTAGTTCTTGCAGTTGGCGTAGAAGAACTCGGCCTGCTTTACCGGGTCGGACTGGTCAAGGAAATGGTAGAAGCCATAGAGTTTCTTCTGGCTGATCGCCGTCTGGATAAACGGGTCGCAAGTCGAATAAACCTTATCGATGCCCTCGGTCGCCTTGCAGAATACGAAATCGTAATCGATTTTAGTGAGGTCGAGACCTCGCTGATAATCAGAAATGTCGATGCCCTTCATCGTCATCGCGCATCACCTCTAATAGCGTTAAATGAGCCGAAGTAGACGGCTTCGAGCTCTTCCCTTGTCCATGTTTTGATTGAGTTGGCTCCATCGTCCGGGTCACGTAGCGCATACGTCCCGTCATCGTTCGCACGCCAGATCATCACGACGTGGCTGCCGTATTCACGGTCTCCCAGCTGACCACTAACTCCGGCGAATACGATCCATCCGTCGTCGACATAATCGAGGGCACTGTCCGTGCCCCAGAAGGTGTCAACTCGGTCATATCCGTATCTGTCGTGGGTGAACTGCGTGAACTTCGCCATGTCGTTTACTCGGTCTGTAAGGCACGAATCGCCTACGATGTTTGCGAGGGCATCCGGTGTCACCGGCGCGCCCTGCTCGTAGCTCAGCGCCATGGCGGCACACGTGAGGCCGCACCCGTAGGTGCCGATGGTCTCGTCGCTATAGGCGGTCGATGACCATTGCGGGTCTTTTTGCAAAAAGAGCGGCATATAGCCGCTCTTTTTAGAATCACTCTTGTCGTAAATTGGCTGCGCGTCCTGAACTCCGTCGCTGTATCCGCGCTCGTAGGTCTTTACACTGCTTATACTGTCTGACTGCACATGCTGAGCTGCGATGCCGATCCAAGTGCTGAAGCCGACTGCAATGCCAAGAAGCAGCGCTGCCGCGAGCCGGAGCCTAGCCGCGCTTGTACACTTCATCTGCGACCGTCTTAGGGTTGACCGCATCCGCGTCCGCATGCTCGAAGATCTTCATGACCGGAAGGTCTGCAAGCTCGGGATAAGCCTTGCAGAGGTTCTCCATGATGCTCGCGACCTCCATGATGATGGTTGCGACGCACACCACGTAGATTGTCACGCCGCCGAAGCCAAGGCCGGCAACGTGGGCGCTGAGGATTTCGATACAGATTGCGAGCAAGATGATAAGCGCCAGCACCGCCTTGTGGCCGAGTCCGGTGCGCATCGTGGAGCTGCGGAACTCACGGTTCATGACTGCCTGAATGATGCCGCTCACCATGTCGAAGAGCATGAGGATGAATGCGCCAGCGATGGCCCATACCTGCTGCTCGGTGAACGTGTAGATAGGTGCGAGATCCATTTGATTATTCCTCCTGGTCAGTGTCTTTGAATGCTTTCAGCAGTTCCGCCACGGCAGCGCGCCAGCGCTTCGGTACGCTCTCAAGCGTGCGCCTTTCGTCTTTGACGGCTTCGAAGTAGATTTTCGCCATCACTCTTCGCCTCCAACGATGTCACCGATCTCCAGCAGCGCGGCATTGGTGTCTTCGAGTGCCGCCCTCGTCGCGGAAAGCGACTCGATGATCTTGTCGATGCGCTCGGTGTCGCTGAGACCGTCATCCTCGTGCGCTGCCCAGAGCTCGTCGAATGCGGCGGTGATGCCGTCGAGAGTCGGGACTCCCGCCTGTACGAATTGAATCTCATCGGCTCGGTAGAACTCGATGGCTTTACCAGAGTCAATGCCGTTGTCTGCAACGTCCTTCTGGATGTTCTTGCGCAGCCACACGTCGGACGTGAGGCCGTCGGCACGCGCTTCGATCATTACAGGTGCGAGCGGCGTTGCCGATACTGTCTGATAACTCATGTTTCTTCCTTCCCGCAGCACTCACGTGCCGCCTTGCCTTTTTGAATACCTGGTCAAATCCGTTGTCCCTAACCAGGCTGCTCGAATCTGAGTGCTTGAACCAGCCGTTGTAGCTCGTCACGCGCCTCGCGCGCTTGAGAGTGGGCAATCGCCTGTATTTCCGATATGCCCGGCACGCGCGCAGGAACAGCGAGGGTCGCAGCGTCACGCGGTTTGGTCGCA
This sequence comes from uncultured bacterium, assembly GCA_905215815.1. Lineage (GTDB taxonomy): Bacteria > Actinomycetota > Coriobacteriia > Coriobacteriales > Coriobacteriaceae > Collinsella. The sequence continues at coordinate 28,806 of CAJMRN010000012.1, read as the reverse complement.
CTGTGAACCCGACGACATCCACCGGCTCATCGTTCGATATGCGGCAGATTTTCCATGCCTTGAGATGCAGTCCGTAGCGCTTAAGGAGGAACCTTTGCAATTCCCTCGCGGCGCTGCGCAAGTTGCGCTTGTCCTGGCTGAATAGATAGATGTCATCTGCGTACCAAAGCTGATGCGACACCATTGCGACGCTGTTGCCTCGCCGCACCTTATGCATGCCCTCTATGGAGTGGTAGCCAAAGGACAGAACGAGCTGCGCCATGCGGAGACTGAAGTAGCTGCCGATCTCAAGCCCGTCATCGTATGTGGAGAGCAGCGTCCTGCATATATACATGACATCGGGACTCCGCACGTAATGGCGAAGGACACCCATCACCACGTCTGTCTTGATTGACGGATAGCATTTGCGAATGTCAAGGTGGACGAAATAGCCGCCCTCCTGAGACCAGCGGCTCACGGCATTCGCCGCCATAGTCTGCCCCTTGCCCTTGACGCTCGAAACCTGCCAGAATCCGACCTTAGCGTGCAACAGGTCATGAAGAGCTTCAATTGCGACGTAATCACAGACCTGCTGCTTGACGCTCTCCACGCCGATGAGCCGTAGTTTTCCGTTGGTTGGCTCACGGTACCAATGACGTCTGATCGGTTGAAATGTCAGCGAGCGATGGTAAATCTCGCCCTCGATCTCAGCCAGAAGCGAAGCCACGCTGCCGTATTCAATCGGCACGCGCCAGGCGTTCTTCTTGCCTGCCGGTGCCTTAAGCCAATTACCGTAAGCTCTATAAATGAGGGCTCCGTCTATGCGAAGCCCTCTGCAATATGTCTTCAATTGTCAGACCGTTTCTCTCTGGATACTGTCTGAGGTTTCACCTATCAGCTACTAACCCAGTGGTCTTAAAGCCATTTCAGTCAGTTGACCCAGGCCAAATGCCCGCTCGCCACCAGCGGCGGCGGGTAGTCGCGGCGGAAGTAAATGTGTAGCTGGAATGATTGCTTGTTTTGTCCAGATAGGCGCGAGCCGATGTTCCACCTGGCGTTGCCGGTGCCGTTGTTGCCGTTGACGTACCAAAGACCGCCGTTAGCCCTGTTCCTCAAGTTGCCGAGAGAAAGCCAACAGAACATGACAGCCCGCGCGCCGCGAATCCCTGCTTGTTTTCATAAGGGGACAAGTCCCCTCGCGGCTTACGCCGCTTCACCCCTAGAGCGACCATTGGCAGAGCGGCGCGAGCCGATGTGCCACCCGGCGTCGCCGGCGCCGTTGTAGCCGGGGACGAACCAAAGACCGCCGAGAGCCCCGTACCCCAAAGTGCCGAGAGAAGGCCACTCTCTCCAGCCGACTGTAGTGTCCGCGACCTTGTAGTTGCCGTCGCAGATGCCAACAGAAGTCGACGCACCCGTTCCCTGCTGAATCATCAGGCCGTTGACCGTCTTGCAGTAAAGAGCGTAATTCCATCCCTCAGCTGCTTGCCCGGGAAAAGCCCCGGCAGACAGCGCGCTGTCCGGTGAGCTGCCGGCCTTCTCGTTCTTAGTGTCCGGGTTCACGTAAACGATCGCGCCAGTACCTGTGTACTGGATGAGGACGTTTCCAAGAACCTCAAGCATTCCAAGCCCGAGCTCGATACCCTGAACGACAAAGGGCTGCTTTCCGTCCGTGCAGCTCGTCGGCGATCCGTCGCCCTCAACCATGTCGCAAGAGCCGGTGTTCCACGGTGCGGTTGCGAGCTGATAGGTCGTAGCGGTCGAGAAGGGCTTAGCGACATCGAAATAGACTGCCACATTGGATGCGTCGACGGCAACCTTCTTGGTGACCCTCGCTCCATCGAAGATATCGCAGTTGTAATCGTAGCCGCGGTCGGTACTCGTGCCAGTATGTGTGCCGAACATCATCGCGGAGCCGATTAGAATCTGATCGGCCTTGTCCTTGGCGATAACGACCCTCGTGGTGTTGCTTTCAGCGAGTGTCGGAGTGGCGGTGATGTCGTATCCGGTGCATCCGGTAAAGATACTCTGGCTGTTCTTCGTCGCATACTTGAGCAGGAACATCGTCTTGACGTACCAGTCATCGGCTGCGACCTTGAGTGAATCGCCGGTGCTCGCGGTCTTCATCAGGCCGATGCCGCTATCGTGGCTCACGCTGCGTGTCTTGACCGCAGCGCCGCTCACGCTTCGCGGCTTGCCGTCGGCGTCGACCGACAGTGCATACTTTGCATACAACATATAAGGACGCTGCGCACCGTTCGGCAGCAGCGCGGCGGGCTGCCGCTTCATGCCCGGCTGGCGTGTGTCCGAAACGGTGAGGGTAACCGCATCATCGGTCTCGCTCTCAAGAGTGTAAAGCACCGGCGTCAAGACCCATGTATCGTCGAGACGCGAGAAGCGGCCATCGCCGTCGATTGCCGTTACGTACGGAGTGCCGTCGGCATCCACGCCGCCGTTGACTTCCACGAAGAAGAACGCGCCTTGGTTGACGTACGGGTCGATCGCCGCGCGCCCGATGACGCCGGGCTTGGGGTTGGCGATGCCGGCGTTCGCGCCTGTCTTGGTGCAGGCGGTTGAGCTGCCCTTCGGGATGCTAACGCCGTAGTTCTTCCCGTCTCGCATACGAGCGAGCCATGCGTCGATGGATGCATTGTCGTAGCGCCCAGTTTCCTCGCTGAACTTCGGCACCGCCGATGCACCCATGCCTTCAAGCGCGACGGCGATGCGCTCAAACGTCTCGTTTCGCGGAAAAGTAAAATCCATCCTTTGACCTCCTAAATAGTCATGTCAACCAACACAGGCCACGAGTTGCCCTGCGCATCGGTCACGCGCTTGAAATAGATCTTCATGTCACTGCTGACGGAGCCACGAGCTTCCTCAGCCGCTTTGCGCGCGTCCGCTGCCGCCCGATCCGCGCTGTCCTTGGATGCGTTAGCCGCGTTTGTCGCGGCGTTCGCCGCATTGGTTGCGGTGTCGGCGTTCGCCTTGGCTGTATTTGCGGCAGAAGCGGCATCTGTGGCGCTCTTTGTCGCGGCGTTCGCCTTGCCCGTCGCGGTGTTGGCCGCGTCCGTGGCGCTCTTGCAGATGTTGACCGCAGCGTTGGCGTTATTCAGCGCCTTGCCCGCATCGGTGACGGCCTGCTCTCCCTTGGTGACGGCAGTTTCGGCGCGCTTCTCAAGCGCCTCTATTGCGTTGTCCCATGACTTCGCCGGAGTATTTCCCTCGCGGGCGTCGCGCATGATGTCAAGCGCGAAGCGCTCTGTCTGCACCGTCTGCGAGCCCTTTGTGAATTCGAAATAGGCTTCATCGGTATAGCCTGGCACGCACGCCAACTTCGATTCCTCACAGACGTGCGTTACTGTGTTGCCGGAAACCGTGGCGGTTCCCTTGTAGTAGTGGATACGATCGGGCAGACGTGCAACCAGGTAAGCCGTATAGCCGGCAAGTGCGAACTCCTCGCCGTTGTCGAAGACGAGCGCCTTGATGGTGGTGCCGCCGTTTTCGCCCTGGGCGATGCGGATGCAGTTGTTTCCGCATCCGCGCTTATCGATATCAAGCTCGATATTCTGAGTGTTCATTACGCATCACCGTCGATTAGCATCCATTCGCAATCAAGAATCTCGTTGCCGGACATCTTGCCGATTACTTCGCCGTAGGAAATCTTGAAAAGGTTGGGACGGTGCTTGATGTTCGCGTAAAGCTCGATCTCTGAGCAGAACGATTTATAGCCATCTGACCCGATTTTGATTCGAGAGTTACCGGTCGGCGAGCCGTCCTCGCCAATCTCTGGTTCACCGTATTTCGAGATCAGCTCATCGCGGCGCTTGAGATATTCCATGCACTCTGAGCGCAGAACTCGCGTATTCCGAGCGGCCGCATAACCCACGATGTCGCGGCGGTCGAGCAGCGGCTGAAGAGATACCAGCATCTGCTCCATCTGGCTATTTGTGTACTCGTCTGGAGCCACATACTTGACATTGATACTCTGCTCTTGCTCGGTTACGGTCGCGCCGAGCGCGCTGGCGAGTGATTCGATGCCTTTATCCATTGACAGTAGCCTCCTCGACCACAGGCTGCTGAACATCTATGCTGGCGATTTCAGCAGCCACATTCGTAACTTCTTCTTCAACTGTTTTGTAGATCGTGTAGCCATTGGCTGCGTAATAATCGAGCATCCACGGCTGCACATAAAAAGACAGCCCATCTTTCTCAACTTTGTAGGTGGCCATTGTTTCTCTCCTAAAGTGCCGTGACCATGAGACCGTGATCGAAATTCAGAGTCCAGTTCGTCCAGTGCATCGAGAGGTTTTGGCAGAGATTGCTGACGTTATAAACTCCTGTCAGCGACATATTCGTCCACGAGCTTTGTAGATTTCCAACGAGAGTGACGCTGCCGGTTCTGCCAGTCTTGCACTCGACGTACTCGCCGCGATCCTTGTATGGCCCGACTCCGATCCAGTCGTCAGTCAGAAGGCAAATGCACCCCTTGCCTGCCAATCGTGCACCATATACACGACTACTTGTGTTGTAGTTGTTGAATCCGACGTAGCCCGTAATATCCTCAGCTGTGCCGCCGTATAGGTATCCGTTGGCCATTGCCGTGTAGCAGGTGCCGCCACCGACGCTGAAACCGTCTGTACCTATGTAGAGACCAGAGGTGTTCGAATCGAGCGTGAGCTTATATCTATACAATTTGTTGTTATCGATTGATAGCCCGCCGATGACGCCATAGGTCGTCTGGAAATAGCCGCTCGTCAGACTCCAGTAGTTCTTCCCCTGACCGTCGCCGATTGTTCCGCTCTTGAGGTATGTCGCATTGACGTACAGCTCGCCATTGGACATGTAGATGCCTTTGTTTGCTCCGTCGTTGGTGAGCCGATTGAAGATCTCTTGCTGTTTGAGGCTCTCGTCGAGCTTGTCGACAAGTTTCTCCGCATCGGTCTTAGCCACCTCTTTCGCAATCATGCTCGTAGCCTGTCGCGCTACCGCCGCATAGACCGTTACTGCGGATGAGTAGTTTTCATAGGCACTCTTATAATCCGACATGGCGGCATTCAGTTTCTTGGCTGTTGAGCAGTTTGTGACATCCGAGATAGCTGACATCAGGACATCGAACGCTCCGCCCTCGCCGAACGCGTTGTTGTACCTCGGCTCTAGGACTTGCGCCTTGAACTGAACCTGCAAATTTTTGTTTGACGACAGCGATCTGTGTAGTGCAGATAGGTCTTCTTTATCTTTCTGCACGGTCTGGAGAATCTTATTTACGGCAGCTTTCTCCGCCTCGGTGACGATGCCGTCTTTAGCGATGTCGTTGACCGTGGTGTCGAGGCTGCTTATCGTTTCGTCAAGTTCCTTATTCCTTGTCTGGAAGTCTTCCCCAAGGGCCTCGATGTGTTTTCTGTTCTGCGTCATTCCGCCGTGCAGGTCTTCGATAACGCCATCGACGGTATAGCCACCGTCGCCGTACTTCGCAGTGGGCGATAGCTGGAATTCGCCTGTCTCCAAGTCCCAATAGTTCGCGCCCACCTCGTCGGTGAGCAGGCCGGCGCGGATGCGGTCTGCCCGCATCGTTCCGGCGTTGATGCAATCGGCGCTCACCTGTGCGCCGGTTATAAACGTTCGCCAATTCCATTGGCCGTCGCTTGTAAGATTTGCGGCAAGGCGGATGCCCATGCCGTTGATATTGACAGCCCACATGCCGGACGTTGACTTGAGCGGAACGCCAGTCACGGCATCCAGCGGCACGTTGGAGTAAATCACGCCGAGCTCGAACGTCTCGACCTTGTAGGTGCCGACGGCATTGAATGCCTTGTTGAGCGCCGCCATGAGCTGGTTGAGCCACGAGACGGACGTGCCGGCAGCCGCGTCATAGTTAGCCCGCTGGTTACTGCCGCTCTTGAGCTGCTGCGCCATGGACTGAAAGATGTCGGCCAGATTATCGGTTAAGTTGCCGAACACCACCGTGGCATCGCCGGTCACCAGGTCGCGGGCCAGCTTCGAGACGCGACCCTTGAGCCTGATTCCCGCAGCGGAGAAGCCCTTGTCGATGATCGCCACGCAATCGCCGACGGCAACGCTCTCCCAATCTCGCCCGAAAGCGAACAGGTCAATCACGCTTGCTTCATAGGAGACGGTCGGCGTTTTGGCTTGCTCGAGGTAGTCGTTCGTCTCGGCAAGAAGTTGTGCCGCGTCCTCACATTGCTCGTTAATGTAAACATCCACGGCGGGCGCGATGCCGCCGTTGCCGTCGGGATGTCCCCAAATCTCGGTCGCGGAGGCATCCTCGACGTAATTCTTGCCGCCGTTTATATCGCCGAAAGTCAAGCGCCGGCCAAAACCGCCGCCATCGGTCTCAACGCCCTTGCCGTAACCGTAAACGCGCGTCTTTGGATTCGCGCTGCCGGTCTTGCGCTTGATGCTTATAAGGTCTTTAGTCCACGTAAAGCGCTTGGGACTTTGCTGGTTTCCGCGTTTCGCGACCACTCGCACGTATCGGTGTGTGACCTGCACGCCGTCCGTCTCGATGACGGTTTCAAGCTCGCCTCCCCATGTTTTGAGCAGATCGCTCAATCCCTCGCGTACTTTTACGTGATAGAAGGTATGCGAAGCGCTGCCTGGCTGGTCGCAGTTGCCGACTTCCCAACGTGTGCCAGCGAGTATCGAAGCGAGCGCCACAGCCACGCTGCCGGACGGTCGCTTGTCCTCGATATAGTCATCCCACGTCTCGTTGATTGAGTTGATGCACGTGACGCTGGTATAGGGCTTGCCGCTATCATCGTGCAGCCGCTCGATTTCGTCGACTATGTGCTCATGCACAACGCCTTGTCGGTCAACCCAAACAAGACGCTCCCCCTTGCTCAAATCCTCGTCGCACCTGATCTTAAGCTCATCGGTGCCGTCCGTAGCGTCCTCATGGGTCGCTGCGGTGTAGGTGAGCCGTCCGAGATTAGCGCCGAAACGGCTGAAACGGGTGAAGTTGACCTTTTTTGTTAAAGCCATCTTTCCTCCCATTCCAGCGTCGCGGAGCCGCTAGAGATCTTGATGTGCGCACGGTCATTAATCTCAAAGAAATCGCTCATGATGTTGAGCTGGGCAACCGAGCCGTTGACCGTCGCGTGCTCAGTAGAGAAGTCAAGCCTGATGGTGCTGTCAGCCGTGAGCGGCTGGATAATCTCGACGAACTCGCCGGTGCCGGTGTTGGTTATCCTCCAGGCACCTCCGGCAGACGGCTTCGCCGTCACCTTAATATGCGCGGGAAGCGTGCCGCCGACGGAGACGGCGGCGGAGCCGGTCATCTCGATACGGCGGCACTGCCCGTGATAGTCCGGATCACCTATATGGAATGTCACCGACGTGCCAGGGCAATCATCGGTAATCTCACCCAAATCTGTGATGCCGCTGACAATGGCCATGAGATAGCGCGTTGGGTCATCCGGCAGGTACAGCGGAGCGGGCTCATCCGTCCAGAGCATCGCCGCCAGTTTGTGCCGCGCATCGGCAATATCGCGACGATGTTCCGTGCGCAGCCACATGTCGACGGTCAGATCGTATCCCCCTCGTTTCACCGACCTGAACAGCTCGCCATGCCTTCCGGACACATCCTCGAACGTCGGCTTCACGCTTGCCATTATCGGGCGGTGAATCTTGCAGAAGACGAGGCTCGACAGGTCGTGACCGTTGAAGACGATGCTGTCGCTCTGGTTGTGCTTGCGTTTACGCTCCAACGGTCACTCCCCTCTGCTTCAGGCGGCTGGCGATGCCAGCGCCGATCTGCTGCCCCGTCGTGTAGGCGTCAACCTTGTCGTTGACCGTGGCGTTTACAGTTACGGAGACGCTGACCGGATTTGCCCCGCCGCCCCAGCGGTCGAAAGCCCTTGAAACGGCATCCTCAACGCTCTCGCGCAGCTTCCTATCCGGAGTGACGTGCTCGCCGCCGGCCTCACCGACGCCGATGATGCTCGGGCGGTCGAAATAGCCGCCCTTTGCATACCAGCTCACGCTGATGCTCGGCAGGTCGACGATGCCGCCGATATCCCTCCACGAGACAGAAAAATGGGGAAGGCTGATATGCGGCAGACTGATACGGATACCGGAGAACGCCGAGGAAATCTGATTGGGTATCCAGCTAATCGTGTTCCAAGCGCTGTTCAGTTTGTTGGTTATGCCATTCTTGATACCCTCGAAAACACCATTGACCTTCGTTCCGAGACCGGGAAAGCCGAGCTTACCGCCAATCGTGTCGGCAATGTTGATGGCGTTCGTCTTGGCATTGCCCAGCTTGTTCGTTATGTTGTCCTTGATGAGGTTGAAGGCGTTGGCCGCTTCGGTCTTGGCGGTCGACCAATCACCGTTCATTGCTGCCTGAAGTGCTTTCGAACTCGAAGACCCGACTTCAAGGCCGGTCTGCATGTCATTTTGAATCGAGTTCTTAATCGACCCGAACTTTTCCGAAGCCGCTGACTGGAGATTCCCCCAAGCGTCTGATGCATTTGTCTTCAGGTTTTCCCAGGCATTCGATGCGCCTTCCTTGATTCCATCGAACTTCGCACCGAGGTCGTTTTTGACTTCCTCGGCCTTGCCGGTTATCCCGTCCCAGATTCCTTGCCAAAAAGCGGGTACCCCTGCAAAGAAGTCTTGGACTCCCTGCCACTTCTCAGAGATCCATCCGGTGAAATCAGACCACATCTGCTTGCCGGTCTCAGTCTGCGTGAAGAACCACGTAAGACCGGCAACGGCGGCGGCAACAGCCGCCACACCGAGCAGAATCGGGTTTGCCGCAATGAGACCGGTGAAGGAAGTCCAGCCGCCACCGACGGCACCGATAGCACCCTTGAGTCCACCAAATGTCTCGGAGACGGTTTTGATGGTACCGCCGATCTCGCTTCCCGCCTGCAACACCTTGCCGGCACCGGTCGCAAGGCCGCCAAAAGCCAGGGTTCCGAGCGCGATGTTGGTCACGAGGTCTTGCTGTTCCGGAGACAGCCGTTGAAACCAGTCGGAAACGCTCTCAAGCGCCGGAGTGACCTTCTCGAGAAGAGTGGTGCCAAGCTCCAAGACCTTTTCCTTGACCGGCAGCGCGGCTTCACCGGCTTCGGTCAGCTTCTGGTTGAACTGGGCCTGCTGCTCGCGCGAGTCGAGCATGGTCTTGTTGTTGTCCTGGTACGTCTGTCCGATCTCGCCATAGAGACCGTCAAGCGTCTGCGTGATAAGCGAAGAGCGCTCCTGCTCGCTGCCGCAGGCCGCAAGGGCCGCGTTGAACGCGTCCTCCTTGGTAGCGCCCTGCCCAATCGCGTCGTTGAACGCCTGCTGCGCGGCCTGGTTTCCGGAGAGCGCGGCGCTCCACTGCTCATTGCTCGCGGTAGCCCAGTTAAGTGCGTCTGCCAAACCGCCTGTGACGGTTCCCGTGTGCGCCGTCTCCTGGGACGCTTCGACGAGGTTCTCGAGTGGCAGAGCATCGCCGAACTTCGAGAAGGAGCCTGCGGCGATGTTGTTCCACTTGTCCAGCTCCTGCTGGTTCGTGGTCAGTCGGGAGAGATTCTGCGCCGCTTCCGTTGCCGTGTCCTCTTCACCGAGCAGCTTGTAGAAGAGCGTATAGGAGTTTCGGGCCTGCTCGCTCGTACCGCCGGCGTCTTTCCATGCGGCGTCGAGCTGATGCGTCTGCTCGATGTTTTCTTCCTGACTGGATGCCAGGCCCACGAGCGCCGTCGCAGCTCCACCGACGGCACCGGTAATCGTCTTGCCGGCGGTCTCAAGCCCCTTGCCGGCCTTCGCCAGCTTGTCGCTGTTGTCCTGTACCGTCTGTCCGAATTGGTACAGGCCGGTCTTGGATGCTTCCGCTTCCCGACTAACGCTCTTCAGGTCATCGGCGTAACTCTCGAGCTGGTTCTCGCAGACGGCAACCTGCGCCTTCAGGCTCGAATACTGCGCCTGCTCGCGCTCCGTGAGCGCTACACCGCTACGCTGCTTTTCCTCAAGCATCGCGAGCGCCGACTTATAGGCATCGAGCTTCGTCTTGGTCTCATCGTACGCGCGGTTCAGCAGCTTGGCCTTCTCGGTCAAAAGCTCGGTATTGCCGGGGTCAAGCTTCAGCGCGCGGTTGATGTCCTTCAGCGCGCCCTGTGTATCCTTGGCGGTGCTCTGCACCTTCTTGAGCGCGCCCTGCAGCTCCGTCGTATCGCCGCCGAATTTGATCGTCAGCCCCTTGTAAGTAACTGCCATGGTCACCTCTATTCAACTATCAATAAACCGTGAGTACACAGAACAGCGCGCCGACTGCGGTGCGCTGTCGCTTTATCCTCACGACCAGAACTCCTGCTCGCCCTTTCGAGCCTGCTCGTCCTCGTCGGCGTGTGAAATCGCGTCGTTGACGAACGAATAGATGTCGAGAAGCGTCTGCACCTGTCTGTAGCTGAGCTTTTCTAGATCGCCTATAGACAGCCCGGCCTGCTGGCACTCGTAAATGTAGAGCGCGTCGCAGCTACTCTGCAGCTCCGTCGGCATCGGCGGCATCGGTCTCTTCGGCGGTCTCGGCTGCCACGTCTTCCTTTGCGTTCGGAAAAAAGTTTTCCTTCACGATCCCCATCACGTCGGCAGACCAACCGCCGGAGCGCTCCAGGTCGTACGCATCGGGCGGGAAATCGCCAATAAACTCTTTGAAGGGCTTGAGCTTCGGGTTGGCCGTCTTCGCGCAGGAGTAAAAAATCTCAAGGAGCGGTACGATGGGCGCGACCTTAAATGCGGACGTGACCTCGAGAATAACGGAGACGTCTTCGTTGATATCCTTCGGTCGCTTCGAGCCATCGGGACGCTCAACCGAGAACTCGCGCGAGAACACGATAGGCGTGAAGCCGTTGCATGCGACGGGAACGGTGCTGCCACCGATATTGATCTCGCTTACCATGCTATGCCTCGCTCGGTGCTGGCGTGAGCTGCGTGTCGACCTCATCGAAGAACTTATCGTAACCTTCAAGGTCGCTGAAGCTGTCATACGAGCTGCCTCGCCAGCCGCTCGGAAGCGTGACGGGACGCCACGTGATGTCATAGTCGAGCTGCGTGATATCCGGCTTGTCCTCAAGGGTCTTGGCGTCCATGCTCGGTGCCTTGATCTGGCAGCAGAGGAAGCAACGGCGCTTGCCTACGACATGCCCCGGCTGCTCGCACATGAAGGCGAACTTCTTCGGAGTCTTGCCGGAGGTACCAAGGACTCGACCTTTTGCGTCGATGTCGAAGCCGACAAGGCTGGCGAACAGCTTGCGCATCTCAACAGTCCCCTCCGTGTCATAGAAGGAAATGGTGCCAGATCCGCCGTTGTCCTGAGTTTTGTCGAGCCAGGTCTCGTTGTCGGCATAGCTCGTCGCGGTCTCGACGGAAGGCTCCATCTTGATCTCTACGGTACCGGGAACTCGCACCGGCTTCGCGTAGGTAAAGTTGTCCTCGCTCTCGAGCACGGCGATGTGCGCGTTCTTGACACCGAAATATCCGTTTCGTGGCATAAGATGCCCCTTTCTTAATATTCAATAACGTTAATCTCGTAGGCGGTCTCGATGACACCCTCTCCGTCGATTGCCGTCACCGTTTTCGTGTAGGCGAATTCGGCGGCATCCAATTCAGATTCGATGCGCCGTTCAAGCTCGTAGTCTCGCGTCGCGCAGTAAAGCGCGCAGTCGTACGGCATCCACCTGATATGCGTCACGTTGTCCGCAAAGGCGGCTTCTGAGTAACCGGCTTCAATCTCGATGTACGGAGGTGCAGGCCGCTCGTCAGACAGAAACGCGCCGTTGCTGAACGGCAGCTCGAACGACCTGAGAATGCCGACAAGCTCATCCAATGTCTTCATCACTCGCCGCCCTTCGCGAACTCCGCAGCGACCTCGTTGTAAACGCCCTCAATCACGTGGTCGCCTGCAGCGTGCCCGGGATACCTGCCGCTCTGGTTTGCGATGGCGTGACCCTTCTCAAGCAGATGAGTCAGCTGGTACTGCCGGTTGTGCACGGTGCAGCTCGTGCCGGTCTCGTCGGTCTCGATATCAGCCGTCCAAGCCTTCGCGTAGCTTCCGCCGTGGTGGACGCGTTTGCGGCTTCGTTGGCGCAGCAGCCTGACCGCCTTCTGTCCTGCTGCGCGGGCGTTGCCCTCCAGTGCTTCAACGTCATCGTCGATTACGTCCTGCATGTCGTTGACGATAATCTCGGCGAGATCGTCGATATTGACGCCGCTCATCGGTCACCAGTCCTCTCGACAAGCGTGAGGCGGATATTGTCCGCGCCGCTAATAAGCCTGCTGTCGACCGAGTACGTCACACCGCCGTACTCGACGAGGGTTTCGCCTGAATATGCGCAGGAGCGTATCTCAATTACCACCTGCGGTTTCACGCCCGCCTGAGCAGCGACGTAATAGGTTGCCGCGCTCATCGAGAAGACGTTGCACGGCACGCGCCTGCGGCGTTCCTTCCTGTGCGGGACGCCCTTTTCATCGCGCTCTGTCTCGGTCGCGATGAGCGTGCACACCCCAGACCACCTACTCATCGGATGGCTCCGCCCTGTAGAGCGAGTCCCCGCTCATCGACGTGAGCATGCATTCGAACGACTTCATGAAGCCGTCGGCGTCCGGGTTGTCCATACCGAAGTTGGCCTTGACGTAGACCTTGATAGCCAGGCGAATCCTGCCGTCGTCATCGTCTCTCGCCTTCTCCGGCCTGACGCCGCCCGCGACAAGCTCGGCGCGGGCGGCTTCGATGACATCGGCGATCTCATCGTCGTAATCGTTGCAGAATGCCGGGATGCGGAGCGTGGCGCGGCAGGCATCGAGAATGCATTGCTTCTGCTTCTTCTTGTCTGCCATGGCGCGAGACCTCCCTAGGCAGTCTTGATGGTCAGCTGGGCGAACGACTTGGGCACTGCAAGGCCGCAGTCGATGAGCTCGTAACCGTCGAAGCAGCGGTTCTGGCTTCCGTCGGGCGCGATATAGGGTATCACGTCGGGACCGTCAAACACGTTGCCCTCGAACAGGTCGGGGTAGCCGGCGATGATCACGCCGTCGGCAATGGAATCGTCGCGCTTGACCAGCTTGCCGAAGATGTGGCCCTCGACGGACGGGTCGGCATTCTTCTCGTCGACGAAATAGGAGCGCCCGTTGCTGTCCTCGAGCATGGCGATGAAGTTCCAGATGACGTTGTTGTTGGCGTAGATGATGGCACCCTTGGGTGCTGGGTTGTTGTAGGTGTAGAGCTTGGAGAGCAGTCCGGCGAGGTCGGCTTTCTTGAGCGCATTGACCGTGGAAGTCTTGATTTTGTTCGTTTCCTCCATGCCGTAGTCCTTGTTGACCAGGCGCGCGTGGGCGTGGGTGTTGCAGGCAACGGACAGTCGTGCAGCAATCTCTTTGACAAGGTAAGACTGGAAGGAATCGACGGACTGGACGGCCATGCGGCGGCTTATCTTCAGGGTCTTCTTAATCTCGACGCCCTCGAACTTGAGCGTGTCGTACGCGTTCTGCTCACCATCAGTCGGCGCTGCGCCCTCGGCGGTCTGGGCGGCGTCGCCAGCATCAATGGACTTGTGGCGGATAATCTCGAACTGATGGGGGAAGTTCTGCTTCGGCATGTCGCCCCACAGAACGGCGGTGTTGTCGATGAGCGAGATAATCTCGTTTTGCAGCTCGACGGGAATGACGGAACCGGTGTTGGCGGTCGTGTGGTTGAATTCGGCTCGCTGCTGCATAGCGTGGTTCTGCGCGGCGCGCTCCGCGTCGGTCAGCGCGTAACCCTCTACCAGCTGGACGCCGGCGCGCTCGGCGACGCCCTTCACCCACGCGCGCTGCTCGGCGGCGGCGTAGTCGGTCGTGTCGTAGACCGCGCCGGTGCCGAAGTTGTTTGCGGAGCGAGCCAGTGGGACGGAATCGATGCGCTGAGCGGTGCCGTTGTCGATGGCGGCGCGGGCGGCTGCCACTGCGGCGGCGCGGGTCTGCGCGGTCTGGTCGAGCTGTGCACGGCGCTGGTTGATCTCGTTGGTGAGCTCTGCCATGCGGGCGGCGTCCTCATCGGACGGGTCGGTGTCATCGCCGTACTTGTCGACGAGCGCCTGGAGCTCTTTCAGCAGATCTTCAAGGTTCATGTTTGTTCCCTTTCTAATTGGTGGCGATTGCCATTACTGCACGCGCACGGATGAGCGCGTTTCTTCGGCGCGCGTGCTCCCCGCGCGACTTCTCAATCACTCCGTTGAGAAGATTTCTTGCACTTATTTCTGTGTTGGGGTCAGCCGGATAGCTGACCGCAGACACGTCATAAATCTTCTTGACCCTCGTGATGGTCGAGGTGTGCGTATCCCTGTCGTACTCCGATGCGCCGATGGTGAATGCCCATGACATGCGCGTGATGAGTTCGTTATCGATTTCCTCGAACAGGTTGCGCGCTTCAACGGATTTAGACAGGTCGGCAGCCACAAACAGGCCGTGCTCGTCAGGCTCGACGATCAGCGTGCCGTTGGACAGGCGTGCGAGCACCTTGCCGCAGTGGTCATACTGCATGATGATGTCGCTCATATCGCAGTCAATGAACGCATCGGGGCTGATGACCTCGCGGTATTCGGTTCCGTCCCACGAGTCTTCCCATAGGACATACGGGTCATTGAATGTCGAAGCGTATCCCTCTGTGTAATAGTCGGATTCGATGCGCTTCTCACGGCCTTCACCGCCGTCAAGGCTTCTCAAGACTACCGACATCTGGCGGTACTGGCGCTCATTCGGTTTCGCCGGCATCGGCATCGCCGTCCTTTCCGTCGATTTTTGCGATATTCGCGTTCGTCTCGGCGGCCTTCGCCGCCTGTTCCGATGTGTGCTCGCTGATCAGGTCAAGGTCGATGTACTCGCCGCGAATGACATGGCGGTCGCCGCCCTCGTAGTGCGGTAGCTGGAACACGTCCGCGACCTGATTGCCCGTCATGACTCCACGGTCGTATAGCGATGTGCTTACGTTGAGCTTCGTCTGGTTGCTCGCGAACTCAAGTCGGTTCGCGCTGAACATGATTGAGTTTCCGTGCGCGATCTCGTTCGGCGTGAACGTCATGCAGGTGAGCACGTAGCCCAGCTGCACGGCGAAGACCTCGGTTCGCCCCTCGTAGAAGGCGTTGTATGTGTCCTCGTCGGCACGGTTCATGACGATATCTTCGTTGCTGCCGAAGAAACGGTATGCGGCTTTCTCAATTCGCTCCATCTGCGCAGCGTCGACTGTGTAGTTCTGCGGCGTGATCTGCTTCACGTCGTTGTACTTGTTGTCGTACACGGCGATGCCGCCCGCGTTTGCGGTACCGAGCTGCTTGTTGAACTCCTTGCGAGCCTTTTCGAGGTCTTCTGGGTTGCGGTTCTGGCTCATCTTGCCGATGAATCGAATGGCGGCACCCTGCTCGATTGCGGTCTTCTCGGCCTCCGTCTGCGCGTGCATCAGCTCCAGCGTGGGACGGAGCACATCGGTGCCGTCTCCGAAAAGGTCGCTTTTGAACTGATGCCTTGTCAGCACGCCGACGCGCGACCACTCGATTAGCGTCTGCTCGCCACCGCCGAACGACAGCTTGAGCCAGAGTTGGCCGCCGACATCGTATGCCTCGCACTGCCCAGGCAGAACTGGGTAGTAGCCGACGATGGTAACCATGTCGGCATCGGTGATCGGCACGATAAGGCACGTGTCGCACACATCGAGCACAGTCGAGACGCGGTGCAGGAACTGCGGCGTCGTCATCCAAGGGTTAGGTTTCCATTCCAGCGACCGCGTGGCGGCACCCTGCGCGGTGCCGGTGACCTCCGGCTTCAACTTGCTCGCATGGTCTGCGTTGCGCTCGATGATGCTTCTCGTCAGCTCGGCTTCGTAGATGCCGCCGCTCCACGTGCTGAAACGCGGCGCGTACGCCGTGAATGTCTGGAAATACCCGTCAACCGCCTTCATGATCGGCTTGTGGAAGACGGCATCGAACATGGAACGGAACGCCGACGTTATTTTCGCCACGGCTAACCCCCAATCATGCTTTTGAAATCGTCCATCATGTCCTTGAGCACGACGAATGCGTCGCACTCCGCTGCCCACGCGTCTATTCGGTTGCGCGGGTCTTGATTCTTCTTGTCAGGCGCGATGTTGCCGTTCGCGTCGCTTCGCACCGCAACGTTCGAGCGGCACCATTCGGCGATCGGGTTTGAGTTGTCGACGATGCGGTTCTCCTTGTAGAGTGCTCGCAGCTCCTTCATGGGCATCGAAAGCGTCTGCGCGCCCTGGATGACCTTCCGGAAGTTGTCCGCGCCGAAATAGCCCTCGTAGGCTTCCACCGTGGGGACGTCTCGCATGTGCCACGGGTCGTAGCCGCATGCGACGGCGTAGATACCGCACCTCTCGCGTACCTCGTCGACCCAATCGAGCACCTCGCGCTTGTCGATAATCGGCGTCGCGGATGTTCGCAGCAGGCCGCGCGCAATCCACGCGTCGTACGGCACGCCGTCACGACCGCCGCGCCGACCTTCTGCCTCCGCCTGCTCCAGCGCACGGAGCGGAATCCAAGCCATGTGCATCGCGTAGATACGCTCATCGCCCGGCCTCATCATCAACAGGCACGCCGCCGTGAGGTCGGTCGTGTCCGATGCGTCGACACCGAGCACCGCGTAGGAGAACGACCCGTCTGCCGGGTCGAACGTCTCGTCATTGTGAATCTCAGCCCACGTGAGCCATGCTTGGCTCTGGTTCTCGATGAGGTTGAAGTCTTTGACCAGGAGCGTCGGCAGGAATGTCGGATCGTCCTTGGCCTTGCTCACGTTCTGGCGAAGGCTGTTTAGGCTCTTGATCGTCCCGAGACAGGGATTGGCCTTAATCCATGCTGATTCGTCCCGCCATTCCTCGCGCTCGTCGAGCTCGTAGATGAACGCGATGAAGCGCTCGGCTTTCTCACCCGTTGCCTGACCGTCCAGCCACTTTGTGGCGTATTCGTACTGTGCATCGAAGATGCCGTTGCGCACGAAGCCGTTCGTGGTGATCTCCAACACCAGCGGTTGCCGGCGCGCGGAGGTGCCCTGAATCGTGAGGTCGTAGAGGTCGCGGTTCTTCATTGCCGCAAGCTCGTCCACGATGGCACCGGAGATATCGAGACCGTCTAGGTGGTTGGTGTTGGCGCTCAGCGCCTTAATCGACCCCATGTTGAGGTCGCAGTAGAGATCGCTCACGCGCTTTCGCACGTGCCTGCCAAGAGCCGGTGATGTCATCACCATGCGCCAGGCATTGTTGAAGCCCTTGGCCGCCTGGTCGTGTGCAGTCGCGACGTTGTAGACTTCCGGCGCGCCCTCATCGTCATTGATGAGCAAGTCCAGCTCGACGGCAGATGCCAGCGCGGTCTTGCCGTTCTTTCGACCCATGATCCAGAGCACTTCGCGGTACTGGCGCTTGCCCTCGACATCGACGAAGCCGAAGATGACCGACAGGATTGCCCGCTGGAACAGCTCCAGTTTGAAAGCATGACCGAGCTTGCCGGACGGCAGCCGGCAGAAGCGCTCGATGAAGTTGACGTGCTTCGCCGCGTATTCCTCGCGGAAATGGTAAGGGTACAGAGGGTCTGAGCTGTCCATATCGCGCAGGACATGCGCAGCCACCTGCTGAATCTTCTCGCAGGCGGTAATGGTTCCGTCGAGAACGCCGCCGAAATACTCTCGGATGGCCTTCTCACACGATCCGGCGGCCTTCTTCCTAGCCACCGAACCTCGTCTCGTTCAGATATTCCGCGAGCGCGTCTGCGGCGGTGCTGCCGGTCGGCATCATGTCGGTGATCTGCTTGATGCCGCGCGAGAACGTTGTGAACTGCTTGTTGTAGGCGGAGAAGCCGGGATGCTCGCGAACGCCTGATTGGCCGCCGCCGTTGTCGTACTCGGTGAAGATGCTCTCCCCCATCAGCTCGTTGCGAGCCTGGTCGAGCTTGACCTTCAAAAACGCGATGTTCGACATCAGCGGCATGATGGCGTTGCGCCTATCGTCGGGAATCACGTCCTTGGTGAGACGCTGGAGTTTCTTGAGCTCGCTTTGG
Organism: uncultured bacterium; assembly: GCA_905215815.1. Taxonomy (GTDB): domain Bacteria; phylum Actinomycetota; class Coriobacteriia; order Coriobacteriales; family Coriobacteriaceae; genus Collinsella. The sequence goes on along the minus strand of CAJMRN010000012.1, from coordinate 10,789 downwards.
TAGCGCGCCTGTATCGTCTGCCCGCTCCGCTTCGGGGGACTTTTCGCAACTTTCGGCGAAATCTCGGTACTTTCGCACACTTTTCTCTTTGCCACAAGACCACCCCCGTTCTGGGAACTTCTGCGCGCATAAATCTATCTCCCGGCGTTGGTGCCCTAGGCCACTAGCCTAGGTTTTCGAATGGGGGGATTGCTCGGCGCTCTGACCTGCTGTTTTGTTGTCCATGTTTTGTGAGCAGTTGGTTGTGCTCAGTCTGTGTGTTCGCTGTCCAGTGAAATCAAGTTGCCGTCCTCGTCAAAGACCAGCCCTTGCCTTGTGCTGCCCTGCCTTACCCATCCGTGCACCTTCTTGTGGCACAGGTCGCAAAGGCTGACAAGGTTCTTCGGGTCAGTGCTGATGTTCGGATCGTTGATGTTCGCCGGAGTCAGCTCGACGATGTGATGAACCATGACCGCCGGTGTTGCGATGCCCTGAGCCAGGCAGTGCTGGCACAGGTAGGCGTCACGCTGTAGAGCCTGCTCGCGGGCGTGCTCCCAGTCCGTCGAATGGTAGAAGCTATACGAGAAGCCCTTAGCCATTGCCGCGCCTTCCCAACAAAAAAGGGACGCGAGCCGGAGCCCGTGTCCCTTTTGCTTACCTAATCCACCGTACCGAACTTTAGCACAAGGCGGGAACTGAAGGGAAGTACCGATTTCAATTTTCTTTCAGCCATGCCATGCCAACTGCGTCGATGTACCTGAACGCAGCGTTGCAAAGCTCTCGGCACCACTTCGGTGAGCACTGCATGACGGCTGCAACCTCAGTCCACGGCATGGCCTGACAGTAACCCATGCAGATCGCGTCGGCATATCGGTTGCCCTTCTGCCTTGCGAGACCGCCACGGTTGTCACTGCCATAGAGCACCGCGCACGCTTCATCAATGGCGGCTGAGCTGTCGGCGATGCGCCGCTCGAACCTGCCCTCCAGATCGATTCGGCCATTGATTGCATCCATCGGGTCGGCATACCCGCCGCCACCGCCGCCGCTGTAGCTCTGGGCTTTCGCTCCTTCCCTCGCCCTGAGCCTTGCCAGCATTTCCCTCGTGCCCTCGATGGCCTTCACTTCCTCGCGGATGGCTTCGAAATACTCCTTGGCATCCACGCGCTTCGCCTACTCGATGTCGGTGGAGCCGAGGCCATCGGCTCCGCGCTCGGTGTCCGTCAGCTCGTCGACCTCGACGAGCTGACACGGCACGAACGGCACGATGACCATCTGGCAGACGCGCGAGCCCTTCGGCAGGTTGACGATATCGCAGCTGAGGTTGACGAGCGGTGCGCTGACCTCGCCGCGATAGCAGCTGTCGATAACGCCGACACCGTGGCTGAGCGTCACGTCGTGCTTGCTCGCCAGACCAGAGCGCGGGAAGAGCAGGCCGACACAGCCGCTCGGAATCTCGAACGCGCAGCCAAGTCCGACGATGGCTCTGGCGTTTGGCTCAAGGCGGCAGTCCTCGGTAAGGCACATGTCGAAGCCGGCGTCGCCCTCATGCGCATAGCGCGGCCGCTCCGATCCGTTCATCACCTTCACGTTCATCTTTCGTCCGTACATCTTTCCTCCTAAAACGGAATGTCTTCGTCGTAAAGCTCGGGTGCGTTGACCTGCGGTTGAGGTGCCTGTTGCGGCTGCTGGGTTTGCGGTTGACGGTAGCTGGTCATGCCGATGATGTTGTCGACGATGACCTCCAGCTTTCGATGGCGCTTACCGTCCGCTTCCCAGACGGCCATTCGCAGGTGCCCGGTGATGGCGATCCGTGCGCCCTTGTGCAGGTAGCCGTTCGCTTGCAGGGCTACCCCGCGCTTACCGAACAGCGTGCAGTCGACCCAGCTCGTCTCATCCTCGTAGCTGCCGTCTTGTGTTCGGCGGCGGCGGTTGACGGCAAGTGAGAACGAGGTGATAGGTGTGCCGCCCTTGGTGTAGCGCACCTCGGCATCGTTACCGAGATTGCCGCTCAGCGTGCAGGTGTTCAGGCTCTCGGCGCTCATGCGGCACCACCGCTCACGATTGCGAGCGCGATAAGCGCGAAGAGCATCGCCACGGTAGCGATTGCCGGAAAGAGCAGTGAGAACGTGCCGCCGGTAAACAGCATCACGGTCGCTTCGATGATGCAGAACGACACGAAGAGAATCACGACGAGCAGCACGCACATCAGGACGGTGAAGACCAGCGACAAGACCCTCTTCACCTTGTGCGGTCGATTCTTAAGCATCGTCACCATCGCCAATCAAAATCGAGATAAGCCTTGCACGCTGCGTAGTTCCAAGCCCCTTGACCTTACGACCCTGGGCGATGCGGAGTTCGTTCATGAGCTGGCGCGATCTGACTTCGCCATACCCAGGCAGCGAAGTGAGCAGCGAGTAGACGCGCATGCCGTAGGCCGCCTGATATCCGCTGTCAGCCAACTTGAAGAACTGCTCAACGGTCATCGAGCCGTCTTTTAGCTTCTGTTTGTACTCGGCACGCTCAAGCCTGATCTGCATCCCCTTATCGAGGGCTGCGCGCCTTTGTTTGGCAGTCAATTTAGGTACCATTTTTGGTTGCTCCTGATTCTTACTTGAAATACGGTGGCTAACCTTTGCCAAACCGCTGGATTTGCGGTCTGACCTTCCTTTTTCGTGACGATGCGCAAATGGCCGAAGTCGAGCCGTTTACACATCGTTTACAGTCCCCCCGCGAAGCTCGTCGGTGAACTTGTCGAACACCTCGGCGGCTCTCTGGTCGCGTCCGGGCATCGCGTGGGCGTAGAGCTTGAGCGTCGTGGCTTCGTTCGCATGGCCGAAGCGTTCGGCGATGTCCTTGAGGTTCGCGCCGTTGGCAAGCAGCCACGTGGCGTGCGTATGTCTAAGGCTGTGGAAGGTGCATCCCTTCGGCAGCCCCAAACGGTCGCGCAGGCGGCTGAAAGCCTTTGAGACGGTCGTGGGACGCATGAAGAAGCCGTCAAAAGACACCAACGGCATGTTCGGTGTGAACACGTCCGTAAAACCGTCCTGAAGCTCGATAAAGCCGAAAATCGTCTCAAACTCACGCTCGGTCATGGAGACGTTGCGGCTCTTACGGCCCTTGGTAACGTCCACGCGCTCGACGCCGCCGCCGTCAAGCTCGACGATCTTGCCGCACACGTGGAGGTATCCCATGCGCTTCGACACGTCCCTCCTGCGTATCGCGCACACCTCGCCGACGCGCATGCCGGTGTGCAGCGCGAGCCAGGCGGCGAAGGCGTACGCAGCTTCCCTCATGGTCTTTTCCGTGGGCTCGTCTGGATGCAACGCGGTCGTTATCGCTTCGTCCAGACCCGGGTAATCCCACTCGTCGAGCGCAACCGCCTCGTGCTTGTCCTCATGCGGCGGCTCGACGTAGAAGAGCGGGTTGGTCTCGCAGACACCGGCCTTGATCCAGTGGTTGTATGCACCGCGAAGGAAGAAATGCACGCTGCGCACCGTGTTTCGCGACAGACCCTGACCACGTTTATCTTTCGGCAGCAGCAGGCGCGTCTCTAAGTCGTTGAACTCCATCACACCTAGGTCGAGCACCGATTTGCCCTTGAGGTACCTGCCCACATAGCTTCGGGTGAACAGTTTCCAGCGCTTCACCGTGTAAGGGCTCACGCCCTTGGCGCGGCGCTCGTCGATGTAGGCGTACAGCAAATCGGCGATAACGACGCTCTGTACCTTGCCGCCGGCGGAGATATCGGAGAGCCAGCGGTTCGCCAATTCCTGCGCCTGGGCGCGTGTGGCGGCTTCGGGAAAGCTGCGGCGCGGCCTGATCTGCTTGCCCTCCGGAGTCGTACCAAGATAGGGCTGCGCGTACCAAACGCCTTTGGCATCGCGCTTGACCTCGATGCCCATCACCGGCACCTGCCGGTGCGCTTCAGATAGGCGACGTTCCTGCGCGAGCGCTTGAGCGCCTTTGTATACCGGCGCTGCCATTTAGGGCCGCTATACTTCACGCAACGCTTCTCGAACTTGACCCATTCCCTATGCGCACGCCTCACCGCGCGTGAAACCTCAAAGAAGAAGTTTCCCTTTCCACGCAAAGCGGATGTGAACGCATCACCAAAGTTCTTAATGATGCGGTTGAGGGCATGGCTCGGACTCTCAATCATCTTTCTCGCCCTTCTCGTTGATGACCTCGATGGCGTCAGACACGATGTCAGACCACATGACAATGTCTTCGTAACTGACCATCACGTTGCTGCGACCGCGCCGCTCGCACGTCAGGATGCGGTTGCTCATGTCCTGTGAGACCGTGCAGAGGTTATCCAGGACGTGATACTTTCCGTACTTACTCATCGCCGTCATCTCCCACGATCTTCACCGACACGCCGCTCACGCCGAACGCGCGAATCAGGAAGAGCAGCGAGGTCGTGAACCGCTTGGCCGCTTCCTCGATATCAGCAGTCTTGACGTTGGGCTTTTTATCCTCGAGCTCGAAGTTGAGCTTCACGGTGGTCATTGCCCATCACCTTCAATCGCACGGATCATGTTGTCGATGCACTCTCGTGCCTTCTTGAGGTCTTCGATGCCGTTCTTGTCACGCCATCGCCAGATGTACTTAAGCACGCATGCCTGCATATGGGACACGTACGCTTCTGTTCCAAGCATCGACTCCATCGCCGCCTTGCAATCGATGCCGGTGTGTCCCGCATAATGCGAAGGCTTGATCACTGGGTCGAACTCAGAATCGACCGTTCGGGCCATCTTCTCAGCAACCTGCGCAGCGCTGAGCTCAACAGGCTCAGTCAGATCACCGACCCGCTTGACGTAGGCACTCATTTCGTACCACCTTTCCTAATTTCCCGACGGTAACGGAGGTAATTGAGCAGACTTGGATTTGCTTTTGCGGCAAGTTCGAAATCGATATTCAGGGCATCGGCGTTGACGGTCACCACATCGGCACGTAATCCCTTAGCGCCGAAAAAGGATTCCAGATCATCAACAAGAACCGGAGCCAAACCGTCTTTTCCGCGCTCCATCGCCAAAGAGCAGGATGGACGTCCTCCATAAACGCCGTTACCGATGACAACCGGATCGGGCGCATCGATATCGAGCTCATCCATGAGCATGCGGAGTCTGGTTGCCCTGTTTGAATCATGAACGGCAATAGGGATGCCAGAATCAGCGGAGAACTTTAAAAGCTCAGTCGTCTTACCGCTTCCCCTAGTCCCGACGATGCAGATCATCTGTCTACCTCCTTATCAAGCCATGGATGCGGGAATAGAACCCTTGCTCGGCATCCAGGGCAGTATTTCAACTCGATGGGCTTGTACGGGTATTTGGGCTCAAACCAGCTGCCTGCGCCATCCCAGTCGAACCTCAGCTCTTCACCGCATTCAGAGCACGTGAAGCAAACGCAATCATCGGAAGGCTTCTCAATCCGCAAGCACTGGTTTTCATCGTCCCAACGGGTTTCGAATTCCTCCGGGATGAACTCGCACTCTTTGTCGGGTACGTACAGCCTGCCGTCGCATTCGATGATGTCAGGCTTGCCCTGCGGTTGGAGCAGACGCAAGACTTTTACTTGATGATCATTTGCGGCGGCAAGCAGGTCATCGACGCTAATCATTTCGCATCGCCCTCAATGACTTCGCCGGTGTCATCCACTCGTCGACCCATCGACAGAAGCCAGAGACAAACGGCCTAGAGTTCATCGAATCAGCCCAGCCGCAAAAGCCGATAAACCCGTCTTCATTGAATGAAATCGCCTCACGCCCGTTGAAATACGACCCATCGCAGAATAGGAAGGCTTCTCTGATACCACCGGCATCACCTGCATGAATAATCGGTCGCGTTTTTCGGTAATGGGAAACGGAAAGCTCCGGAATGGTCACCTCGCCAATTGCACGAAAGGCGGCAATCTCGATTGAGATATAGCCCTCAAGAGCTGTGATGTCGCACGGCATGACGTCTCGATACGTAAAGTAATCGTTGAAGTGATGACGCGCGTAATTGCGGTCACTCCTATCGGTCTGCTCGTAGCCTCTAGCCAAGTCGAATATGCTTAGCTTTTTGAATGGTTCCTTCGTCGATGAGGTCATAGCACATCCCCTCCTTAACATCCCTCTTGACTGCCCTGCACTTCCAGCAAGCGCTGCGCTCTTTGATGAACCAATCCCTCGGTCGGTCGATACCGCAATAAGAGCATCGTTTGACCCTGATCTTGTTGATGTAGCTACCAAACGGCATTTGCATCACCGTCCAATTGTTGAAAACTATTACGATTGTTGAAAACCTGTTGAAAAGCTGTTGAGAACTCAAGTTTTATAAGCGCGAAAACTCGAAAATCAGGCGCGAAATTAAAGGGCGATAAAGAAAGAAGCAAAGAAAGTAAGACTTCCTTGTTACATAACGCCACAAGCAAGTTGCGGGTTTTTGGCTTTGGGTTTGGGTCTTTAGACCCAAACCCAAAAACCCGCCCTGTATTGTTATGTACTGTATTGTTAGGGTTTAGCCAATCTAAAACCGATGGTTTAGCGACGCTTTCATGCTCCATTGTCCAGTTCACCGCCTTTGACCTGCTATTCCGTTGGCTCTGTTTTGTTCTTCTTCGGCCTGCCGCCCTTGGCTCCGTTTGCCCTTTGCATGCCGAAATAAAGAGCGTTTTTTTGCATTCGCGCACTCTCGATGCGGCCTTTTCCGTCCCGGTTTAGCAAGCCGATCTCCAGCAGACAGCTGATGAAATCGCGACAGTCCTCGACGCTCGACATATCGTCGAAGGCACCCGCCTTGCGCATCCCGATCTGCTCCGCGAGTATCAGCCAGTCCTCGTCGGTCTCGACCGGCAATGAGTGCGTCGTGGTGTTCGCCAGAATCTCGCAGATGCGCCAGAACGCACCGTAACCCGCGTTGCCGTAGCGGAACAGCAGCCTTTGGCACTTCTGGTCTTGCGCTGAGTTTGAGTCGTGTTGGAACCATGCCATCGGCTCCTGGGCTTTATCGCGCACGTCCTTGGTAATCATTCCTCTTCACCTCCATCATCGATAGACAGGCCATCGCACGTGGCGCGCTGCCACCAGCCGTCCCACAGGCAGTGGCCGCACTCGCGGCAGTTAGTCCAAACGACAGACCCGCGAAACGTGCATTTGCTCTTGGGCTTTGCGCCGTCCTCGTCGAGTACGCCGCATTCGTAATCGCATCGACACGGCTCCGGCATGGGCGGATCGTCGAACAGGCTCGGCTGGCTAGAGGTCGCGGGCATAGATATCGGCGGCGAGCAAGATGATTGACATGTGGCCCTCGCCGGCATCGCAGATCTTGCAGGTGCCGGCGATGATGGTCGCGGCATAGGCCAGGGTCGCGCACATAACGGCTGAGGCGAGACGCTCATCAAGCTCGATAACCTCGTCGGTCTCCGCGTTTTTCAGCTCTATCTTTCCTTTGTTCTTGGTGGCATATCGGGTGATGTCCTCGAAATGCTCGACCACCTGCAACGTCGTTGTCATGTCAGCTCTCCTTGGTGTCATAGATGGATTTGCGCGTCTCGATATTCAGATCGGGATGCTTGTCGAGAAGCCAGCGGCTCAACAGCGGCGTATCCGTATTGTTGATGCCAAAGACGTGCTCTTCCCCGTTGCCGTCAACGAACGGAACGCCGACGAGCTTGTAGGAGCCTTCGTAACGCTGCTTCTCGATGAGGTACTTGGTCGACACGCGCATACCGCGCTTATCGATAGCCAGGGCCGTCAACTCGATGCTGCGGAGCGTCTTTGGGTTGAGCTCGCACCATTTCTTGAAAAGCTCGGCGCGGTCTTGGAGCCTAAGCGGCATCGGATAGACAGCCATCTTCTCCTGGGCAATGACGCTCTCAAGCGGCTGTGCCATGTTGTCGAGATCCATTAGATATCACGCTCGATGATGCGGAAGATAAGCCAGATGACCGCACCGCAAAGCACGAAGATGAGCCATTCGCAGTGGTATGTCTCGCAGAAGGTGATGAGACCGCCCGCGATTGCCATGGGGATAATCCCGCACATGAACAGAGCTGCAAAAACGTAGACAAACCAACGGATAACCAACGGTTTTCCTGTTAGAATCTGATCGTCATGACCGCCGCGGTTTTGACGCTTGCCCGTGTACGTTTGCCGACGTGCGCGGGCTTCTTCTTTTTGCAGGCTTGCATAGCTTCGGTGGTTCTTATGTGGAACCGCCGCTGGAACGCGCTCGATGCGCTTCGGCGCTCGCGAGCGTCCAGAACCGCCACGCAAACCAACGGTTTCCGTCTTGGTTTCATGCATCTGAAACCCCTCCTTTCTATTTATGTTCGAGGATGGTGAACTTTATCTCGACATCCTTCAGAGCCGACTTGATGCCATACTTAACCCCCGATTCGATTGCATATGACAAGGCAATCAAGACACCTGCAGCGCATACAATTCCATTAACAAGGTCTTTCATCGTTACTTCTCCTGCCAACCCATAAGCTCATTGGGGCTGATGTGCGCAACTCGGCAGATGGACATGATCTTGTCTGCGCCTGGGATGTAGCCCTCACCGCTCTCGTACTTCACGACGGAATCTTTGGAGATACCGACGCGCTTTGCGAACTCATCCTGCGAGATATCGAGCTTCGCGCGAGCTGCTCGCAAGTTCGCCGCAAACACCTCCTTGTTGAAACCCATTACGTTTCCTCCTTTCTGCATTGAGCCAGTATTTGGCTACTTGCTTGTCAAGTAGCCAACCCGTATATTCCTTGGGTTTACCCTAGGAATATTTGCCAAGTAGGAAGATTCCTTCCTGACTCGCATTGCAGTATAAGCGAGTTCCTTCCTATTGCAAGAGGAAAATAAGAAAATATTTGCCTATAGCCGTTAAGCGGATTAGAATACACGGCAGAAAGCTACCTAATTGGAGGTGCAAAATGGAGCTTGCCATTAAGGAAATGAGAAAGAAGCTTCATCTTTCTCAAGCTGAATTTGCCGAAGCGGTTGGCGTTACCATGCGCACCGTAGGCTCATGGGAGCGCGGTGAATCGTTCCCGAACGCAGAACAGGTATGGAATTGTGCGTTAGCTCTTGGATGTTCGCCAAATGACGTTCTTAGTTGGGACGAAGGCGACCGAAATGAAGAGTCACTATCAGATGATGAACGTCAGATCGTAGACAACTACCGCGACAGTTCACCGCAATGGCAGAAGAACATAGCGATGACCGCAAAAGCGGCGGCAAGTGAGTCAAAGAAGGAATAAAAAAGAAAAAAGCCCTGCGCGACCGTCCAAAGCAGCACAGGGCACCTAACAAAAGGCAAGGTGATAATACCATGACCAAAGGTAGTCGTGCGGCTATCTACGCACGCTTTAGCTCGCACAATCAGCGAGACGAGAGCATTGAGATTCAGGTCGACAAGTCCCGAGAGTTTTGCGTAGAGAGCGGCCTTGCCGTCGTGCGCATATATAGTGACTACGCCAAAACTGGCAGGAACTCAGACCGCACCGAGTTTCAGCAAATGCTAAAAGACGCCCAAAAAGGGCTATTTGATTATGTGGTGATTTACAAGGTCACGCGAATCATGCGCAACCGCGATGAAATGGCACTTGCGCGCATTATGCTGCACAAGGCCGGCGTTGAGATCTTATACGCCGGCGAAACGCTCGGCGAGGGTTCTACGCGCGTCCTGCACCTCGGTATGCTCGAGGTGCTTGCGGAGTACGAGAGCGGCGTTGATAGCGAACGCATACGTGACGGCATCCAGAAGAACGCCCAACGCGGCATGGCGAGCGGTCAACGCCTGTACGGATGGAATGTCGTAGACGATCACTTTGTCATCAACGAGCGCGAAGCCGCCGTCATGCACAAGATGAAGAACATGCTGCTTAGCGGCTCGACAGTTGCCGACATCCAGCGAGCCGTAAAGACCGAGCGCTCCAGGAGGGGAAGGCCCTTCTCGCACGGATCCATCAAGAAGCTGCTCATGCGCGAGCAGAACTGCGGCACGTACAACTACGCCGGTGTGCGCATACCTAACGGGATGCCCGCTATATGGTCTCGCAGCGAACAGGAAGAGATTAACAACGTCCTCAACGGCAGAGGCCACAAGCACCGTGTGGAAGACGGCGAGCGCGTGTACGCGCTGAGCGGAAAGATGTTTTGCTGTGAATGCGGCCGTTGGTATGTCGGAACCTCTGGAACCGGCAAGAGTGGCAAGGTCTACCACTACTACCGCTGTCCGAAATGCCGCAGAACCTTTAGGCGCGACGTTATCGAGGATGCCGTCACGGATACCATCCTGGAATCAATCAAAGACCCAAAGGTGCGCGAGCGCATTATCACGACGCTCGAAATGATGATCGCCGAGACCGCCGAATACGATGAGCCAAAAGACAGTGAGCGAATCAAGGCAGAGATTAAGCGCATTGATGCGTCGTTTGAGCGCATCTGGCAAGCCATAGAGGACGGCTTTGCCCCTCCCGGCGGTAAGGAGAGGGTGGACGAGCTGAAAGCCCGTCAAGGCGAACTCAAGGACGAGCTTGCAACCGCGCTCGAAGCCGAGAGCGCCGAAGCGCTAACGATTGACGATTACATTGACTGGCTCGATACCCTGAACGCAAATTCTGATCCGTATGACATCATCGACACGTTCATTCGATTCATCCAGATTGACGGCGATGAGGTTCAGATCTATTTCAGCTTTGACAATTGGGACGATGACTTTATGCCGACAAAAAAGACGAACCCCAGATAAACCAGGGTTCATCTAATTCAACTCGGGTGGAGCAGAAGCTACTTACTGCGAACACTATATATGTCAACTCAGTTGAAATC
>CAJMRN010000011.1 GCA_905215815.1 uncultured bacterium | reverse complement strand
TCACGCGGACGGAATGTCTCTTGTCGGACGGAACAAAAATTCCGGTCAGCCGCGGATGCTATGCATCACTCAACCAGGCATTCCTGCAGTTTTACCGGCCGAATGCGTTTTAAAGGTTTTGCATTTTTTAATTTCCAATTCCGAACGAACCGAGGTGATGTTTCATGGCACACATTCCTTTTTTATCCCATTATCTGGAACGCAAAAATATCGAATACCAGAACCAGCTTCTCGCCCGCCAGGTCGAGGAGGTGCAGAATATCTATCTGACAATGCGCGGCTGGCGCCATGATTACCACAATCATCTGCAGTCAATGAAGGCATATGTTGAGATGGGACAGTATGATAAGCTGCAGGAATATCTCGGGCTGCTCGAAAATGATCTCGATCAGGTCAACCAGCTCTGCGATTCGGGGAATGTCAATCTTGATGCGATTTTAAATTCCAAAATTTCACTCGCCGAAAAGAACGGCATCCCCCAGGGTTTCGGCAGCGGCCCCCGGGCCCTTGCCGGCCCTGACCACACCGCCGCTGGCCTTCCAGCCAGCATAGGAGGCGATGAACGAACCGGCGTTGCTGTCGCTCCCCTGCAGCACGGCCACGGCATCGCAGGCCTCATGCAGACGGGGAGCGGAAGGATTGGCGATACAGGAGGACAGACCAGCGCCCGCGCACATGGCCATGAAGGTGGCATTGAGCAGGTCGCGGGCCGGCAGGCCGAAGGAAACGTTGGAAAGGCCCAGTGTGGTCGCCAGGCCTTGGCTGCGGCACCAGCGGACCATCTCAAGGCATTGCAGGGCGCCTTCAGGCTTGGAGGACACCGACAGGGCCAGGATGTCCACCATCACCAGACGGCGGGGGATGCCCAGGGCGTCGGCCTGCTCCAGCAGCTTTTCCACGATGGCGATACGCTCGGAGGCCCGGACGGGCAGCTTCGTCCCCTGCAGGGGAAGCAGGATGAAGGGCGCGCCGAAATCGCGGCAGATCGGCCCCAGCAGCTCCATGCGCCCGGCTTCGCCGCTGATGGAATTGACAAGGAAGGAGCCCGGACAGTAGGGCAAGGCACGGGCGATGGCCTGGGCATTGGAAGAATCCAGCGACAGGGGCACGTCCACCCGAGAGACCAGACGCTGCACCAGATCGGGCAGGAGCACGGTCTCGTCCACCAGAGAGGCACCCACGTTCACATCAAGGATGCGGGCCCCGGCCTGCAGCTGCTCATCGGCCAGGCGGAAGGCTTCATCGAACTGCCCGGCCTGCAGCTGGCGGGTCAGTTCCTTCTTGCCCGTGGGATTGATGCGCTCGCCGATGACGGCGATTTTGTGGCCGTCACAGGGAAGGTCCACGACCGTCTGGGCGCTCGTGACCGACATGCTGGGCTTGCGGCGGCGCGGGCTGGGCGTGTGGTTGTCGATAAGCGTGCGCAAGGCCGCCATATGCGCCGGCGTGGTTCCACAGCAGCCGCCCACAACGCTCACGCCGTCCTCGATCATGCCGGCGACGGCCTCGGCGTATTCGGGGGCCTGGATATCAAAGACGGTATTGCCGTCGTCGTCCACGCGGGGCAGTCCCGCGTTAGCCTGCACCATAACGGGCTTGTCGGTAACGGTGAGCATACGTGCGGCGAGCCCTTGGAGCTCGGCCGGGCCCTGGCTGCAGTTGATACCCAAAACGTCGGCGCCGATGGCGTCGAGCGTGATGGCGGCGACCTCGGGGCTCGTTCCCAAGAAGGTGCGACCGTCTTCCTCAAAGGTCATGGTGGCAAAGACGGGCAGGTCGGAGTTCTCGCGGCAGGCGAGGACGGCCGCCTTGATCTCGGCAAGGTCGGTCATGGTCTCGATAATAAAGAGGTCCACGCCCGCGTCGACGCCGGCGCGCACCTCCTCGGCAAAGAGGTCATAGGCCTCGTCGAAGCTCAGGGTGCCCAAGGGGCGAAGCAGCGCGCCGATGGGGCCGATATCGCCGGCGACGTAGCGGGCGCCGGCCTCGCGGGCGCAGGCGACAGCGGCGGCAAAGACATCTGCCACGGTGGCGGCGCCGTCGAGCTTGTGGGCGTTGGCGCCAAAGGTGTTGGCGGTGATCACGTCGCAGCCGGCCTCGACATACTGACGCTGGATATCGGTGATAACCTCGGGCTCCTCAAAGTTGAGCAGCTCGGGCAGGGCGCCGGCCTTCATGCCGGCAGCCTGCAACATGGTGCCCATGCCGCCGTCAAACAGCAGGTGCCCCGTGCCCTCGATGGCGGCGCGCAGGCGATCGTCCTTAATGCGCAGGTCGTCGATCGTGCGTGGCTTGTACACAGCGCCGTTGCAGCGTGCGGCATTGACGGGCGCCGCCAGCGCGGCACCATCCGAATTATGAGTAATAAGCGGGGTGAACATCGGGGGCTCCTAGTGGCTGGAATAGCAGGTGGTGTGGGCGGCGCGGAAGCGGCAGTGCTCGCGCATGCGGCAGATATTGCAGGTGGGGCGGCTCTGGGCGTCGTGGACCTCGCCGTCGAACAGGCCAATCACTGCGGTCACGCTCTTGGTGGGCATGAGCAGGCAGGTGGGCGTGACGGTAAGGCCGATGAGGCGCGTGGCGTTGAGCGCATCGACGATCGAGCGCTGGGCCGTAAGCGGGCAGTCGCCGTAGCCGGGACTAAAGCGCCAGTTGCCGGCGAGTCCGTGTGCGGCGGCCGTAGCCTTGGCCTGCTGGTCCATCTGCTCGACGGCGGCTTCTACATAGGCAGAGCACGCGGCGTCGAGCACGGCTCCCTCCAGGGGCTGCTGGGCTCCCGTGGTGCGCAGACGACGCTCAGCGTCCATGCCGAGGGTGCATGCCATGAGTGCGGCAAAGCGGGCGTCTTTGAGATGGCGATAGATATCGCGACCGCGCAGCTCAACGTTGGTGCCGACCAAGCGAATGCAAGGATCGCCCTGTTCATCGACTCCCGTGGCATCGACGGCAAATACGCGGCGCACGCCACGGGGTTCAATATCCAGCTCCAGACGCTCAATGACAAGCTCAATACGCTGCGACAGCTCGGGCTCAATCTGCTGACCGCCGTAGCCCAGATACCGCAGCATCTCGGCACGGTCGACACGAGGGTGGTGAGCAGCGTCGATACGGTAAAGCGCCGGCGACGCAAGGTCGGCCGGCACTTCAACAACGGTTGTATCGATGTGCGGTTTTTCCATTACCCCAGGCGCTCCATAATGGTTGCGGCGATCGCAGGACGGTTCATAGTGTACAGGTGCAGACCGTCGGCACCGTGCTCTTTGAGGTCGCAAAGCTGACGGGCGGCATAATCTACACCGGCTGCCTGCAGACTCTCGGGGTCGTTCTCGTATTTGGCGAGAATCTTGATGACGGGGGAGGGCAGCGACGCACCGCACATAAAGACCATGCGGCTAATCTGCGACTTGCCCATAAACGGCATGATGCCCGCGGTAATGGGCACGGTGATACCGGCCTTGTCGGCAAGCTCGCGAAAACGGTAGAAGCACTCGTTGTCAAAAAAGAGCTGCGTCACAAAGAAGCTCGCGCCGGCGTCCTGTTTTTGCTTGAGGTATTCGACCGAGGCGTTGAGATCCTCACAGGCAATGTGGCCCTCGGGGTAGGCTGCGGCGCCCACGCAAAAGCCGGCGTCGACGAGCTCGGGGATGAGGTCGCGGGCGTAGGCGTAGTCCGAGGCGGGCTTGTCGTCCTCGGTCGCGCCAGCGGGAAGATCACCGCGCAGGGCCAGGATGTTTTCAACGCCGGCGGAGCGGTACTCGTCGATCTTGGCGGCGATATCGGCATGCGTGCGGCCCACGCAGGTGAGGTGCGCCACCGAGGGCGTATCGAATTCGCTCGTAATCATATGCGCGATGGGGGCGGTGGTGGCACCGTTGCCTGAGCCGCCGGCCGAGCAGGTGACCGAGACAAAGCTCGGCGAAAGCTTGCACAGATTGCCTGCCACTTTGCGAGCCGTGTCGAAGGTCAGCTCGCCCTTGGGCGGGAACATCTCAAACGAAACGGGTGCGGTGCCCTGGGATGCTGCCTGCTTAAAAAGCTCGTCGACGCGCATATCGTGCTCCTCTAGATACGTAATAGTGTGATGCGTTGTAAGGATTCTACAGCACCACTGTGCCACGATGGAATTTCACTCGCTATTTGGGGATACCAATCGAAAATGCTTCGCTATCGACATTTCCTATAACAGGGCGGTTAATGTAGGATGGGGCTATATTGAATGGTATCTGATGCGAAATACCAGTTAATAAAGCCCCGTCCCAAATTGACTACCCTTAAACCATGGGGAGAGGTCTGCAATTTATGCAGTTGATTGGCTGTTGAGGGTGGCAACGCCGCCTCGATAGGGTAACCTCATTGATTGGTTTCGCGACAGCAACATAACGGTAATGTCGCGGAAACACGGCGAGTCTAAGCTATGACTCGTTCGTTAGTAATCAACACCGCTTCTCACGCGGTGCCGATACGAAGGGAGTTCCGTATGGCCGAACTTACTGACCGCTTCGGGACCATGGTGTTCTCTGAGGAAGTCATGAAGGACTACCTCCCCAAGGACATTTGGAAGCGCCTTGCTGCAACCCTCGAGGGCGGTGAGCCGCTCGACCTGGATGTGGCCAACGCCGTTGCCCATGCCATGAAGGTATGGGCCATCTCCAAGGGCGCGACGCACTACGCGCACTGGTTCCAGCCGCTTTCGGGCATTACTTCCGAGAAGCACGACAGCTTCCTGGAGCCCAACCACGACGGCACCGCCATTACCAAGTTTACGGGCAAGAACCTCATCCAGGGCGAGCCGGACGCCTCCAGCTTCCCCAACGGCGGCTTGCGTGCCACCTTCGAGGCCCGTGGCTACACCGCTTGGGATCCCACCAGCCCCGCCTTTATCAAGGACGATGTCCTGTGCATCCCCACGGCTTTCTGCTCCTACACGGGCGAGGCCCTGGACAAGAAGACCCCTCTGCTGCGCTCCATGACCGCGCTCTCGCGTGAGTCTAAGCGCGTTTTGGCGCTGTTTGGCAAGACCCCCAAGAAGGTCGTTCCTTCCGTGGGCGACGAGCAGGAGTACTTCCTGATCAAGAAGGACGCCTATCGCAAGCGCAAGGACCTGGTCATCACCGGCCGCACCCTCTTTGGTGCTGCTCCCTGCAAGGGCCAGGAGCTCGAGGAGCACTACTTTGGCGCTATCCGCCCCACCGTCTCGGCCTATATGAAGGACCTGGACGATGAACTGTGGGCGCTTGGCATTCCCGCCAAGACCAAGCACAACGAGGTTGCTCCCTGCCAGCATGAGCTCGCACCGGTCTATGGCGAGGTCAACGAGGCCATCGACCAGAATCTGGTCATGATGGAGAAGATGAAGCTCATCGCCTCCCGCCACGACTTGGTCTGCCTGCTGCACGAGAAGCCCTTCGAGGGCATCAACGGTTCGGGCAAGCACAACAACTGGTCGCTTGGCACCGAGTCCGAGAATCTGCTCGATCCGGGCGACACCCCGCTCGACAACCTGCAGTTCATCGTCTTCCTCACCGCGGTGATCGAGGCCGTCGATAACTATCAGGAGCTCCTGCGTGCCTCCGTTGCCTCGGCCGGCAACGATCATCGTCTGGGCGCCAACGAGGCTCCTCCGGCGATTATGTCCATCTTCCTGGGCGACCAGCTTACCGAGGTCGTCGAGAAGATCATCGATGGCAAGGCTTCCGTCCATGCCACGCGCGGCGTGCTCGACCTGGGCGCCGATACCCTGCCCAAGCTGATGCAGGACAACACCGACCGCAACCGCACCTCCCCGTTTGCCTTCACCGGCAACAAGTTCGAGTTCCGTGCCTGCGGCTCCGAGCAGAACGTCTCCGACTCCAACCTGGTGCTCGATGCCGCCGTGGCCAAGTCGCTCAAGTCCTTCGCCGACGCGCTTGAGGGTACGCCCGAGGATGAGTTCCAGGACGCCGCGCTCGAGTACTGCAAGAAGGTCCTGACCGACCACCAGCGCATCCTCTTTTCCGGCGATGGCTACTCCGACGAGTGGCCCGTTGAGGCCGAGAAGCGCGGCCTTGCCAACAACAAGACCACGGCCGACGCCCTGCCCGCCTTTGTTTCCGATAAGGCCATTGCGCTCTTTGAGGAGACGGGTGTCCTGACCAAGGCCGAGGCCCAGTGCCGCTACGACTGCAAGCTCGAGAAGTACAACAAGCTCATGAACATCGAGGCCACCACGATGGTTCGCGAGGCGCGTCGTACCTATCGCCCGGTCATTACTGCCTATGCCACCAAGGTCGCTAAGGGCCTTGAGACTATTCGTGCCGCTGGTGCGGAGGCCGCCATGCAGTGCGAGCAGAACACGCTCAACA
Source organism: uncultured bacterium (assembly GCA_905215815.1). GTDB lineage: Bacteria > Actinomycetota > Coriobacteriia > Coriobacteriales > Coriobacteriaceae > Collinsella. The sequence continues at coordinate 27,444 of CAJMRN010000011.1, read as the reverse complement.
AGCTCTGCAACGGTATCACCGCCATCAACGACTCCATCAAGGCGCTCGATGCCGTGCATCAGAAGGCCGAAGCCCTCGATGGTCAGGAGCAGGCCAACGTGTACGCGCACGAGGTCGTTCCCGCTATGGATACGCTGCGCGCCGCCGTGGATGCCATGGAGGAGATCGTGGCCGCCGACTACTGGCCGGTCCCGACCTACGACGACATTCTGTTCTATGTGTAACAGACACGTTTGATTTTGCGTGTGAAGGGGTCTCGCCTGTGTGAGGCCCCTTCTTTTTTGCCGCTTTGACCTGCTTTGAACTTGCAGCCGAGCGGGCGTTTCACGCGGGGCATCTTAAAAGTTGTAACCTGTTTTGGCACGCGGACGTTTCGGCCGTTTGTTCATAAAGGGGAGGATTATCCGATGAAGGTATTCGATATCGTGTTTAGCCCGACCGGCGGAACGGAAAAGGCGTCTGGCTACATTGCCAATGCGTTGGAAGGGGAAACCGTTGCTGTAGATCTGACCGATAGCGGGCTTGGTTTTCGCACGGTTGCGATGACAAAAGAGGATGTAGCCGTGATCGCGGTACCCTCGTATGGCGGGCGAGTCCCGGCTGTGGCTGCGGAGCGCTTGGGTATGATGCGGGGAAACGGTGCGCAGGCGGTTCTGGTTTGTGTTTACGGAAACCGCGCGTATGAGGACACGCTGGTCGAGCTTGAGGATGCGGCAAAGGGCGCGGGCTTTCGGGTGATCGCGGCGGTTTCTGCCATCGCCGAGCATTCTATTGTTCGCCAGTTTGCAGCCGGTCGGCCAGACCCACAGGACGCGGCGCAGCTCGCTGGGTTTGCGAATCAGATTCAGCAAAAGATATCTGCGGGAGATGCTTCTGAGCCGGCTATTCCGGGCAATCGTCCCTATAAGAAGGCCGGGGGCACCGGTATGGTGCCTAAGGCCACAAAGGAGTGCACCGCCTGCGGGGCTTGCGCCGCAGTGTGTCCCGTTGGCGCTATCGATAAAGACGATCCCAAGCGGGTGGACAAAAAGGCCTGCATTTCCTGCATGCGCTGCATTGCCGTATGTCCGTGGGGCGCTCGCGCGGTAAATCCCGTCATGCTCTCTGCGACTACCAAGATGTTGAGCAAAGTTTGTGCCGAGCGGAAGGAGTGCGAGCTGTTTATCTAGCGCAAGGGCGTTGAGTACTTTTCGTCTTATAACGGCAAAAAGAACGAACCCGTCGGACCTTACATCCGGCGGGTTCGAACATTTTAAAGTTGGTGCCCCCAGCGGGATGTCCGCGTGCGGCTGGCGCCGCCCGCTTCCGCTGTGTCGCTCCGCTCCTTGCGTGCTGCGCTGGAAAACGCTCCGCGTTTCCTCAGCTCCGCACCCTGCCGGGTTCGAATCCCGGCACATGAATAGCAAAAAGCCCGTTACCGCAAGGGCAACGGGCTTCTCAGTTTAAATGGTGCCCCCAGCGGGATTCGAACCCGCGATATCCACCTTGAAAGGGTGGCGTCCTTGGCCGCTAGACGATGGGGACAGCGGGAAAGAGTATAGCAGACTTTTTTGCCGGCGCGTATATCGTTGGCAAACTGGAAAACCACCACACAGGAGCTGGCTCCCTATCCTGATTTTCAAATATCTCAATCTGTAACATCTGGGCAGGCAAATCGGCTCTATCTGTTACAGATCGAGACAGACGGCGGGCGTCGGGACGAATATCTCAATCTGTAACAGTAAGACGACTTTCAACGGCCTAGATGTTACAGATCGAGACAAACAAACGTGGCAGATCAAAACCACCACAAAGGTGCCTGTCCCCTTTGTGGTGGCGGGGCGTTAGGGGAGGAGCTTCATCGTGGCGTCGTGGGCGGCGTGCTCGTAAGCGTCGTCGAGGGGCTTGAGCGGCAGCAGAGCGGTGGCCTGTGCATCGCCACGGCGCTCGAGAGCGTGGGTGATGAGCCAGTCGGCGAGTTCGGGGTTCTTGGGCAGTGCCGGTCCGTGTAGGTACGTGCCGATGACGCCCTTGTAGATGAGACCCTCAAAGCCATCGTCGCCGTTGTTACCGGTGCCCGTGACGACAGACGTTCCGAGCGGCGTGGCATCGGCGTCCAAAAGCGTGCGGCCACCGTGGTTCTCGAATCCCACAAAGGGCTCGGGTGCCAGGTCGGTCTTGACGGCGACGTTGCCGATCAGGCGGTCGGAGCCGCGCACGGTTTCGGCGGCAATGACGCCCAGGCCCTCGAGGCGATTCTCACCCATATAGTACGAACGGCCGAGCAGCTGATAGCTGCCGCAGATAGCGAGCAGCGAGCCGCCATCCTCAACATAGGACGCGACCTTGTCTTTTTGAGCGAGCAGCTCGTGTGCCACGGCAAGCTGGTCGCGGTCGGAGCCACCGCCCATCATAACGATGTCGGCGTCGGTGAGATCGAGCGACTCGCCCATGCGGACCTCGTCCACACGCACGGGAATGCCGCGCCAGGCGCAGCGGCGCTCGAGGGCAATGACGTTGCCGCCGTCGCCATAGAGGTTGAGGGCATCGGGATACAGGTAGACGATGCGCAGGGGGCGCGAGAGCTCGACCGGCGCAATATCGGTGGGGACAGCGCTGCCATCGGCGCGCGTTGCGGCGTGGGAGGCAACCGAGCTCGCATCGGTGCCCTTAAGCTCGTCGAGCTCCTTGACCAGCGGCGGGAAGGCCGTGTAATTGGCGACGGCGTAGAAAGTGTCGCCAGCCTCCTCGTCTGCCACGGCGCCGATTGCCTGCTCGATATTCGAGATGATGGCGGAGTCGATGCCGGCGTACTTCAGGCGTACCTGCATATCGTGTGCACGCGTGCCGCCGGCAAAGGCGACAAGCCCTGGGGTATCGGCGATGCGCTCGAAGTCGACGTCGTAGATCCACGAGACATCGTGGCCGTCGGCGTCGTTGTCGTTCAGAAAGAAGGCGCAGAGTCTGCCGCCCGCCGTCTTAATGGACTGGATCTGGCGATCGAAGCCCACGGGATTCTTGGCCAGGTTTGCCTCGACGGTACGGCCGGCGATCTCCCAGCGGCCCATGCGTCCGCCGGCGGGGACGTAGGCATCGAGCGTGGACTGTAGATGTGCCGCGCCCACGCCCAGCTCGCGCGCCGCAAAGAAGGCGGCGGCAACGTTATAGACCATGTATAGGCCGTTGTAGCGCGTGGCGATGTGCGTTGCGGGTGCGTCGGTATTGGGTCCAAAGTTCAGGTCAAAGCCGTAGCCGTTGCAGGTGAGCTCAACGTCCGTTACGCGACGGACCAGCGCGGGACGACCCCAGCCGCACGAGGGGCAATGGTATGCTCCAAGCTGTCCGTACTGCACATAGTCGTACTCCAGCGGCGCGTTGCACTGCGAGCAAAAACGCGAGTCGCTAATGCGATCGGACTCGGTGCCCGTAGCACCGTCGATGCCAAAGGCGATGCTCGTGTTGGGGACGCGCGCGGCGATCGAGGCGCACAGCGGGTCGTCGGCGTTATAGATGAGCGTCGTTGTCGGCGAAAGCTCCAGCGCGTGGGCGATGACGTCCTGGGTGTGGTCGATCTCACCGTAGCGGTCCAGCTGGTCGCGGAACAGGTTGAGCAGCACAAAGTAGGTCGGCTTGAGCTTGGGCAGGACGCGCACCGTGTAGAGCTCGTCGCACTCAAAGACGCCTACGCGCTTGCTGCTGGCGGTTCGCTTAAGGTTGCCGCGCGCCTCGAGCAACGCGCCCACCACGCCTGGCTCCATGTTGTTGCCGGCGCGGTTGCATACCACGGTGGCGCCGCTGGCGGCAACGGCATCGGCGATGAGGTTGGAGGTGGTGGTCTTGCCGTTGGTGCCGGTGATCACCACGCTGCGGTCGACAAGGCCCGCGAGGTCGCTTAGCAGCTCGGGGTCAATCTTCATGGCGATGCGGCCGGGGAGTACGCCGCCCTGGCGCTTAAGGACGGAGCGCAGTCCCCAGCGGGCGATATCGCTCGAGGTGCAGGCGAGAGATGAGCGGAAGTTCATGAAGCCGTTCCTAACGTGAATGACATGGTCGTGACGTTTGTGCCGTTAAAAGCCGTAACGGCGCGCAAATTCCTGGGCAAGCTGCGATACGTCTTCGCAAGCGTTGGCCCAGGGGGCAAAGTCGGGAGTATCCGAGATGATGCCGTCGGCCTCCCAAACTGCCTGATGCGAAAGGTCCCAGGGGTCGTGCGGTTCGGGCCGGCAGGGAAGGTACGGTGTCTGATACATGGGGTTCAGCAAAAAGAACGCGCCGCCCTCGCAGCGGTTGGCAAACTCGCGCAGCGCGCGTGTCGCCGGGCGCATCTTGTTCGTTTTGAACAACAGGATCGTGCGGGCGAGTAGGTACCAGGGGGAGCTCTCGAGGGCATCGGCCCCCATCTGCTCCTCGAGCTGGTGGGCCAGGGCAAAAAAGCCGTCCTCGTCTTCCAGGCGAGCGAGGGCGAGTAGCACGGTGCCTGCAGCTCGGGTGGGATAGCCTTCCGCCTTAAGAATACGGCGAGAATAGTTGGCGGCAGCACGGTAGCGAGCGCTCGCCATGCACAGCTGCGAGATGGCCTCGAGCGTGTGGAGCCACCCGATAAGCGCCGGCTCGCTTGCGGTGAGATAGGCCGCCGTCACGCCGTCCGTCAAAACCTTGTTGGCCCAGTAGTGCGGGGCCTCCATATCAAACCCGGGCACGCTCTGTTGCAGGTAGTCGGCCGTGCTCGCCTCGAGCTTCATCAGATCGCCCAGGCAGGCATCGACGGGCGTGTCCGCCAGGATGATGGTGAGCAACTGGGCATCGACGGCCAGCGCATCGACACGAACAATCTTGAGCAGCTCGTCGCGCATGTCGTCGAACAGGCGGTTGCGCGTCTGCTCAAACTCCTCGTCGCTGCCCATGTCCTCGATGCGATGGAGTTCGTCGAGCAAGTGGCGGTGGACGCCGGCATAGGACAGCAGCGCTTGGGCATGCTCGGTCTGCGCATACTTATGAGGGTTGACGCTCACGTTGTTATGGACAAGCTCGCGTGCTGCATCGGTGAGTTCGGGGTGCGACGCAACGTAGGCGCGCTCCAGGTAGGCGGGGATGTAGACGCTCGGATCCATTAGAGGTCTCCTCCCTTAAACGGCAAGCCCTGCTCGGCCGCCCGCAGGATGCGCTCGTCGATCTGGGAACGCACGATATCGTTGGTGGCGACCCAGGCGGCAAAGCTGGCATTGTCGGGGGCGCCCAGGCCCTCCTGCAGTACCGGCGTCGCCTCGGACAGCGCAAGGACAAGCTCGTCGGTGGAGCCCACGCCCACGTTGACGCGGGCATAGACGCCATCGGGAAACTCGGTTTGGAAGTAGAGTGCTTCGGCCGCGTGCGGGCATGAGCGCACCAGGATGCGCAAGTAGCGCTCGGCACCCTCGTAGTCCAGCTCGCGCCAGGCAGCGCTCATCAGCGCGATGAGCGTCCACGGGTCCAAGTCGCGCTCCGCGTCCTTGGGACGACGGCGCAGCGGCGTGTTGGCAAGATAGGGGACGGAGTGGGCAGAGCGAAAGCGTTTGAGCTCCTCGGCGGGGTATTCGAGCTTTGCCATGGCGAGCATCGCGGTGTGGCGGACGCCGGCCGGATCGTTGGGGGCAAAGTCGAGGCTGCGGTTTGCGGCTTCGAGCGACATGCGATAGCGGCCGCTAATGAGGGCACGCGACGCAAGGGCGGCAAGCCAGCGCAGGTAGGGGCGGCGCATAAGGTCGCCCGCGGCCTCGCGCTCGTAGGGGTCCTGCGCCGAGGCAATCTTGAGTGCCAGGTCGTGCTCGACTTCATCGCGCTTGGATACCAAGTACTGTACGTACTCCTCGTTGGAGTTGGCGGTGAGGGCGGTCAGCATGCGCTGAGCGTCCCAGTTGATCGGATCGAGCTCGGTTGCCTCGCGAAGCATGTTCTCGGCAGCGGTCTCTTCTTGCTCTGCCTGGGTATCGTCAGGGATAAAGGGAATGCGGTAGTCGACAGCCTCGACCACCTTGGCAATGAGGTGCCCGGCGCGGTCGCGGTCGTGCACGATGAGCGGTGCGGGGTTGCGGGTGAATTGTTCCATCAGACGCTCTACGGCGGCACCGTCGGTGAGCGGGATATTGTCGCGGCGCAAGGCCTCAAGAACGAGGCGATGGCAATCCTCTTGAATGGGATCGAATGCCATGGGGCCTCCTTTGCTGCGGTTAGGGTTCAAATCTCTCTATATAAGGTTCTAGTTTACCCGCATGTGGCACACCGGGGGTGCCGCACTTGGACATGCACCTTTGCACCACGAAGACGGATGTCAGACGGATGTCGCACAAATGTCGGCACCTTGGACGGCCGAGTGGTATCACGGTGCCGCAAACGGTCGATTTTTGGCGGCGAACGGGGCACATTTTGGAGGGGCACAGCCCTGCCCGGGATATGTGGTCAACCTTGATAAAACGTTTGCCCAGCTTGGGAGTATGAATGCCCCATAAGGGTCTTCAGGGATAGAAAAAACGTTTCATCATTGTTGGCTTTAGGTGAATAACTGACCAACCAGAACGGTAAAATAGTGTTTGTCTGAGCATTGAGACGTTTAGACATCGCGCATTGTCATCGCCGGCAACGCGCAAAACGGTCCTAACGGAGCCAATCGGGTGCTCCGTTATATACGCAAGTCTAAGAGGGGCTTGTTTAGGAGGCACAGTATGGGACGTTTTACCAATCCTCGCGATCTGTACTTTGGTGAGGGCGCTCGCCACGAGGTGAAGAACCTCAAGGGCAAGAAGGCCATCATCGTTTCTGGCGGCAGCTCTATGCGCCGCGGCGGGTTCCTGCAGGACGTTGAGGCCGACCTCAAAGAGGCCGGCATGGAGGTCAAGCTGTTCGAGGGCGTCGAGTCCGATCCCTCCATCGAGACCGTCATGAAGGGCGCAGCCGCTATGCGCGACTTCGAGCCCGACTGGATCGTTGCTATCGGTGGCGGTTCGCCCATCGATGCCGCTAAGGCCATGTGGGTCTTCTACGAGTATCCCGAGGAGTCCTTCGACAACATTATCCAGCCGTTCAGCTTCCCCGAGCTGCGTCAGAAGGCTCACTTCTGCGCCATTTCCTCTACCTCCGGCACCGCTACCGAGGTCACCGCATTCTCCGTCATCACGGATTACGAAAAGGGCATCAAGTACCCGCTGGCCGACTTCAACATCACCCCTGATGTCGCCATCGTCGACCCCGAGCTCACCTACACCATGCCCGCCAAGCTGTGCGCTCATACCGGCATGGACGCTCTGACCCACTGCATGGAGGCCTACGTTTCCACCTGCGCCTCTATGTTCACCGACGCCAACGCTCTGCACGGCATCCGCGAGATCGTCGAGTGGCTGCCCAAGTCCTATGCTGGCGACCATGAGGCCCGTCAGCACATGCACGAGGCTCAGTGCATCGCCGGTATCGCCTTCTCCTCGGGCCTGCTCGGCATCGTTCACTCCATGGCTCACAAGACCGGTGCAGCCTTTGAGAACGGTCACATCATCCACGGTGCCGCTAACGCCATGTACCTGGGCAAGGTCATCCAGTGGAACTCCAAGGACCCGCGTGCTGCCGAGCGTTACGCTTACGTGGCCAAGGAGATCCTGCACCTTCCCGGCGAGACCAACGAGGAGCTCATCGCTGCGCTCGTCCAGAAGATTCGCGACCTCAACGACCAGCTCAACATTCCGCAGTCCATCAAGGATTACGCGAATGGTGGCGTGAAGGTCGACGCCGAGAACCCGCAGATGGTTTCCGAGGAGGAGTTCCTCGCCAAGCTGCCCGAGATCGCCGCGAACGCCGAGACCGACGCCTGCACGCCGGAGAACCCGCGTGAGACCAAGGCTGCCGACTTCGAGAAGATCCTCAAGGCCTGCTACTACGACACCGACATCGATTTCTAATCGACTCTTGTTATCGTAACGAGGGGCTCCGCACGTATCCGTACGGAGCCCCTTTCTTTTTATTATTAGAGAATGGGATAAAAATGGCTGCAATTTTCAATAGCCCCAGCAAGTACATCCAGGGCCCGGACGAGCTCGCCAAGCTCGGCTCCTATGTCGAGCCGCTCGGCGCTAAGGCCCTCGTCATCGTGACGCCTTCGGGCAAGAAGCGCGTCGGTGCCAAGATCGAGGGCGGCTTTGCCGAGGCCAAGGCCGAGCTGCTGTTTGAGGACTTTAACGGCGAGTGCTCCAAGGGCGAGGTTGATCGCCTGGTCGCGCTCGCCCGCGACAACGGTTGCGACATCATCGTCGGCGTCGGTGGCGGCAAGATCCTCGACACCGCAAAGGCCGTTGCCTACTACCTGGAGTCCCCGGTCATCATTTGCCCCACCATCGCTTCGACCGATGCTCCGTGCTCTGCTCTTTCGGTGCTCTACACCGATGGCGGCCAGTTCGATAAATATCTCTTCCTTAAGGCAAACCCCAATATTGTCCTGATGGATACGACGGTTATCGCGGCGAGCCCGGTGCGCCTGACGGTTTCCGGTATGGGCGATGCGCTCGCAACCTACTTTGAGGCCCAGGCGACGCATGATGCCGACGGTGGCACTTGCGCCGGCGGCAAGGGCGGCATGGCCGGCCTGGCGCTCGCCAAGCTCTGCTATGAGACGCTCATGGCCGATGGCGTCAAGGCCAAGGTTGCGCTGGAGAAGGGTGCGCTCACGCCTGCCGTTGAGCACATCATCGAGGCCAACACGCTGCTCTCCGGTATTGGCTTTGAGAGCTCTGGTCTCGCTGCCGCTCATGCCGTCCACAACGGTTTGACGATGCTGCCCGAGTGCCATGGCATGTATCACGGCGAGAAGGTCGCCTTCGGCACCATCGTCCAGCTGGTACTCGAGGATGCCCCGACCGAGAAGCTCGAGGAAGTCTTGGGCTTCTGCATTGAGCTGGGCCTGCCCGTTACGCTCAAGGAGCTGGGCGTTGCCGAGGTTACGCGCGAGAAGGCCATGATTGTTGCCGAGGCCGCCTGCGCGCCCGATGACACCATGTGCAACATGCCGTTTGAGGTGACGCCCGAGATGGTCGCAAATGCCATCCTGGGTGCCGACGCGCTGGGCCACTACTATCTCATGGATGAGTAAATTAAGCTAAGGAAGGGGCAAAGCCAGCAGATGGCTTTGCCCCTTTTTGCTATGGTGCAAAGTGGCCTGTCTCCAATGTACAAGTTGGTGCAGGGGGCAGGTTACTTTGCGCCAACCGTTGTTTGATGAAGGGCGGATTCTCGTATGGCGCTTCCCATGGTTTATGGCGGCCCCGGCCGGTATGTTCAGGGGCCGGGCGAACTTTCGCGTCAGGGCAGATATCTGTCATAGCTGGGGTGCTCCGCCTATGTCCTGTTTGACCAAGGCACCGAGGATCGACTGTGCAAGCAGATCGTCGATGGATTTCTGGGCGAAGGTCTCAGCGAGCCGTTCTTTAAGATTTATGACGGTCCGTGTAGCGCGATTTCCGATGGCGACCTGCAGGGTGTTGCAAATGCGGTCTTTAGAAACGAGCGTAACATGACCAACGAGCAGGCCAAGGTGACCAAACAGAAGCTCGTGCAGCTCATGTGCGAGGCATAGCTTGGCGCTTGATTGACCTTGTGCAATCGAGGCAGCGATAGGCATAGGCTATTTGCCGCAAAGATGCGCCGCGTGTAATTTGCCCGAGGCGTGGGCCGATGGCGTATCATTATCTCTTGCTTGTTTGCACTGCTCAGGGAGGGGCCGCGCATGGCGCAGGAACACGATCTGTTTGATGACATTATCGAGATCAGCAAGGGTTTCGACTTTCTTAAAAACCCGCTTGGCGGTGTGACCGATGCACTCGATCCGTCGGCACCGCAGTGGAATCCTGCCGACTACAAGGAGCGTCCGCGCGGCAACACCATTCCGTGCCTGACCTGCAAAAACGAAAAGAGCGGCTGTACCGCGTGCATGGACGTGTGCCCGGTCAACGCTATCGAGGTCGAGGAAGACGCCATCGAGATCCTCGACTCCTGTCGCAAGTGCGGCCTGTGCGCCGCTGCCTGTCCGACCGAGGCGATCATCTCGCCGCGCCTGGCGCCTAAAAACCTGTATGACGACATTGTCTCGGCGGCCACGAGCCACGAGACCGCCTACGTCACCTGCACGCGCGCCCTTAAGCGCATGCCGCGCGAAAACGAAGTCGTCGTTGCCTGCGTGGGCGATATTACGGCCGAGACCTGGTTCTCGGTACTGGCGGACTATCCCAACGTGAGCGTGTACCTGCCGTTGGGCGTGTGCGATAAATGCCGCAACATCGGCGGTGAGGACATTCTGGGCGAGGCAATTGCGAAGGCCGAGGAGTGGTCTGGCACGGGTATGGGCCTGGAGGTCGACCCCAAGAGCCTCAAGTGCCATAAGCGCCGCGAGTACGAGCGCAAGGAGTACATGGAAAAGATCGCCCGCACCACGGGCCTGACGGTGACCAAGCTCAACCCGGCGACGGCGGCGCTGGCCTCGGTGACGCAGAAGCTCAAAGCCCACCGCCACCAGATTACCCAGCTGGAGCGCACGCTCAACACCATGTGCGGCACCACGACGACCAAGCGTCGCCGTTCGCTCACGCACGGGCGGCAGCTGGTGCTCTCGACGCTGCAAAACCACCCCGAGCTTGCCCAGAACATGCAGGTGAGCACGCCGGAGTGCGATTTTGACAAGTGCACGTCGTGCGGCGAGTGCGTCAATGTATGCCCCACGTTCGCCTGCGATTTGGTAGGAAGCGGTCGCTTTGCACTGGAATCCACGTATTGTTTGGGTTGCGGTGCCTGTGTCAAGGTTTGTCCCGAACATGCGCTCAAGCTTGTTGAGCACGATGCGTCCAACTTGATCGTCGTCGACCCCGAGGCCGAGGAGAAGGCCGCCCAGAAGGCGAAGGCTCACGAAGAAGCTGAGAAGGTCAAGGCCGAGGCGAAGGCCAAACTCGGCAAGATGCTCGATCAGGTGGAGAAGCTCGCGGACTAGCTAAAAGAGCGTAAATGATGGCCGGTGGGACAGATACTGCCCCGCCGGCCAAAAAAGTTGCGGTGGAATAGTTCCTGTTTTGCCCTTAAGCTGGCCATTCTAGGAACTGTCCCACCGCAACTAATAAATGGTTAGTTCATGCTGCTTTGGTGGCCGGTTCGACCGGTACCGTTGCGCGTCACGGTTTCATGGAGCAAAAAGAACCCGGGGACCTGTTTGGTCTCGGTGTATTCCATAAGGATGCCGTCGGCGTTGTAGGTCTGCCCGCGTATAACGGCGAGTGCGTTAAAGTCGTCGAGATCGAGCACGCGCGCATCTTCGGGCGTGGGATGCTCAATTGTTACATCGCGTTTGCCCGTGGCAATCTTAATGCCAAGATCTTCTTCGAGGTAACGATAGATCGAGTCGTTGACAATCTCGGGTGTCAGCCCCGGTACTTGTGAGCTTAGGTAATAGGAGTCGTCGGAGCACACGGCTTGTCCGTCTGCATAACGGATGCGTTTGGCGCGTGTGAGCTCACAGCCTTCGGGAAACCCAGTAATCTTGGAGAGCGCCTTGCTGCAGATGAGGAGCTCAAAGACGGTGGTGACAGTCTTGAGCTCAAAGCCTCGGTTGACCGCGATTTCCTTAAAGGTCTCGAGTCCGCCGCCACCACGACTCTTCTCGTCACTGATGTTGCGAATGACGCGCATGCCTTTGCCTTGCTGGGGGAGCACGTAACCATCTGCCGCAAGCATCGAGATGGCGCGACGGACCGTCATGCGCGAACAGTCAAACAGCTGCGTGAGCTCAGTCTCCGAAGGCAGATAGCTCTGATAGGCGTATGTGCCGTCGTCAATCGACTGCTTCACGTTGTCATAAATAGTTTGGAAGATGGCTCGCGCCATGACAGTCTCCTAGAACTGGGTGCGTGAACGACGGATGAGGGCCGTCCGCGCAGGTGTCAATCGATTTACTTGCTGGGGTCGATTATATATTTACCCATGGCACGCAGAGCCGGGTCTGACAGGATGGCGCCGAGTTCGTCGAGGGAAGCCACCTTGGCGACCATCGAGGATACGTCGAGCCTGCCAGAGTCGATGAGCTCGAGCGCGCGACGCTGCGTATAAGGGTTGATGTAGGACGAGGTAAGCACAAGCTCCTTCTGGAAGACCTCGAAGGGCTTGACGGTGATTGTCTCATCGGGCTTGGTAAGTCCGAACATCATAACCGTGGCCTTATGGCCGGCGATTCTAATGGCCTGCTCAATGGTGACGGGCTTACCGACACATTCGATTACAACGTCGACGTTGCCGACGCCCTCCTGCTTCAGGCGGGCCGGGACGTCCTCGTGGATGGAATCAATTGCCAGGTCGGCGCCGAGTTTGAGCGCAACCTCGCGCTTGCCTTCGACGGGTTCGAGCAAGACGACCTTGGTGGCGCCGGCGTTTTTGGCAAGCTGCATCATGAGCAGACCGATCATGCCACCGCCGATAACGACAACTGTGCTGCCGGGCTTGATGTTGCACATATCGATGCCGTGCAGACAGCACGCCACGGGCTCGGTCATGGCACCCTGCTCGAAGCTGGTGTGCTCGCCCAACTTGTAGACTTGCTGCATATCGACGGAGCAGTACTCCGCAAAGCCGCCGTTAACGGTGGTGCCGTAGCCGGTCATATGCTCGCAGTAGTGGTTGATTCCGTCACGGCAGGGTTCGCAGCAGCCGCAGGGATGGTTTGGGTCGATGCACACGCGATCGCCCGGTTTAAAGTCGGCGACGTCGCTGCCTACGGCCTCGACAACGCCCGCAAACTCATGACCAAGGATCGTGGGCGGGGTAACGTCGGCTGCGCCCTTGTCGCCTTCATAGATATGAACGTCGGTACCGCAGACGCCGCAAGCCTTGACGTTGATCAGAACGTCGCGCTTGCCCACGGCCGGCTTTGTCGAATCCTCGACCCTGAGATCGTGCTTTCCATAGAAGACCGCGCTTTTCATGGTGACTCCTTAACGTGGTGGTGAATGTTGTAATGAAGTATAGGTATGTCTGCAAATATAGACAAGCATATCTAGACAAGTAAAAAAGAAATATGAATTGCAGCTATCAGCTATATCAGATTTAACAGGCGAAATACTGGACATATACCGTTTACGGCCAATAATCAACCGTTTACCGACCGTAGTATTTATACTAACTTGTCTAGATAAGTGATATGATAAAAATAGAAGCGCAAGAAGTCAGGGAAGCGGGCCCACCCGTCCTATTGCACGAGGTACACGCAAACGGCGCGTCTGCGGTCTCGAGTGAAGCCAAAACCGCAGCGCTCCGAATGAAGAGAGGGGGATTCCCCGTCATGATGCAAAAGATACAACGTTTCGGCGGTGCAATGTACACGCCTGCAATTCTTTTCGCATTTTCCGGAATCGTCGTCGGCCTGGGTACGTTGTTTACCACCGAGGCGATCTTTGGCGAGATGGCCACTGCGGGTCATCTTTGGTTTGATTGCTGGAATGTGCTGCTCCAGGGTGGTTGGACGCTCTTTAACCAGATGCCGTTGCTGTTTTGCGTAGCGTTACCAATCTCGCTCGCGAACAAGCAGAACGCTCGCTGCTGCATGGAGGCTTTGGCCATCTACCTTACCTTCAACTACTTTGTAAGCACAATCTTGGGGCAGTGGGGCCCTGTCTTTGGGGTCGACTACTCTGTCGAGGCGGGCAGCGGTACTGGTCTTGCCACTATCGCAAGCATCAAAACGCTTGATATGGGCATCATGGGCGCGCTTATCATTTCGGGTATTGCCACGATGCTTCACAACAAGTACTTCGACACCGAACTTCCTGAGTGGTTGGGCGTGTTCTCGGGCTCCGTGTTCATCTATATGATCGGTTTCTTCGTTATGGTTCCGGTCGCTATTATCGCCTGCCTGGTATGGCCGCATGTTCAGGCTGCTATCGCCGCCTTCCAGGGATTCATCCTTTCCGCCGGTACGTTTGGCGTGGGCGTCTTTGCTTTCTTCGAGCGCGTGCTGATTCCTACAGGCCTGCACCACTTTATCTATACGCCGTTCTATTACGACAACGCGGCGGTCAACGGCGGCATCTTTGCTGCTTGGGCCAACATTCTGCCCCAACTGGCTGCCGATCCGAGCATTGCTCTTAAGGATGCCGCACCCTGGGCTGCCTATACCTGCCCTGGTTGGACTAAAGTCTTCGGCTCGCTTGGCGTCGCCATTGCGTTTTATATGACCGCCAAACCCGAGCGCAAGCAGCGCGTCAAGGCTCTGCTCATTCCCGTCACCCTTACCGCTATGCTTTGCGGTATTACCGAGCCGCTTGACTTCACCTTCCTGTTCATCGCGCCCGGCCTGTTCGTCGTCCACTGCGTGCTCGGAGCGCTTGGCTGCATGGCTCAAAACCTCCTTGGCGTCGTGGGCATCTTCGACGGCGGCATCATCTCGATGCTCTCGTGGGACTGGCTGCCCCTTTGGGCCGCACACGGTCTGCAGTACGCCATCTCCATCCTTGTCGGTCTGTGCTTTACCGCTCTTTGGGTCGTGGTCTTCCGTTTCCTGATCGTCAAGTTCGACTTTAAGACCCCCGGTCGCGAGGATGACGATGTTGAGGTCGAGCTCAAGTCCAAGGCCGACTACAAGCAAAAGCAGGGCGGTGCTGCTGCTAGCAAATCGGTCGCCCAGAGTAAAGATGATGAGCGCTTGGTGCTTGCCGAGAACATCCTCGATCTACTCGGTGGCACGGATAACATCATCGATGTAACTAACTGCGCCACCCGTCTGCGCGTTAACGTCAAGGATAAGGGCGCCGTTGCACCCGAGGCTTCCTTCAAGGCGATCGGTACGCATGGCTTGGTGGTCCAAGGCCAGTCAATCCAGGTCATCATCGGCCTTGACGTCCCGCAGGTTCGCGAGAAGTTCGAGAGTCTTCTGTAAACCATCGTCCATCGAAACAATCGGCCTTGCAGAGCCGGTACGCACCGCAAGGCCGATTCTAGAGATAAAAAACTCCACTTCTAGGTAACAATTCCAAACCGTGCAGGCCGCGTACGGGGATGGATTGAGCAAGCGGCCAGAATGAGGAGGACATCATGTCCAAGAAAAACTATGCCGTGACCATTGCCGGCGGTGGCTCTACCTTCACCCCGGGCATCGCTCTGATGCTGCTTGAGGAGCGCGACCGCTTCCCGGTCAACAAGGTGACCTTCTACGACAACAACGCCGAGCGCCAGGAGATCGTGGCAAAGGCCTGCGAGATCTACTTCCACGAGAACGCCCCCGAGGTTGAGTTCAACTACACCACCGACCCCGAGACCGCATTCACCGGTACCGACTTCGTGCTTGCTCACATCCGCGTCGGCCTGTACGCCATGCGTGAGCTCGACGAGAAGATTCCTCTCAAGTACGGCTGCGTTGGCCAAGAGACCTGCGGTGCCGGCGGTATCGCCTACGGCATGCGCTCCATCGGCGGCGTCATCGAGATCCTCGACTACATGGAGAAGTACAGCCCCAACGCTTGGATGCTCAACTACTCCAACCCCGCAGCTATCGTCGCCGAGGCCTGCCGCGTGCTGCGCCCCAACAGCCGCATCATCAACATCTGCGACATGCCGATCGACCTCATGGATAAGATGAGCCGTATGTGCGGCATCAAGGATCGTCGCGAGCTGCAGTATAGCTACTACGGCCTTAACCACTTTGGTTGGTGGAGCAAAATCTACGACAAGGACGGCAACGACCTCATGCCGCAGATTAAGGAGCACATGGCTAAGAACGGCTACTTGGACGGCATCGAGCACGAGGCCGGTAAGGAGCAGCATGTCGAGGAGAGCTGGATTCACACCTTCGGCAAGGCCAAGGATGTCTATGCTGTCGATCCCGAGACGATTCCCAACACCTACCTCAAGTACTACCTGTACCCGGACTATGTTGTCGAGACGTCTGACCCCAACTACACTCGCGCCAATGAGGTTATGGACGGCCGCGAGAAGAAGGTCTTTGGCGCTTGCCGCGACATCATCGCCAAGGGTACTGCCAAGGACGGCGGCTTTGAGCCCGACGTACACGCCAACTACATCGTCGACCTTGCCTGCGCGCTGGCCGAGAATACGCTCGAGCGCTTCCTGCTGATTGTCCCCAACGATGGTGCTGTGCCCAACTTCGACCCGACGGCCATGGTCGAGGTGCCTTGCATCGTTGGCTCCAACGGCTTTGAGAAGATCTGCCAGGGCCCGATCCCGCAGTTCCAGAAGGGCCTGATGGAGCAGCAGGTTTCCGTCGAGAAGCTCGTTGTCCAGGCTTGGGTCGAGGGCAGCTATCAGAAGCTCTGGCAGGCGCTCACGCTCTCCAAGACCATTCCTTCGGCGAGCGTTGCCAAGCAGATCCTGGACGAGCTCATCGAGGCCAACAAGGATTACTGGCCTGAGCTTAAGTAAGGACTGCTGTCTCGAACCCTCACGCATCTCTGCTTCATTTGCGCCGCCGTGGTGTCCGGATTCGCCCGGATGCTGCGGCGGCGCTATACTTATACGGTTTGAAGTACCTGTACCAAAAGGAGCTGTCGTGTCCCTTTCCATCGGTATCGTGGGCCTGCCCAACGTGGGCAAGTCGACGCTGTTCACCGCGCTTACCAAAAAGACCGGCCTTGCCGCCAACTACCCGTTTGCCACGATCGACCCCAACGTGGGTATCGTCGATGTGCCCGATAGCCGCCTGCAAAAGCTTGCCGACATCGTCAACCCGGGCCGCATTGTGCCGGCTACGGTCGAGTTTGTCGACATCGCTGGCCTGGTGAAGGGTGCCAACGAGGGCGAGGGTCTGGGCAACCAGTTCTTGGCAAACATCCGCGAGACCGACGCTATCTGCGAGGTCGTGCGCTACTTTAAGGACCCCAACGTCATGCGTGAGGTGGGCCGCACGGGCGAGTTCGTCGATCCCGCCGGCGATGCCGACACCATCATGACCGAGCTCATCCTGGCCGACATGGGCACGCTCGAGAAGCAGCTGCCCAAGCTCGAGAAGGAGGCCAAGCGCGACAAGGAGCTCATGCCCAAGTTTGAGGTCGCCAAGCGCCTGCTTGACTGGCTCAACGAGGGCAAGCGCGCCGCATCCATGGAGATGACCGACGAGGAGCGTGCCGCCGCCAAGGGTCTGTTCCTGCTCACCATGAAGCCCATCCTGTATGTGGCCAACGTGGACGAGGATATGCTCAACGACGATCTGGCGCCCATCGACGGCGTCAAGCCGCTGCCTATCTGCGCCAAGATCGAGGCCGAGCTTTCCGAGCTCGATCCCGAGGACGCTGCCGACTACCTGGAGAGCCTGGGCCTGGAGCAGCCCGGCCTGGACGTGCTCGCGCAGGCCGCCTACAAGCTGCTCGGCCTGCAGTCGTTCTTTACGGCCGGCGAGATGGAGGTCAAGGCCTGGACGGTGCGTCAGGGCGCGACCGCCCCGCAGGCCGCCGGCGTCATCCACACCGACTTTGAGCGCGGCTTTATTAAGGCCGAGGTCATTGGCTATGACGACTACATCGAGCTCGGCGGCGAGCAGGGCGCCAAGGCCGCCGGCAAGCTGCGCATTGAGGGCAAGGACTATGTCATGGCCGATGGCGACGTCGTGCACTTCCGCTTTAACGTGTAAGGGCGACGCATATGTTTAAATACGGCAAAAAAGCTGGCTACATGGGTATTGCGCTGCTCGTACTTGCGGTGATTCCGCTGGTGGTCGCAGCGTGCGTTATCCCCAACATTGGTCCCGAGGTGGCAACGAAGTTTAACGCCGCCGGCGAGGCGACGCGCTGGGGCAAGAGCTACGAGTTGCTGGCGCTGCCGGTGCTCAACCTGCTGCTGAGCGTGGCGACGTACTTTACGGCGGGACGCCAGGCTAAAAACAATGATGACTCCGCCGCCATGGCGCGCATCGTGTGCGAGCGCTACCTGCGCAACGGTTGCATCACGGGTGTGTTCCTCAACGTGATCAACGTTTACTTTATGTACTCGGCGATTACCGGAACGGGCTTTGGCTTTGGTTTCTAGCTTGTCCTTTTAGGCAACGAGCCTGCACACATATTCAATGGCTGCTGCGAGGCCGCCGCTCGATCGTGGTTTAAAGACCATATCGGCGGCGGCCTCGTTTTCGTATCCGGCGCCGCGAAGGGCGAGTGCGGTACCGGCTTCCAGGAGAAGGGGCAGACCGCGTTGGCTGGTTGCGATTACAATGGCCTGGTCAAGGGCGCAGCCGTGCGTCTGGCATTGGATGGCAAGTTCGCCTTGCGCCGGGCAAGGGACCAGAACAGCGGCGACGCGACTTGATAGCAATGCAAATGCCGTGCGCTCATCGGGCGAAAGGCATGCAGCTTCAACGATGACGAGCTTGGGCGGCGCGCTGTTTGTGCGAAGCGTGGCTCGGTACATGCGGACCGAAGAACCCGACATAGAAAACTCCTGTGTATTCGGCAAAACGTAAACTATAGTTTACGTTTATGTTCGGCTCCATTTCAAACTCGGCTGCATGGACGAACGTGCGAAACAGATTCTTGGCAGGCGGGTCGAAGAGACACGCAGGGACCTTGGTATCTCCAAGGTTGATTTTTGTGTGGCGACAGGAATCAGCCGACCCTACCTCGACCGAATCGAAGATGGAACGGCAAATTTCACGCTCAAGGTTCTATTTAAGATCGCGCCCGCACTCGGCATGACGGTATCGGAGCTTCTCGAGGGCATCGAATAGGGGATACCCGTCGAAAACTGAATTACACCATCGGGATACGGTCGTGATTGACTTGGCTGTAGAACAGACGCTGAATCTCGGTCGCATCACGTGACTGGCCGAGTGCCCACATGGTTTTGGCCACGAGCGTCTCGGTTGTCATATCGTCGCCGCGCAAAATACCCGGATGATCAGCGTAGGCGCGGCCGACCTCATAAACACCTAGGTCAAGGCCTTCCTCGGGGACCTGCGTGGTCATAACGACAGTGCGGCCCGAATCGACCCAGCGGAAAATTGCCTCCTGGAACGACTCACCGGACTCGCCAAACTCGGGGATACCGCCAATGCCAAAGGTCTCCAGGATTACAGCATCGTAGCTATTGGCAAGGGCATCGAGGATGCCCGGGTTTACGCCGGGCGTGAGCTTAAGGACAAACACGCGCGGGTCGATGCTGTCGTAGAAACGCACCGGGTTTTCGCCCTGATGCGTGCCGTGAAGCCCGTTGCGCACGATGCGGTCGTTGCGGATGTAGGCAATGGGCGGATAGTTGACGCTAATGAACGCGTTAAAGCTCATGGTGCGCTGCTTGCGGGCGCGCGTACCGGCAATGGCTACGCCGCCAAACACGATGGAAACGTCGTGCGAGTGCTCGTCGAGCGCATAGAGCAGGCTCTGGTACAGGTTGAGCTTGGCGTCGGTAAAGGGGTTGCCCATGGGCTTTTGCGAGCCGGTGAGCACGATGGGCTTGGGGCTGTCCTGAATCAGGTAGGAAAGCGCTGCTGCGGTGTAGCTCATGGTGTCGGTGCCGTGCAGAATCACGAAGCCGTCGTGGTCGTCATAGCCTTCGACGATGACGTCGCGGATGCGCATCCAGTCGCTCGGGCGCATGTTGGTGCTGTCGATGTTCATGGGTTGCACGACGTCGAGCTCGCAGAGGCCCGAGATCTCGGGGACGCTCTGGGCGAGTTCCTCACCGGTTAGGGCGGGGGAGAGGCCGTTGCCGTCCTCGGTCGATGCGATGGTGCCGCCCGTGGCGATGAGAAGGATGCGCTTCATGCTGGTATTCCTATCGTATTTGCCGCCGCAGAGGCGGAGTCGTTCGGCAGTATTGTGGCACAGGGCGTCCAATGTTCAAACGTATTACATCATCTGTAGCGTTTGGTAACACTTCAATTGCCGTCAAATAGGGGCCCAGGTCGTGCGTTTGCCGTGCGCTGATGGCTGCGAGGGACGAGAAACCCCATATAACGTGTACACTATGAAAGTTATTTTTGTTCATTCACGCGGGTGGGCACCGGCTCCCCGCCAACAAGAGGGGGAAACCATGGATCAAAAGGCTTCCGCAAAGGTCCTCGTACTCGACTTTGGTGCGCAGTACGGTCAGCTCATTGCCCGTCGCGTCCGCGACCTCAACGTGTATTCCGAGATCGTCCCCTGCGACATCTCGGCCGACGAGATTCGCGAGATGAACGCCTCTGCGCTCATCCTTTCCGGCGGCCCGGCTTCCGTGTATGCCGAGGACGCTCCGTCCATCGATCCCGCCATCTTTGACCTGGGCCTTCCCGTCCTGGGCTTTTGCTACGGCCATCAGATCACGGCCGTGACGCTCGGCGGCAAGGTCGGCCACTCCGAGGTGGGCGAGTACGGCCGCGCCACCATCACGCGCACGGCCGGCGCCAAGCTCTTTAACTCCACGCCCATGGAGCAGACCGTGTGGATGAGCCACCGCGACGCCGTGTCCGAGGTGCCCGAGGGCTTTACCGTTACCGCCAGCACCGACGTGTGCCCGGTTGCTGCCATGGAGTGCGTCGAGCGCAAGATCTTCACCACGCAGTTCCACCCCGAGGTCAAGCATTCCGAGTATGGTCAGCAGCTGCTGAGCAACTTCCTGTTTGAGATCTGCGGCCTGGAGCCCAACTGGAGCATGGACAACCTGGTCGAGACCATGACGGCCGAGTTCCGCGAGAAGGTCGGCGACGACCGCGTGATTCTGGCCCTGTCCGGTGGCGTCGACTCCTCCGTCGTGGCTGCGCTGGGCGCCCGCGCCGTGGGCAAGCAGATGACCTGCGTGTTCATCAACCACGGTCTGCTGCGCAAGGGCGAGCCCGAGCAGGTGGAGGAGGTCTTCACCAAGCAGTTTGACGTCGACTTTATCCACGTCCACGCCGAGGACCGTTATGCCGAGCTTCTGGCCGGTGTGACCGAGCCCGAGGAGAAGCGCCGCATCATCGGTACGCAGTTCTGGAAAGAGTTCTTCGCGGTTGCTCAGCAGCTCGAGACCGATGGCAAGCCGGTCAAGTACCTGGCTCAGGGCACCATCTACCCCGACATCATCGAGTCCGGCGCTCGCAAGACGGGCGGCAAGACGGCCACCATCAAGAGCCACCACAATCTGATTCCGTTCCCCGAGGGCGTACACTTCGATCTTATCGAGCCGCTCGACCACTTCTTTAAGGACGAGGTCCGCGCACTTGGTCTGGCACTGGGCCTGCCGGGTCACATCGTGTTCCGCCAGCCTTTCCCGGGCCCGGGTCTGGCCATCCGCATCATCGGCGCGGTCGACAAGGAGAAGCTCGAGATCCTCAAGAACGCCGACGCTATCGTGCGCGAGGAGCTCGACGCCTACAACCAGCGTCTGTTTGAGCAGACCGGCGAGCGCAACTCTGAGCACAGCTGCTGGCAGTATTTCGCGGTTCTGCCCGACATTAAGTCCGTCGGCGTTATGGGCGACGAGCGTACCTATCAGCGCCCGATCATCCTGCGTGCCGTCGAGTCCAGCGATGCCATGACCGCCGACTGGGCCAAGCTGCCCTACGACGTACTGGCCCGCATCTCCGGCCGTATCGTTGCCGAGGTTCCCGGCGCCAACCGCGTGTGCTATGACATCACGTCCAAGCCGCCCGCGACCATCGAGTGGGAATAATCAGAGACCCTTTGCGAGGGAGGTCGGAAACGGCCTCCCTCGTTTTTTATTTGCGTGCCATGGGTGCTTATGCATTGTGGTGTATGTGGTACATGCAAACCAGCCACGCAATCTCTCAAGCTGTTTAGCTGGGATTATTGTTTGCTGGTATGTTTTAAAGTGCTTTCAATTACCGAAGCAACGTCATCAATTTATTTCTAATTAATGCTGACCGGCAGATTGCGTCCGCCCGCAAGAGGCCGCTCGGACTGGTACTCAAAATGTACTCACGACGTTTTGGGTATCGATTTGCAGGTACTCACAGACGGCAAAAACGGGTGTCTACCTCGATATATTCGTTATCCCCAACGATTCCTCAACGAATATTGACTAGTGATTGAGTGCTGCATGGCTCAAATTATCTACGTAATTACGTAATTACGTAATTACGTATTTTGAAGTAAAATGGTTTCGGCCAATTAAGGAACGTAGAACAGGTCAATTCGGAGGGGCGACCATGGAGGAAGATCAGGCTGTTCATGCCGAAAGGGAGCTGGATAAGTTCACGCTTTCGATAACCCGCGAGGATAAGCGGGCTCTTAAGTCCTATGCCGCGCGCCAGGATAAGACAGTGGCTAAAGTCCTGCGCGAATGGATTGACGAGAAGTGCAAGGGGGAGAAGTGATGTCCCAGACGGCGCAAGCAGTCGTTCAGAACCTTGTTGATCGCGCTGTCAAACTGGGCGATCGTCAGCTCGCTGCCGACATCCGCGCCTTTGCTGCGCAGCGCCAGTTTGGGCTTGTATTTGAACACAACCGTCCAGAACGACTTCGCCTTTATGGCAAACCTATCATGAAGGGCGATGTCGTACAGGTACTTCCCGAGCGTGGTAGAAAAGAGGACTCTAACTCCCAACTGTTGTGGTTGGTAAATACCGTTCGGGGGGGGGTTGCTGATCTAAAGCCATATCAATCGCCCTCATATGACGAAAACGAATGCGAGCCCCGCCCCGTTGCTGTCGACGATGTCGTGCCTGTCGCTGAATATGACCAGCCGATTTATGCCGGCCTCAAAGAGACTGGGCGTGTTGAGCGCGGTGGCGATAAGCCCTATCAGGTTGTCATTAACGGCGAAAACTACCATGCTCTTGAAACCTTAGCCTTTGCCTATGCAGGCAAAGTGGACTGTATATATATTGACCCACCCTATAACACTGGCGCCCGCGACTGGAAATACAACAATGATTACGTCGACGGCTCCGACGCCTATCGCCACTCCAAGTGGCTTGCCTTCATGGAGCGCCGCCTCAAGCTCGCCAAGCAGCTGCTCAATCCCAACGATTCAGTACTCATCGTGACGATCGATGAGAAGGAGTACGCAAGGCTTGAGCTTCTTTTAGAGAGCGTTTTTCCCAACGCGACCGGTATCCAGACGGTTTCAATCACCATAAACAAGAACGGGGTTGCCCGTGGCAACCAGTTCAAGAGGGCTGACGAGTACGCTGTCTTTTGCTTTTTTGGTACCGCCGCGCCGTGCCAAGTGGACCGCAGGCTCTATTCCGTCGAGTTCGGAGAACTTGAGGAAAAAGTGGCTGATGACGCGTCGAGCAGCCGCTCCCAACGTAAGGTACGTTGGGAGCGGCTGCTGAGGGGCGGTCCCAATGCCGCCCGCACCGCAAGGCCGAACCTCTTTTATCCCATCTATATCGATGAGGAGACCGCGACCATTAAGGAGCTCGGCGCTTCTCTCCCCCTTGAACAAGACTGGACAAAGATACCGACAAAAACGGGTCTCAGGGCAGTTTGGCCTATTAGGACCGATGGCCGAGAGGCGACTTGGAGGATCTCCCAGAATGCTCTACAGGCCAAGCTTGATCGCGGGTGCGCAAAAGTAGGTGAGTACAACAAAAAGAGTGATCGGTACTCCCTCCTTTACCTAGGAGATTCCCAAGAGGAGCGTCTCAAGAATGGAGAAATTAAACTCATTGGCAAGGCTGAGGATGGGTCCTTGCTTCTCGAAGAGCAGGGAGAGCGCTCTGCCATTCCAACAACCGTTTGGAGTGGCGCGCAGTTCTCTGCCGGTGAATACGGGAGCCGATATATCAAAAAGTTCATCGGCGATAGGCGCTTCACATTTCCAAAGTCCCTTTATGCGACCGAGCTCTCAATCGCTTCCGTTGTTGCCGACAAGCCCGACGCCCTTGTAGTCGATTTCTTCTCAGGATCGGGCACCACGGCGCACGCCGTCATGCGCCT
Organism: uncultured bacterium; assembly: GCA_905215815.1. Lineage (GTDB taxonomy): Bacteria > Actinomycetota > Coriobacteriia > Coriobacteriales > Coriobacteriaceae > Collinsella. The sequence goes on along the minus strand of CAJMRN010000011.1, from coordinate 3,616 downwards.
GAACCATCAGGACGGCGGGCGCAGGCGCTCCATCAGCATCACGAACAACGAGGTCTCAGAGGACGAATCCAAAAAGCTCACCAAGCGCGGTCTTCGCCAGGGCGACCCCGAATGGGAGGCGCTGGGCATCTGCCAGTACGTTACCAAACCTCGCGTCACGGCGGCCATCACGGGCAAGACGCCCGAGGGCGACCCCATCAAGGGTGACTACAAGTTCACCGACGAGTTCCCCATGGCCGACGGCTTCGAGGAAAACGCCGTCTTCTTTGACCTCACCTACGAAGATCCAGACGCCGTCGAGCTGGGCGTGGCCTTCGAGGAGATCGCGCCTCTGCTCTGGCTGCGCGCTGGTTCGCGTGGCAGCATCATCAAGCACGAGCAGCCGGGCCTTGCCATGGCCGACGCCTATGCCGTCCTTTTCGACTTTGCTTCGGTTGGCTCTTTCATAGACGCCGTCAAGCAGAATGCCAGCATAAGGTGCGCCTATGTGATCACGGACGACACGGCTCGATATGCCTCCGTCAAGACTCAGCTCCCCGGGCTCGACGTTGTCCGTCTGTACGAGAACTACCTGCAATCGTTCAAGATTGCCGCCGAGGATGCGGTGAGGTAAGCATGAGAGTCGAACTTAAGGATTTCCAAGCCGGGGCAGTCGCGACCCTGGCAAACAAGTTGCAGTCGATGTGTCGACGCTATGAGCAGGACGGCGAACTGTCTTCGGTGTGCCTCGCATCTCCCACGGGCTCGGGCAAGACGGTCATGTGCGCGGCGACGATCGAAGCACTCTTCTTCGGAGACGATGATCTGGGCCTCATGCCCGACGAGAATGCCGTTGTTCTTTGGCTCTCGGATTCCCCGAGCCTGAACGAGCAGACGAGCGTGCGTTTCTCCAACGTGGCGGACAAGCTGGCAGACAGCATCCTCGACAGGCGCCATCTGGTCACGATTACCAACGACTTCGGAGCCGCGCACGACATTCTCGAACCGCGCCACGTCTATTTCCTCAGCAAGGACCTACTTAGCAAGAACGGCCTGCTCACCAAGGGTGGTGAGGCCAACTCCGGCCGCGTGTTCTGGGATATCCTTGACCGCACCATCAGGGACCCGGAGCGTAACCTCTATCTGTTCATAGACGAGGCCCACCGCGGCCTGGGGGCCAATGCGTCAAGTGAGCGCGGCACCGCGACGATTTACGCCAACCTAATTGATGGCCTGGATGGTCGTGCAGCGATGCCCGTTGTCGTTGGTGTCTCCGCCACGCCGCAGAGGTTCGAGGCAGCTATGGACCAGCGCGCCGATCGCGTGCGTATGCCAAAGGTCGCTGTGACCCCTCGCGAGGTCCAGGAGTCAGGTCTGCTCAAGGACATCATCGAGTTGCGCGTGCCAGAGAAGGACGACCCAGTCGAGCACCAGTACCTCACTATGGCGTGCGAGCGCTATGCCCTGGCCTGCCGCGAGTGGGGCGAGTACTGTGCCCGTGAGGGCGAGAGTCCCGTCAACCCGCTGCTGCTCATCCAAGCGGCGGACAACGTGAGCAACTCGGCCCTGGCTGAGATGTGCGACCAGATTACGGGCCTGGTCCCCGGTCTTTCCGAGGCGATGTCGTTTGCCAACGTCTTCGGCGAGCATAAGGACATCGCGGCGGGAAAATACCTCATTCCCTATGTCGAGCCCGAGTTCGTTCAGGACACCTCGCGCATTCGCGTGCTCTTCGCCAAGGAGGCTGTCTCCAACGGATGGGACTGCCCGCGAGCGGAGGTCATCTTCTCGCAGCGCAGGCGTTCGGACTCGACCTATATCGCACAACTCGTGGGACGTATGGTACGCACTCCACTTGCGCGGCGCATCGAATCCGATGATCTTTTGAACTCCGTCGCCTGCTACCTACCCCAGTTCAATCCCGAGAGCACTCAGGACGTGGTCGACTACCTCATGGGCCGCAAGGACGACATGGGCGAGAGCTCCATCGGCAAGCAGAACATCGTTCTCAACCCCGTGACTATCACGGCGGCTGTGCCCAAGTCCGAAGCCGACTACCAACAGGAGCTCAAGGCGTACAAGGAGAACGAGAAGGCCATCGAGGCGACGCGGCAGGCACAACCCGGCTACCAGGCGCCGCTTGCCGGCATCGCGATTCAGGAGCCGTTGGACATGCAGGGAACGCAGCCCTCGCTTGCCTCGGCGGTCAGGCCCGTCGACGTACCGGCGCCAGAAGCGGAGCTGACGCCTCAGCCCGCAACGGGCAACTACGTTGTAGCGCCTGCCCCGGAGCAACCTGCGACCCCTGAGCCAAGTTCCACGCAGACCGAGCCGACCCAGCCCGTCTCGGTCGTAAAACCCGTGCCCATGGCAAAGCCCAAGCCGCCCACCAAGCGCGAGCAGTCTTTCACGCACCAGGAGTGGCAGGGCATCCGCACAGCCTTCGACTCCATCCCCGTCCAGCGCATTCCGAAGAAGGCTAGAAACGAATTCCAGAGCCTGGTTAAGACGGCGACTCTGCTTGTCGAGACTGGCCTCGATGTCAATGCCGCAGCCGACGTGAAAAAACAGTTCGTCCAGAAGCTCAAGGGATACATCGTTGCTAACGAGGACGAGTACCGCGAAACCAAACACGACGTAGAGGTTGCCGAGACCGTCAAGATCACGCTCGACAAGCTCAACGAGACCGAGGACCAGGAGCAGGAGGAGGCCCGCACGGACGCCGAGGGTCTCAGAAAGGCCGCTCGCGACGCCGACATGCATTTCACTAAGGAGTTTGCGAATGAGTATCGTCGCGCCAACTTCAAGGAGCTTGGGCGGCCCGAGTGCGACCTGCGCCTTGCCGCAGCGGTTCGCACGCAGGCCATCGTTGATGCGCTCGAGGGCTGGGCGGCTCAATGCCGAAAGGGATACTTCGATAAGGTCGATGGATCTGGCGATTATGACTACCTTAACGACGTGGCAAAGCAACGCTACGACGAGCTGGCCCGTGAAACCGAGGGCAAGCGTCTCACAAAGATAGAGTGGCCCACGTCTACCAGCACGTCGGACGACTTCGCTAAGTATCCGTGCCATATCGTGCAGAAAGAGGACGGCCTCTGCCCGCTCGACCTGAACCCGGCGGAAGACTATATCGTTAGGAACGAATTGGCAAAGAATCGCACAGTTGCCTTCTATCGCAATCCGTCGGGCAGCATGTCTGCCAAGGCGTTTTCGATCCCGTACATGTCTTCGGTGGGACGCAAGGCCCTGCATCCAGACTTCCTCTTCTTCGTGAAGGATGCTGAGGGTGTCATCAGACCGTCCATCGTCGACCCGCATGGCGAGTTCCTCGGTGACACGCTGGCAAAGCTCAGAGGCTATGTAACCTACTTGCGCGATTATCCCGACGTGTTCAAGCAGGTACTCTTCGTCGGTGATATGGGCGAGGGCGTGTACAAGGTGCTCAACCTCCTGCGCCCCGAGGTCCAGGATGCCGTTATGGCCTACAGCGATGTCGACTGTAAGGCGCTCTTCTACGGTTCCTTCGCAAACGATTATCACTAGGATCGTCGGGATTTGCCCGGCAGACGTCTCGGCCATATACCAGAAGAGAAATAGTAAGGCACGCTAAGGCGGCCATCCGTTAGGGATGGGC
>CAJMRN010000010.1 GCA_905215815.1 uncultured bacterium | reverse complement strand
TTGCGGCGTAGTCGCTATTTATTCAGTCCAAGTTTCGGGGCGCAGTTCACTGTCCCCTTTGTGGTGGTTTATGGCAAGTCGGTTAGTTGGCGGGTTGGAAGAAGGCTACGGCTACGGCACCGGGGCCTACGTGGGTGCCGATGGTGGCGCCGATGGTGTGAACGGGCAGTTCGCCCTCGGCATGGCCAGCCCACAGCGCCGCGCTGTCCTCGATATACTTCTTGAGCACCGCATCCGAAAGACCCGTATAGCCGAGCGCCAGCGGCATGGAGAAGTCGACGCCGCCCGCCTGCTCGACCTTCTGGTTCAACAGGTTTCGACCGTTTTTGGAACCGCGCGCCTTGCCCAGCTGCACGATGAGGCCGTCCTCGGCGGCCACGACCGGCTTCACGTTGAGCAGCGTACCCACGGCGCCGGCCGCAGCAGACAGACGACCGCCACGCACCAGATACTCCAGCGTCTCGAGCAGGCCGATAACCACCACGCGGTCGCGCACGGCCTCGACAGCCGCCGCGATCTGGGCCGCACTACGGCCCTCATCCACCAGGCGCAGCGCATACTCGACCAGCACGCGCTCTCCCAAGGTCACGTTATTGCTGTCCACGACGAACACGTCGCCGCCCGGCGCCTCGGCAAGTGCGGTACGGGCGCTCTGATTGGTGCCCGAAAGCTTGGCGCCCACGGTAATAATCACGGCCTCGTCGCCGGCCTCACGCGCCTCGGCAATCGCCTGCGAAAACGCGTACGGGTTGACCTGGCCGGTCTTGGGCAGCTCATCGCGCTCCACGAGCATCTCGTAAAAGCGCTGGTGATCGATGTCGACGCCATCCATGTACACATCGGTGCCAAAGGTGACGGACAGCGGCAGAACACGCAGAGCGGGGTGCTCCGCCGGCGACATATCGCTTGCGGAATCGGTAATAATGCGGACGGACATAACAAATCCTTTCTTGCGCAGGTCTCGCGCGGGGAATTTAGACAGCATTGCCCCGGCACGGTATACGCGCTCAAACGGGACTATGCAGTTGTTAATGGGAAGCAAATGCCTTGGCGGCCTTAGATCTCACGCAGGGTGTTGAGAATCGTACGCAGCGACGCATACATCTGCTCGCGCTGCTCCACGCCCATGGCCTTACCGGTGGTGTCGAGCACGTCGTGGATGATACGGTCGGCCTCGTTCATGCTCTCGCCACCCAGCGTGGTCAGGCGAACCGGTGCGCGGTACTTGACGGCAGCATCGCCCGAGTCATCAACCTCGACAAAGCCGCCCTCCTCCAGGTGCGCCAGCGTGCGCGAAACGGCAGCGCGCGTCACGCCGGCCACGCGAGCCAGATCGGCGCCGGTCATGCCGTCCTTGCTGCGCTCCAGGTAGTACAGGCACATAACGTCGGAGCCCTTGAGGCCCAGCCTTGCGCCCTCGGACGTCTTGATACGCTGAATCTCCTTGTACAGCCCGCTAATCAGTCCGACAAAATCCTCGAAACGTGTCTCGTCGTTCTGCTGCATGGGAGACGACCGCCTTTCGCTTGCATGATGCTAACGGGTAAACATCTTAGCCGTACTCAGCGACTGCCGCCTCCACGCGACCCAATTGTTAACCCATCAACATAAAAACCACCACAAAGGGGACAGGCACCTTTGTGGTGGTCTGGGGCATCAATAGGTTCTAGGCGCCGCTACAGCTCCACGCAGGGATTGTCGCGGGTCACAAGCGTCTTAACGACAACCGTCGCTCCCAGATAGCTCTCGAGCAGCTCGGCCAAGCGATCGATGGCGGCCTGGCAATCCCCCATCCGCTCGGGCTCCACGCACTCAATCGCCAGAAATGCGTCCGCCGAATCGTCGGACAGCGCCGTGCGAACGCCATCGCGCCAGTTCCAGCAACGGCACACGGCGCCCGCATCATCGATATAAGCAAGCTCACCGGGCAGCGTCGGATCATCCGCCTCCTCGCCAAGTGGCAAGAACGCGTCGCCGCCGTCGGTCACCTTCAAGCGAAGGTCTCCCTCAATCGCATGCAGATCCTCGCCTCCCACGGGCAGCGCGTAGGTCAGCGACACCGTGTTATAGATGTCCACCGCGGGCGTAATGTGGCCCACCGGCTTGCCTTTGAGCACGCGTTTGAGCAAGTTCTCGATCGAGCAGCGGGCGCCCTTTTTAGTCTTGAACAGCCGGTACGCGTCACGCCAAGCCTTCACCGGCGCGTTCTCGCTGATGGTATCGCTCGTCAGGTGACGCTCCGCTTCGATATTGGCGCGGTCGAGCAACGCGGCAATGGCATCCACGTCCTCCTGGGGAATCTGAGCCGCGGGCTTCATGCCCTTTATGACCACGACGCCGACCGCCGCCTGTGGAAACAGCTCCCAAAACGAATTCTCGGCAACAAAGCCCTTCATACGCTCTCCCTTCATTGTGCGCGCCCGTGTGAGGGCGCCTAAACAAAAAGCGCCCTCACAGCGGCCACCTTCAAAGTCCTACGGTGCCGCCACAAGAGCGCTTGCGCTGCCCCCATCCGGAGAAGGGGGCGATATGTCAGGCGTATTGTAACCTGAGTCATCCGCCCAAGCAAAACCACCACAAAGGTAACTGTCCCCTTTGTGGTGGTTATGGACTTGCGGCGACGCTAGTGGCGGAGTCCCAGCAAGCCGCGGCCGCGATGACGGGCCTCGGCGGACACCTGGGCGTGCGGGCCGGCGGCCTTGACGGAATCGGGAAGGTGCGAGTACTTCTTCTCGAAGTTCTCCTCGAACATCACCGCCAGGTTGTGCGCTGCCTCGTCGTAGCGCGCGGTGCTCTGCCAGTACTGGCGCGGCACCAGGATGCCGTCGGGCACACCGTGGCACGTAGTGGGAATGTCGACATTAAAGATATCGTCGTGCACAAACTCGCTGTCCTCGATGGTACCGTCGAGGGCGCGAGCGACCAGGGCGCGCGTGTAGGCCAGCTCGATGCGATGGCCCACGCCATAACCGCCGCCAATCCAACCGGTGTTGACCAGGTAGACGCGCGTGCGGCCGTCGGCGATGCGCTCGCCGAGCATCTTAGCGTAGACCATGGGGTCGAGCGGCATAAACGGCTCGCCAAACAGCGAGGAGAACGTGGGCGTGGGCTCGGTGACGCCAACCTCGGTGCCGGGGATCTTGGCCGTAAAGCCCGTCACAAAGTGATACATGGCGGCGTCGGCCGTCAGGCGCGAGATAGGCGGCAGCACGCCAAAGGCATCGCAGGTCAGGAACAGCACGACGCTGGGAGTGGTGCCCATGCCCTTGGTCCACGCGTTGGGGATATGCTCGACGGGATAGGCCACGCGCGTGTTGTGCGTGATCGAGATGTCGTCGTAGTTGGGCTTGCGGTTCTCGTCGAGCACCACGTTTTCGCAAATGGCGCCAAAACGGACGGCGTTGAAGATCTCGGGCTCGTGGAAGGCGTCCAGGCCCTCGCATTTGGCGTAGCAGCCACCCTCGATGTTGAAGATGCCCATGTCGGACCAACCGTGCTCGTCGTCGCCGATCAGCAGGCGCGTGAGATTGGCCGAAAGCGTGGTCTTGCCGGTGCCGGACAGGCCAAAGAACACGGCGGTCTCGTGCGTGACGGGATCCATGCTGGCCGAGCAATGCATGGGCAGCACGTCGTCCTCGACAGGCAGCAGGTAGTTCATGACACTGAAGATGGACTTTTTGATTTCGCCGGAGTAGCCGGTACCCGCGACCAAAATCACGCGCTCCTGGAAGTTGATGACCACGGCGGCGCTGGAGTTGAGGCCCTTGATGGCGGGATCGCACTGGTAACCGGGCGCTGCGAGCACGCAGAAGTCGGGTTCGCCGGTGCGCGCGATTTCGCGGGCAAGCGGGCGGGCGAGCATCTGCTTAATAAAGAGTGCCTGGCTGGCACGCTCGCAGGCGACGAGTAGTCGGCGCGTGTGGTTGCGGTCGGCGCCCGCCATGCCGCGGGTGACGAACACGTCGCGCTCGTTGAGATAGTCGACGATGCCGGCCTTGATGGCCTCATAGCTCTCGACGGACAGCGGGCGGTTGACCGCGCCCCAGGCGATTTTGTCGTGCACGTCGGGCGTGTCGACGATAAAGCGGTCGTTGGGCGAACGGCCAGTGCGCTCCCCTGTCTCGATCACCAGCGCGCCGTTGGATGCCATGCGGCCTTCTTCGCGGCGGATGGCGTGCTCGACGAGCTCCGCGGCGGGTAGATCAACCAGCAGGCGGGGCTGATTCTCGGCGGGATCTTCGACCAGCGTAATACCAAAGTTGGACAGAACTTCTGCAGGGGTAACACCAGGCATGGGGCCTCCTTTAAAAACGCGGCACGTGGACGCGGCGCGCACTTTACTCACGTAAAGCCCGTTGTACCCGATATGCAAAAACGTTTTTGCGGCAACGGCGAAGCGCCCGCCCAACGGTCAAAAATCGCAGGCAAGCGGCCCAGTCATCGGGGACGTTCTTAAACGACTAGCCGTTGGGGACACTCTTGAACAGGCAACAACCAAGGAGTGTCCCTAGATGCCGGCACTTAGGGACGTTCCCAAAGTGCCGGCACATAAGGAACGTCCCTAAGTGCCGACTACAGCGGCAGGCCTTGGCCGAGCATGGCGATGACGCTCATGAGGACCAGCATGCCGGCGGCGTAGGGCAGCACTGCACCCAGGAGTTCGGCGTCCTTACCGCGCACGTGCACGGCGGCAAGGCCAATCGCGAGCGTTTGCGGCGAGATCATCTTGCCGGCGGCGACACCCAGGGCGTTCAGCGCGACCATCCAGTAGTCGCTCACGCCCAGCGCCGAAGCGGCCTGGCTCTGGATGGGGCCAAACAGCATGCCCGAGGACGTGCCCGAACCGGTCACGAACGCACCGACGGCACCGATCCACGGGGCCAGAATCGGGTACAGGCCACCTGCGACCGCAATGCAGAACGCGCTGATCGAAGAGATCATGCCTGCATAGCCCATCACCTTGGCGCAGCCCAGCACCGAAAGCATCGTGATTACCGTCGGCATCATCTGCTTGACGGTCGCGGCCAGCACCTCGCCCATCATGCGCGGCGAAGCGCCCTGAATGGCGCCACCGACAAACGCAGCCATGAAAATCCAAACACCCGGCGTGTTGATCCACGAAAACGTAAGCGTGCCGGGGTTCTCGCCGCAATATACCTGCACGTGACTCGCAAAGGGCGCAAGCGCGGCGTGCACGGCGGGCACCAGGTTGGACGTACCCAACAGCAGTACAAAAATCAGGATGAAACACGACCAGGCAGAAAGCGCCGACTTAGCAGTGAGCTGCTCACCGGCCTCGATATTCATGTGAAAGCGCGCGTCCAGGTGACCGGACTTCTCGGCGCGCATGGCAAGCGCGGCGGTCAGCGCGAGCGACACGATGGAGCCCACGACCACGGCAAGCTCGGGGCCCACAAACATAGCGACGACCAGGGCAGCGCCGACAAAGGACGCGCCAGAGAGCAGCGCGATACCGGCCACGCCGTGCAGGCGCTCGCCTACGCTCGCAACATCGCCTTGATCGTCGGCCACGCGGCCCGCAACCAACACGATGAGCAGCGGCATCACCACAAAGAACGGTGCGAGCTGCACCAGCTGAACGGTCGCCAGGTGCAGGGAATCCAGACCCACCAGGTCGGCAACGGACACCGTGGGGATGCCGATGGAGCCGTAGGGCGTGGGCACGCCGTTGGCCAGCAGGCAGATCAGCACGGCAGGCACGGCCTCAAAACCAAGGCCCGCGAGCATGCCGGCGGGAATGGCAACAGCGGTACCAAAGCCAGCCATGCCCTCCATAAAGCCGCCGAAGCACCACGCCACGAGCAGCGCCAGCAGACGACGATCGCTGCTGATGGAGGTGATCATGCTGCCGATCACGCCCATGGCGCCCGTGCGAACGCACAGGTTATACGTGAACACCGCGGCAATAATTACGAGCACGATGGGCCACAGGGCCATCAAAAAGCCCTCGAGCGAGGCTGTGGCTATCTGCGCCATCGGCAGGTGCCACCATGCGAAGGCAAGCACGCACGAAAGGACAAACGATCCGATAGCGGCTTTCCAGGCGGGCCATTTAAAGCACAGCAGCATCACGACAAGCCAGATGATCGGCACAAGAGCCAGCAAGAATGCGGCGACGTCCATAGGTAAAAGCTCCTTGGTACCGCGCAAGCGGCATCGGGGGGTCACAAAACTTCAACATGATACCGCACGTTTACCGACAAATTACAGCCGCCCGCCGAAATTATTGAACAATCCGTTCAAAAACACGAGCAAACGCCGCCGCGTCTATACTAGAGCGCAGTAATAGAAAGGATTCCGCTTTGAGCATCACGCCCCTCGATAGCATCCGCCGCGCCATCGCCCGCCGCAATGGCGTCGCCGACCCCGCCGTAGCGAGCAGCGGCACCGCAAAGGCCCAAGGCGGACGCATCGAGAACGGCCTCTTCCCCGCATCGCATACCGCCGAGGAGCTCGCACGAATCCAAGAGCTAAGCCAGCGTAACGCCGGCGGTCCCGACAGCAACCAGGCCACACGCCGTCGCCGCGAGCGCGATCGCCAGCCCGGCCCCATCCACCGCATGGTCAATGCCTGGTGGAACCGCCTGCTCGGAGCCGTCTACGGCGGCGGCTTCTCCACGCAAGAAGCCGAGTACGAAGATCATGCCACCCGTCGCGACTACCTTTGGAATACCCTGGGCACCGCCGTATGGGGCATGGCGTTTCCTCTGCTCACCATCGTGTCCACGCAGCTCGTGGGCGCCGAGGAAGCCGGCAAGTTCTCCATTGCGTTTGTCACCGGCACGCTCATCATGATCGCGTGCAACTACGGCGTGCGCAATTTTCAGGTCTCGGATATCGACGAGAAGACGTCCTTTGCCTCCTACCAGCTCAATCGCTGGCTTTGCGGAGCGATCGCGCTGGCCTGCGGCCTTGCATACAGCAGCGCCCGCGGCTACGACGCGCACATGGCGACGATCGGCCTGGGCGTCTACCTGTATAAGGTGATCGACGGCGTCGCCGACGTATACGAGGGCCGCCTGCAGCAGGCCGATAAACTCTACCTGGCCGGCATGAGCCAAACGCTACGCTCCGTCGGCGTCATCGCGGTCTTTAGCGTGGCGCTGTTCCTTACGCGCAGCATGCCCATCGCGGCGATGGCCATGGGTGTCACCGCTATCGCCTCGCTCATGCTGGTCACCGCGCCGCTCGCTCTGCTCGAGACCGAAAAATCGCGCCACGTGAGTCTGCGCGAGGTCGGCCACCTGTTTGTCCAGTGCGCCCCGCTCTTTGGCGCGCTCTTTTTATTCAACCTTATCGAGAGCATGCCCAAGTTTGTGATGGAAGGCACGCTGGCCTACAAATACCAGCTGTACTTTAATGCCCTGTTCTTTCCAGCGCAGGCTATTTTGCTGAGCATCGGATTTGTCTATAAACCGCAGCTCCTGCGTCTGTCGAGCATTTGGGCGAACCCGCGCAAACGCCGCCGTTTTGACTTGATTATTATTGCCGTTATGGCACTAATCGTGGCCATCACCGGCGTGTGCGCCGCATTTATGGCCGGTCCCGGCATTCCCCTCATGAGCTTTATGTACGGCCTCAACTTTGAGCGCTACCGCACATTGGCACTGCTGATGGTCGTCGCCGGCGGTGTAACCGCGGCCATCGACTTTATCTATGCCATCATCACGGTGCTGCGCCACGCTGGAGACGTCACCAAGATCTACCTAATCTGCTTTGCCGTGAGCGTAGTGCTCCCGGTGATCCTGATCAACCTGCTTGGCCTGATGGGTGCCGTCGTAAGCTACCTGGCTATCATGGCCCTACTGCTGGTGCTGTTGATTGTCGAATACGCCCACATCCGCCAGCGCATAGAACGAGCCCGCAACCCGTACGGCGCCTAATTAGCTGCCCCCGGTCACCGGAATTTGCGATGGAATCACCCCGGCCGGGGTCTCGTTGCGGACAATATGCATCACGCAAACCTAAGTGAGTAGACTTTTACCGAATCCCCGATCACACCGACAAAGCACAAGTCTGTGACCTGCGGTTTTATTGAGGCAAATATGTTGAGTGCTCGGCATTTCCAAAAAAGTCTACTCACTTAGCCAGCGGGCGGCCAAATGATTATTTAATCCCCGTCCCAGAAAAATCAATTAGCGGGCAGAAGGGCAAAAGTAGTCAAAAAGGCCCCGTCCCAAATTAGCTACCCTTTGCAGCGATTATTCGCCCGGGTTGATGTTCGCATAAAACTCCGCCCCGTCATCCAGACGCAGGATCCCGACGCGGCCGAACTCGGAACCGGTGGCCGCCGCGCAGTCGATATCGATGCGATCGGGCACACCGGCGGTATCCTCGCCACCCAAGCGCACCATTTGCCCGCGGCCCGACTCCTCATCGAGCCCTGCCAGGCCGCCAACCTCGCAATAGCGCCCCAGCGACACCGTGGGCGTGTGGCCGCTCACCACGACCGGACCCTTGCCCTCGGCAGAAAGCAGCCCCGTCGGGGCATCCCAATAGCCATGGCGAATCCAGAGCAAGTCATCGGACGACTGCACGGCGAGCATTTGCTGCAGCAGCTCGCGATCGGCATCGACCGCCCCCCTGCCGTCGCCGCAATCGACGCCATGCTCAAGCAAAAACGCGCGCGCCGCCTCGGTCTGAATACCGGCGTGCACCAGCAGGTACGGCCGCTCGACAGTCTCTGTCACCGCATAGAGCGGCAGGGCAGCAGCCCAACGCACTAGCTCCTCGTATGCCTCAAACTCCATTTCGTTGAGCTGCTGGCGCGTGGTCCAACCGCCGTTGATATCCCAGGTCTCGGCATCGAGCGGGTCCTGGCCAATGATCGCGTCGAGCATAATCTGCTCGTGGTTGCCCTTAAGCACGCGAGCGTTGGGCAGCGACCGCACCAAGTTGATGACACCGACCGGATCGGGACCGCGGTCGATCATGTCGCCCAGCACATATAGCGTGTCGTCGGACGTCAGCGAGATCTTGGAAAGGGCCTCGTCCAGTGCGTGCACGTGCCCGTGAGCATCAGATGTCACATAGATCGCCATGGAACGCCTTTCCCTGCATTACGGCCGAAGCCCGATGCCACGACTAAAACTTCAAGTTGAACTTAAACGTTACCCATTGTACTCCGTTGCAATAACGGTGGAAAGTGCCACCACAGCCAACGGCCACAAGCGGCCGCCCGCACGCTCCGGAAATACCGCGCCATCATCATCAACGCTCCACCCAGCACCACCCCCCCGCCCCGGCCTCGTGTCGATAATGCGAACGCCCGCGGCTCGGCCCCATAAACCCACCACCTTTGGGTACAAATAACCACAGATAATTGACCGTGCCACGCAAACCACCCAGAAGCGGACACTATCCATGAACCAGATACTTCTCTTTATCGGCCTCGTCATCATTTTGTGCCTGACCATCAAACCCGTCGGCAAAAAGCTCCCCTTCCCCACCCTGCTCATCTTTATCGCGCTGGGCATGCTGCTGGGCGTCAACGGCCCCGCGCACATCGACTTTAGCGACTACGCGCTTACCGAAACCGTCTGCAGCACGGCGCTGCTGTTCATCATGTTCTACGGCGGCTTTAACACCAACATCGACCGTGCCAAGCCCGTCGCCGCGCCCGCGGTACTGCTGAGCACGCTCGGCGTCGTCATCACCGCCGGCATCACGGGCGCCTTTGCGCACTTCGCGCTGGGCTTCGACTGGATAGGCGGCCTGCTGCTAGGCTCGGTCGTGGCGTCGACCGATGCGGCGAGCGTCTTTAGCGTGCTGCGCGAGCACAGCCTGTCACTAAAGGGCGGCACCGACTCGCTGCTCGAGGTCGAATCAGGCTCCAACGACCCCGTCGCCTACATGCTCACCGCGGTGCTCGCGACCCTCGCGGCGGGCGGCAACATCGACATTCCCGTGTTGCTGGCCAAGCAGATCATCCTGGGCGTGGGGCTGGGCCTTGCCATCGGCTGGACATCCAGCCGCCTGATTGAACGCGCACATGCAACGGCCGAGGGCGCGCAGACCATCTTCTTGTTCGCCGTGGCGATCGTGGCCTACGCGCTGCCGAGCTACCTGGGCGGCAACGGCTTTTTGGCCGTATACCTGGCAGGTATTGTTCTGGGCGCGAGCGACATCACCGGCAAGGTCGAAATGGCACACTTCTTCGATACCCTCACCGAGATGGCCGAGATGACTATCTTCTTCTTGCTCGGTCTGCTCGTGACGCCCGCACGCCTGCCGCAAATGCTGCTACCGGGCCTGGCACTCATGGCGTTTATGCTCTTTGTGAGCCGCCCCATCGCCGTGGGCCTGCTGTTGGCGCCCTTTAAGACTAACCCTCGCCAGGTTGCGCTCGTAAGCTGGGCGGGTCTGCGCGGTGCCGCTTCGGTCGTGTTTAGCCTCTTTGCCGTGGTGGTCGGTGTTCCCGGTGGTCACGACCTGTTTGACCTGGTGTTTGTGATCGCCGTGTCGAGCATTGTGGTGCAGGGCTCGCTGCTGCCGGCGGTGGCGAAGAAACTCGATATGATCGACGCGGAAGGCGACGTGCGCCGCACGTTTAACGACTACCGCGACGAGGACGGCATGTCTTTCGTTAAGCTCAAGGTGGGTGTAGGGCATCCGTTTGCGGGGCGCTCGCTCGCGGACATTGGCAGTGCGACGGACATGCTCGTAGTCCTGGTGCTGCGCGACGGCGCGCACCCGGTGCTGCCCAACGGCGATACCGTGATCGAAGAAGGCGACCTTCTGGTTATGGCCGCGCCGACGTTTGAAGAGCGTGCCGAGGTTACGCTGCGCGAGGTCACCGTGACACCCCACGGTCGCCTGGCAGGACTGCGCCTGCGCGATGTGCCACAAGGCAAGCACCCCTTTATCGTGGTAATGCTCAAGCGCGACGGCCAAACGATCATCCCCGACGGCAACACCCTCATATACGCCGGCGACGAAGCCGTCATCGCCACGCTGGCGTCGTAGCCATCCCCACCCATAAGTTGCGGTGAAATAGGGACTGAATAGGCCTTCTAGCAGCCCAAACAGTCCCCATTTCACCGCATCTTATTGAAGGGATGGGGTTGAAGTTCAATCGCGGCTACCATTCCTCGTCTGCGCCGTAGTCATCGTCCGCGTCACCATCGACGGCAAAGTCGCAGAGGTCGAGGCCTTCGCGTTCGGCTCGGGCTAGGAGCTCTTGGGGCGACTCGTCCTCGATATCCATCACGTCGAGCATGGCGGCCGGAAAACCCACGCCCGCCGCACTCCCCGCGCGGTCGAGCAGACTCTCGCGCAGTTGGTCTACATCAACTTCGATTTTCATGGTGAAACCCCCTATCGGCAATCGCGACCGAACAAACCGCATGCCCCAAATGAGGTGCAATAAATCCCAGATACCGCCATAATAAAACAATGAACATCAGGGAGGTTGCGGACGATGGATAAGCTCGATGCCATGACGGAACAAGTCAGGGACTTTTGTGATGCACGCGACTGGCGCAAGTATCACACGCCAAAAGAGCTCGCCATCGGCATGGCAACTGAGTCCTCCGAGCTCCTTCAGCTCTTTCGTTTTATGAGCGACGAGCGCATTGCAGAAATGTTCGAAGACACCGAGCAACGACAAGCCATCGAAGACGAAGTCGCAGACACGCTCCTTTTCCTTCTGCGTTTCGCAGATTTAAATGAAATCGACCTGCCAGCGGCGCTTTCGTCCAAGCTCAAGCGCAATGGCGAGCGCTACCCCGTCGACGCATCATCTAATGAATACAGAAAGGCGGACCATCATGAGTAATGAGTTCGCCCTTCGGCAATACACGCTTCCCCTGCCCCAGCCCTTTGAGACAAGCGAATCTCTTCAGGACTTTGGCACGCCAAAGCCTGGAGCCCATCATGACGAGAGTTGGCCCGTCCTTTACATTCTCACCAACAGCAGAAACAAGACGGCATACATCGGCCAAACAACCAACTACCAGCGCCGTATGAAACAACACGCTGCAAACGTGGACAAGGACTTCGACCGGACCCTTCTGATCGACAATCCCACCTTCAACCAATCCGCAACGTTCGAGTTCGAGAATCGACTTATTGAGCTGTTCTGTGCCGACGAAAAATACCAGGTCACCAATGCCAACAACGGCTATGCCCAATTCGATTATTTTGAGCGGCCTCAGTATCGCCAGAGGTTCCGAGACCTCTGGACAAAGCTTCGCGAAGAAAACTACGCGATTCATCCGATTGAAGAGCTCGAGAACTCCGATCTGTTCAAGTTCTCGCCTTTCAAGACGCTTACGCCCGACCAATACGAAACGATCGAGACGATTTATAAACGTCTCGAACAGGAGCATGAAGACGCAAAACATGGCGGCTCAAAAAGAGAACGTATAACCGTCGTGAATGGCGCGCCGGGAACAGGTAAAACAATCCTCGCCATCAGTCTCATGTTCAAAATCAAAAATGAGCCGAACCTTTCCGGTCTGCGGGTCGGTTTTGTCACCCCCATGGATTCCCTGAAGAAGACCCTCAGGAAACTCACGCACTTCCTTCCAGTGCTAAAGCCTGGCGATATCTTGAGCCCCAGTGACGTAACCAAAAATGATCGTTATGACATCCTACTTGTCGATGAAGCACATCGACTGGGTAATTATCTAAGCATGGGCTCCGGCATCAAGGCCTTCTATAGCACCTGCGATCGTCTCGGCCTTCCGCATACGAGCAACCAAGTTGACTGGATATTCAAATGCTGCGACAAGGCATATCTGTTTTATGACCCCAAGCAGCAAGTCAGGGCATCCGGCCTCAATCGAGACGGTCTTGAGCAACGACTCAACCAACTCGAAGAAGCAGGAATCGAGACCGAAGAATTCAACTTGAGCACCCAAATGCGTGTGCGTGGCGGCGATGAGTACCTCGATTTTGTCTACGACCTGCTTGATAACAAAGCGTACATGCATGCCGGCATGAAGTTTGATGAGCTCTTTGCCTCTCGGCCTTACGACTCGCAAGCCGGCGATCCTGACAGTGATATCCCCAGGTACCAGTTTGGCATCGTCGACCGATTTGAGGATTTCTGTTCTCTGCAGCAAGCCAAGGAAGAAGAAGTTGGTCTATCCCGCATGACGGCAGGTTTTGCGTGGAAGTGGGAAACGAAGAATAACAAAGACGCGTTCGATATCGTCATTGAGGGCATCCCTAAACGTTGGAACTCGAGTCAAAAGGATTGGGTTAACTCCCCCAACGCCGTCAACGAAGTCGGATGTATCCACACAGTGCAGGGCTACGACCTCAATTACGGATTCGTAATTCTGGGTCCCGACATTTACTACGACAACGACAAAGGGGGCGTCTGCGTTAACAAGGCAAACTTAAAAGATACCGTCGCAAAGAAAAAGGCAAGCGACGACGACCTACGAAAGATTATCGTCAACGCCTACTACGTTCTCATGACGCGCGGCATGCTGGGAACGTTTCTTTATGTATGCGACCCAGCGCTCAAGGAGTATTTGTCACGGTATATCCCGGTGATATAGACCTAACGACCGCCCTCCCCCATGTAACCATCCTGTAAATCATAGCGGCGCACTCGAGTTTTACCGTGATGCGGTCGCGCCCGGCGCTCCACTGTGCTAAAGTATCCCGAACGCTCAAACGACTACGAGGGGAACTAGAAGATGGCACGTGTGCACAACTTCTCAGCTGGCCCGGCCGCACTGCCCACAAGCGTGCTCGCCGAGATCGCCGACGAGATGATGGACTACCGCGGTTGCGGCATGTCCGTGCTCGAGATGAGCCATCGATCTAGCATGTACCAGCAGATCATCGACGACGCCGAGGCAACCCTGCGCCGCCTGCTGAGCATCCCCGACAACTACCGTGTCCTGTTTTTGCAGGGCGGCGCCACGCTGCAGTTTGCGGGCATCCCCATGAACCTCATGCGCCGCGGCCGCGCCGGCTACGTCGTGACCGGCAACTTTGCCAACAAGGCGTACAAGGAGGCCGCCAAGTACGGCGAGGCCGTGCTGCTCGCGAGCTCCGAGGACACCAATTTCGACCGCATCCCAGACATGGCCGACGTCAACGCGCGCATTGCCGCCGAGGCCGCGGGCGACGGGCTCGACTACGTCTACATCTGCCAGAACAACACTATCTTTGGCACCATGTACCACGAGCTGCCCAACTGCGGCGATGTGCCGATGGTCGCCGATGTCTCGAGCTGCTTTTTGTCACAGCCGCTCGACGTTGAGCGCTACGGGCTCATTTACGCCGGCGCGCAGAAAAACGCCGGCGCCGCAGGCGTGACCGTGGTCATCGTGCGCGACGACCTTATCGCCGAAAGCCCCGCCTTTGCGCAGACGCCGCAGTACCTGGACCTCAAGACCCAGGTCGCCAAGGGCTCCATGCTCAACACGCCCAACACCTTTGGCATCTACGTGTGCGGCAAGGTGTTCCGTTGGGTTGAGCAGACCGGCGGACTTGCCGCCATGGCCGAGCGCAACTGGGCCAAGGCCAACCTGCTCTACGACCTGCTCGAGCACAGCGAGCTGTTCCATGGCACAACGCAGGCCGACAGCCGCTCCATCGCCAACGTCACCTTCCGCACCGGCGACGCCGAGCTCGATGCGGCCTTTGTTGCAGGCGCGGCCGAGCACCAGATTCAAAACGTCAAGGGCCATCGCCTCGTCGGCGGCATGCGCGCAAGCGTGTACAACGCCGTCACCATGGAGGACGTGCAAGCGCTGGCCACGTACATGAAGGACTTCGAAGCGCAGCATAGTTTGAGTCCGCGATCTAACTAGCCCGCAACACGCGGGCCGACCAGCCACTTCAAACCACCTGTTTTAGACAAACCTGCTAAGGAGTTTTTCATGCGTAAGATTAAGACCATCGACGACATTACCAAGGACGGCAAGGTCGAGTTTGGCGAGGGCTACGAGTTTGTGGGCACCGCCGAGGAGGCCGATGCCGTCCTGATGCGCTCCACCGACCTGCACGGCTACGAGCTGCCCGAGGGCATCCGCGCCATCGCCCGCTGCGGCGCCGGCGTCAACAACATCCCCGTCGAGGAGTACGCCAAGAAGGGCGTCGTCGTCTTTAACTCCCCCGGTGCCAACAGCAACGCCGTCAAGGAGCTCGTCCTGGGCATGCTGGTGCTTTCGAGCCGCGGCGTGGTGCAGTCGATGAACTGGGTGCGCGACAACGCCGACGACCCCGAGATCCAGGTCGACGCCGAGAAGGCCAAGAAGGCCTTTGTGGGCCGCGAGCTCAAGGGCAAGCGCATCGGCGTTATCGGTCTGGGCAACGTGGGCTCCAAGGTCGCCAACGCCTGCGTCGATCTGGGCATGGACGTCTACGGCTACGATCCGTTCATTTCCGTCGAGCACGCGTGGGTGCTGAGCCGCGAGGTGCAGCGCGTGGGCACGCTCGAGGACCTGTGCCGCGGCTGCGACTACCTCACCGTGCACGTGCCCAGCAAGGCAGACACCATCGGCATGATCAGCACCGAGCAGATCAACTTACTGGCGCCCGACGCCGTGCTCATCAACTACGCGCGCGAGACCATCATTGACGAGGACGCCGTCGACGCCGCCCTGCGCGAGGGCAAGCTCAGCTGGTTTAGCTGCGACTTCGCCACGCCCAAGACCGTCAAGATGCCCAATACGTTTATCACCACGCACTCGGGCGCCGGCACCGGCGAGGCCGAGGCCAACTGCGCCGACATGGCCATCAGCGAGCTCAAGGATTACCTGGAGAACGGCAACATAGCGCACAGCGTCAACTACCCCGCCTGCAGCATGGGCAAGGCGCGCGCCGCAAGCCGCATCGCCTGCCTGCACGCCAACGTGCCCAACATGATCGGCCAGATCACGGCGATCCTGGCCAAGGACAACGCCAACGTGCAGCGTATGACCAACGAGTCCGCCGGCGAGAACGCCTACACCATGTTCGACACCGACGAGCACCTGGACAGCAGCACCATCGAGGCGCTCAAGCAGATTCCGTCGATGTATCGCGTGCGCGTGATCAAGTAGCGTCGGCGCCAAGCCTGCCAGACAGACCACGAAGTCCATTCGCCCCCCGTTTTCACGAAATCGGGGGGCGAATTTCGTGCTCCCGGCGGCTTGAAAAGTGCTACCCAGAACAAGTTGTTTCGGATAATCGACAGTGAGGCCCTAGTCGCTAAGCACAGCTGCTTTTATCAGCAGCTTTATCAGGGGTTTTAGTAGGTAAAAATCGATCTCTATATGCCAAATTAAAGTTGACTGTCCATTTTCCGAAATAACTCGTTCTGGGTAGCACTTTTCAAGCCATTTCCAAGGAGCAACTGAAGTTTTTTCGCAACCAAAACTCTAGTTCCCGCGACCGTTTTCTACCTGCACAACTACATTCCCGCCCAATCGATAAAAATCTCCTCACGAAGCCGCCGCTCGAGCTCCTGCTGCCGCGGCGTCTTGTCTTTCAGCGGCATATCGAGATAGGACATGATGAGTTCCATCACCACGCGGAAGGCATCGGAGTCGACTAGCTGACCATAGGTCATCAGAACGACAGGATATCCCATCGTCTGCAGGGCCGTCGTTCGATCGGAGTCCGAGATCTTGGATTCTATGGATCCGTGAATGGCTTTACCCTGGCATTCAACCAAGCACTCTCGGCTGCCGTCCTTATTTGACAGCAGGATATCGGCGTAGCGCCTATCAAGCACCGAAATCAAGCGGGCGCTGCGCGTCATGCGAATCTCGACGTTATTGGTGAGGTGCAGCCCTTCGCCGCCGCGCAGCCTCGAAAGGCCAAACAGCATCGAAGCCTGAACCTCAAGCGGCGATGCCACAATCCCCGTAATGCATTTCGCGGCACGTGTGAACGATTTAGCACCGCGGAGCCCCTGGATCTTATTGGCGAACTCCGTAAGTTCAGAGAGCTCGATCAAGGGGGGTCGTTTCCACAAGTCCGTTGGATTCCCCGAGGCATCCTTTACGTTTTCCCAGCCTAATCGTGCGTCGCCCCACCGGCCCCCATATGCCTGCTCAAGTGCCAACTTTACTTGAGGCGCAATCTTGCACACGGCAAAGGTGCCGCACATCTCATACATGCACATGATCAGACGCTCGTTTGAGACCGAGGAAGCAATGGTCAACAGCGTAAAGAGCGGGGACGCGACATCGAGGCCAAACTCTGTCTGCCGCACGGAGCCAAACGGCCTCTCCCCGTTCCAAACATGTCTGACAATACGATCGCCCTTACGTCCACAGCTGCCCTGTGCCAACACGTGTAACGGGGTGCCCAGGAAATGTTTGACAAGCGGATGCTCACAAAGGCGCTCCCTGCGCTGATCGTCCACAGAATCGGGCAGGTCCGGCATTATTGCCAAGACCTGTGGGGGTATCCGGTGATACCGAAAGGCAGATATGTCGCACAGCATGTCGTCCATGAAGGGTACGTACCCACTACGTCGTTTGCGAGCCCGCCCGGACGGCAAACGCGATGGCTCGGCCTGCGAACGGTAAATACTGCTACCTGCACGTCGTGAATCTCTCAGGAGGCTTACAATCGGTTTGGAAAGCAGACTGATTGTGAGGTTGCATATGGTTGATGAGGACTTTGCCTGGCGGCTTGCGCAGGACCTTGTGAGGATTGACAGCTCGGACCCCGGCGCATATGAGGGCGAGATCGAGCACTTCATTAAGAGGCTCATTGAACAGCAACTGGCGCAGCTTGATAGCCCCGCGCTCAATGCCGTGCAGATTGAGGAGCTCGAAGTACTCCCCGGGCGCCGCAACCTTATGGTCACCGTGCCGGGCATGAGCGATGAGCCGCGACTCGTCTACATCTGCCACATGGATACCGTCACCCTGGGCGATGGCTGGGACGCAGACACGCCGCCGCTCGGGGCGACCGTGCGGGACGATAAGCTCTATGGCCGCGGCGCCTGCGATATGAAGGGCGGTCTGGCCTGCGCCATTGCCGCTCTGGTCCATACGCTCGAGCGCATTGCGGCGAAGGGCGCACTTCCCCACCGCGGCTTTTCGCTCATTTGCTCGGTTGACGAAGAGGACTTTATGCGCGGCTCCGAGGCGGCCATCGATGCCGGCTGGGTCGGCTCGCGCGAATGGGTGCTGGACACCGAGCCCACCGACGGACAGATTCAGGTGGCGCACAAGGGTCGCACGTGGTTCGAGATCGAGATGGCCGGCGTCACGGCGCATGCGAGCCAGCCTTGGAAGGGCGCCGACGCCGTCGCCGCCATGGCCGAGGTTGTGTGCTCGCTTCGTCGCGCGTTTTCGGCGCTGCCACTGCATAAGGAGCTGGGGCCTTCGACCGTCACATTTGGACAAATCGAGGGCGGCTATCGCCCCTATGTCGTGCCCGACCACGCCAAGGTCTGGGTCGACATGCGCCTGACGCCGCCGACCGATACGGCCGCCGCGATCAACATGGTCGAGCATGCCATTGCCGCCGCCGAGGCCGCGGTTCCCGGTTGCCATGGCAGCTACGCCGTGACGGGCGACCGCCCCGCCATCGAGCGCGACCCGAACTCTCCCCTTCTAGCCGCACTCAAGCGTGCCACCGATGACGCGACGGACGCGGACTCGACCGTCGGCTTCTTTACCGGCTACACCGACACCGCCGTCATTGCCGGCAAAACAGGTAACCGCAATTGCATGAGCTACGGCCCCGGCTCGTTGGCGCTCGCGCACAAGCCCAACGAGTATGTGCCCCATGCCGATATCGTTCGCTGCCAGAACGTACTCATCGCGCTTGCCGATAACACACTCTGGGACGCAAGCGGCCAAGTTGGGGCATAATAAGCCGCGAACAAACCGACTCGCGCGTTAGGACCGCCCATGAAAGCACTTCCGTTTCCCTGCATCCGCCCAGCTCAGGATCGCGTGCTCGAAGCGCTGCCGCAGATGGGCGGCATCCTGAGCGGCAACGACGCCCTGCGCGGCGCCATCGCCGACGGGCTCATGCTCAAAGATCCGGGTGCGGCATACTACGTGTACGAGTGTTCGGGAGAGCCGGGGCGCGTGACAGGCGTTGTAGCAATTTGCCCGGTCGACATACTGGCGGGCGACGGCGTAACCCCCGCAGATGCGACCGCAGCCGCCCGTGCAATCGCCGAGCTTAAGGTGCAGCCCCGCCCTGTGGCACTTACCTACGAAGCCTCCCCCGTCATGAATATCATCCTCGGCGCCGCCAAAGAGGGCGCTTCGCTCTATGCCGTCACCGACCCCGCCGGCATTACACACCGTGTGTGGGAGGTCAAGCGCGAGGACGCCGTTGCCGCCATCCGAGCCATGCTCGACCAGGCGCCGGAGCCGACGCCGGCAGACGACCCCGCCTACGCCGCCGCGCTGGCGGGGGCGGCGCAGCTCCTGGCAAACGAGGCCCGCACAGCCGGCACCTACACGGGCAAAGAGCCGTTCAACTTTGCTGTAGCCGCGCTGTTCCCCTCCGTGCAGGTCGCCGGCGGCGCACCGCAGGTTCCAACGGGTTTGCTCACCCACCAGATCGCACGGTTCTAACAGGGCGTAAACGCCTCGTACAAAGACTCGATAGCTCAACAAACAAGGGGCGGGGATACATGCGTATGCATCCCCGCCCCTTTCGCATCGAACAATGATGTCGGCGATCCGCATCGCCACGCCCGCGCTACCCGCGCTGCGGACCCGCGGCAGCAACCAGCGGCTCAAGCCCCAGCTCGCGCGCATAATCTTCCTGTGTAAAGACTTCGACCAGGCCAAACGTATCGGTCGCATCGTCAAACGCAAAATGCAGCACCGAACAGTTGCCCGGCACGCGCTCGTGCTCGTCGGCCGCCGCGCCCCTCACGTGGTCCAAAAACTCCTTGATTGCCGAGGCATGGCTCACCGCGAGCACGCACGAATGGTCCGGGCGTCGCATAAGATCGGTTAACGTCGCCACCATGCGCTCGCGCACCTGCATCTGCCCCTCGCCGCCAAACTGACGATAAAAGTCACGCCACGGACGCACGGGCATCAGCATCACGCGCTCGGCCTCAAAGTCGCCAAAATACCACTCGCGCAGGCCATCAAGGCGCTCGTAGGCAAGACCCGGCCACAGGCTGGCGATGGTCTGCTCGGTGCGGTGCAGCGTAGAGGTGTAGGCGTGGTCGGGCTCAATGCCACGTGCGCGCAAAAACATACCGGCGCGCGCCGCCTGCTCGCAGCCCAACTGCGTGAGCGGCGAGTCACTCCAACCCTGAATGATGCGTTTAAGGTTGAATATCGTCTGTCCATGACGGACCAGATACAGATCTTTATTCATAGGGGTCCTTTCGTTTGTTACCAACCCAAGAGCGAAAACGCCCCGTCGAAATAGCCAAAATGAAGCACGGCACCGTTGTCGGGTTGCTCTCCCCCGCCGGTCACGCATCTAAGAAACTCATGGCAGGCAGAGCCATGAGAGACCGCAAGCACACAATCGTGCTGCGGCCTGGCCATGATGTGGGACAGCGCCGCGACCATACGCAACTGGAGCTGCGCTTCCGACTCGCCACCAAAGGCAACCGGATAATCACCCCAAGGCTGCGGCGGCATCTCGCGATTTGATGTACCCTCCAGCGAGCCCAGGTGCCACTCGCGCAGGTCGTCGACCGGCTCTATGGGAAGACCCTCGCCAACGATCAGCTCGGCCGTGTGGAGCGCCCGACCCAACGGAGACGAATACGCATGGTCAAAGGAGATGCCACGCGCCTTAAACGCGGCGCGCGTCGCCAGCGCCTGCTCGCGCCCGCGCGCCGTAAGCGGCGAATCGTGCCAGCCCTGCAAAATGTTCTGCACATTGAGCTCAGTCTGCCCATGTCGCACCAAATACAGATCGGCCACACGCCCTCCTCTCGCACCACCACAAAGGGGCCAGGCACCTTTGTGGTGGTTTTGCCGCCGGATCACGCCGAAATGGCGCGCAACTACAGCAGCACGTCGGCAAGCGGACGCTTGGGAACGTGGTGCACCTGCGCCTCGTCGCGCCAGTAATTGATAGAACCATCCGGGTTGGAGTCGATCGCGTCGATCACCTGTGTCTCGGCTGGCACGCCAAAAGCCATGATCAGCTTGAGCTCGTATCTGTCGTTATCGAGCCCCATGGCATCGATTGCGCGGGGCGTAAAGGCCTTGAACATGCAAGCCGCCACCTCGGGCGTTGCGCTGCGCGCGGCGAGCATCATCGTCTGAGCCGCGATGCCCGTGTCGACCTCGGTGATAGGCGCGGCGGGCTTGCCAGGAACGGTGCGCTCGGCAAGAACTGCGATGTAGCCGGTCGGGCGTTCGCCCTCATTGGGACCCGACCAATCCTTGAGCGCACCGGCCCACGCGAGCTCATCAAATACACGCGCGCAGTCCTCAGCACCGCTCACCACATGAAAACGCAGACGCTGAGCATTAGCGCCGCAGGGAGCCAGGTGCGCCAGCTCTGCCAGCTCGAGCAAAAACTCGCGCGGCACGCGCATGGACTCGTCAAAACGGCGGCATGTGCGAGCGCGACGAACCAGCGCATCAAACGTATCCAAGCCAAGCTTTTCACAGCCTTGCTTTGCCATCGACTCCGCACTCGACGGCGCCGCGGGAACAGCTTCGTTCATAGAGACCCCCAATACAAGCCAATTGTTCTTAGAAAATCTAACCTAAAACGCAGACAATAACGAACAGAGCCGCAATGTTCTACACCTGTTAAATAGAATAACGCGACATGGGGAACAACGAGAACAAATCGGGGCCTTTGGGTTACACTTCGCCCTCCCCGACCCTTACGCCAGCGCCTTTAGGCGATACTGGTTGTAACGATTAAGGCTTACGCCACGCGGAAAGGAGACCTCATGGGCATCTTTAAGAACGATGACAAGCAATCGAACGCGTTTGGATTTGACGAGAAAAGCATGGCAGGCAAGGCAATCAAGGCCGTGCGCTGGATCTACGCCGTCACGGGCGTCATCGCACTGCTTGCCGGCATCGCGTTGCTGTTTGCGCCCGCCAAGTCCCTCGTCTTCCTAACGACCGTCCTGGGCTTCTACTTTGTAATCACGGCCGCGATCAGGCTGTTTACCGCTGTTTTCGAACCGCTGCTGCCCACCGGCTGGCGCGTTACGAGCATCATCGCCAACCTGCTCATTATCCTGGGCGGCGTGGTGATCCTGCGCAACCAGGCCTTCTCGGCCGCTACACTCACCACGCTCGTGGTGGTCGTGGCCGGCTTTGGCTGGATTGTCGAAGGTGTCATGTCCATTCTGGAATCCGAGCTTTCGTCTAACCGCGCCCTCGCTATCCTGAGCGGCGCGCTCTCCATCATCGCCGGCGTGTTCGTGTTTATCTATCCGCTGTGGTCGGCAAAGATGCTCGTCATCTTTAGCGGCGCCGCGCTCCTGGTGTTTGGCGTGACGCTGATTATTCGTGCTATCCGCTTTGGCAAGCTGGTGCGCTAGATGCCGCGAACGCTGTTTATTGATGCCGACGCCTGCCCGGTCACGCGCGAGTCGATCGACTGCGCGCGGCGGGCGGGCGTCGCCGTGGTTATCGCCGGCAACAGCACGCAAAACCTGGAGCGGCACATTCGCCGCGACGATCCGCGCGATGCCGAGCACGCACGACGCGGCTTTTGGGTCACTACGCTCGATGTGAGCGTAGGCGCCGACAGCGCAGACTTTGCCATTGTCGAACGTCTGCAGGCGGGTGACGTGGTCGTGACGCAGGACATTGGCCTGGCGAGCATGGTGCTCGGCCGCAATGCCGCCGCCATCGGTGTGCGCGGGCGCGTGTACGACAAGGCGACCATCGACATGCAGCTGTTTATTCGCCACGAGGAAAAGAAGGTGCGTCGCGCCGGCGGTCGCACCCGCGGGCCGGCAGCCTTCACCAGCGAAGACCGCGCCCGCTTTAAGCGCAACCTCACCGAGCTGCTCCGCTAACCAAGGCAGATTTTAGGACATGCCTAAAATCTGCCTTTTTGTTTTGGACGGTGTGAGCGCTCAGGATCCATGGCTCAACAAAAAACGGGCTTCAAAATGCCATGCATCGCCGCATTGCGCAGGCACCGAACATGGCTATTTTGAAGCCCGTTTTGTTAGGCCTACTTAGAGGCCGAAGGCAGATAAAACGAGCCCCCAGCCAGCGCCGATGACGTACATCATGATCAGGAACACAGCGTTTTCGCGGGCGCTGCGGTTGGTGCGGAACAGGACCAGGTAGCCCACGCCGGCGGAAATGAGCGTGCCGGCGAGCATCGGTGCCAGTTGCAGCGCGCCTTCCAGATACAGCTGCGTAATGACCACGCTCGCCGAGCAGTTGGGGATCAGGCCGACAAGCGCCGAACCCAGAACGGCGAGCGTCTCGTTGCCGCGCAGGAACTGCTCGATTGCGGACTCACCAAAGGTCTCGAGCACGGCGACCAGAATCAGTGTTACCAGGAAAATGAATACCGATACCTGCACGGTATGCGAGATGGCGCTGCGGATAATCGACAGGACGGGCGCGCCTTCATGAGAGTGGGAGTGGCCGTGGCCATGATGGTGTTCATGCTCGCCCTCTTGACCGTGATCATGGTCATGTCCATGTTCGTGCCCATGCCCGTTCTCGTCCTCATCCTCGTCTTCATCACAACCGCAATGGTCGCGCTCGCACAGCTCATGGATGTGATCGGCACTCACGCCAGCCTCGGCCACCTCGTCGATGATGTCACCGCCGCTGTGGTCGTCATGCGCGCAGTTAACGTGCGCCGGATTGGCAGCAGTTCCCAACACGGTACGGCGAATCGCCGCATGCGCACGGGCGTTGCGACGCAGACCGCGAATGGCGGCATCCACGATAAAGCCCGTGACCAGCGCGATCAGCGCTTTCGAAGCCAAAAGCATCGCCATAGTCTGCACGGGAACCTGCTCGGCAAGTAGCAGCGGCAGCATCTCGTCGGAGGTCGAGAGAAACACCGCCACCAGGGTACCCAGCGTCACGACGCGACCGGCGTACAGCGTTGCCGCCATCGCCGAAAAGCCGCACTGCGGCACCATACCCAGCAACGAGCCAACGACGGGGCCGGCGGCGCCGGCACGCTTGATGGCGCCGTTAACGCGGTCGCCCGCAACATGCTCGAGCGTCTCGAGAGCCAGATATGTCACCAACAAGAACGGCACCAGCGAGAGCGTGTCCTTGCCGGCGTCGAGCAGAATATCAATCAGCAAATCCATGACGGATGGAACCTTTCGTGTCTTTCGGCAGCATTGTAAAAGTCCTAGCGGTCAACTAGGGTATTGTAGTTGTCCTAGGCGCGATGCCAATAGTTGCCCATGGTAAACTATCATCTCGCCATAACTCGACAAACCCGAGCCGCATGACGCGGCCCGTCCAAGGAGCAGCATATGAACGTATCGCAAGCACTCGAATACGAGCGCCAGCCGTTTATCCCCATGTTCATCTATGGCGATCACGGTGCCATGGAATCCGAGCGCCAGAAAGGCGAAGAGGCCCTCAAGGTGCTCGAGACCGAGTACTTTACCGCCGAGGACGACCCCGGCTTCGACTTTGCCACCGTGCGCGACCTGGCCGATCGCAACCGAGACCTGTGCGACCAGATTGGCGAGGCGCGTCTGCGCAACGTGACGCCCGCGACGCTTTCGCGCGGCCTGTCCGACGCCGACACTTGCGCCGCCATCGGCAAGATGCAAAAGCGCACCGCCGCGTCCGTCATGCGCGAGATCCGCGGCGACCGCGACGCGCTCGGTGTCGCCTACGCCCGCAAGCCCATCCAGGGCACGGTGCTCGGCATCGACATCGAGACCACCGGCCGCGCACCCGAGCGCGGCTACATCATCAACGTGGGCTGGGAGATCATGGAGCTCACCAGCGACGCCGTCCCGCACGACGCCGAGGCGCACTACTGCGGTCTGCCCGATATCTACCGCGGCGAGGATGTGCCGCTGTCGAATATCCACCACATCACCTGGGATGACATTGACGGCAAAACGCCCTTCCGCGAGAACAAGGAACTGCAAAAGCAGTTGCTCAAGCTTATGAAGAAGTACCCGTACATGGCGCACAACGCCGCCTTTGAGGACAGCTGGTTCAAGATCCACCTGGACGGTTACGCCGAGGCACGCCGCGCCGGCAAGATTATCGTCATCGACTCGCGCCAGATCTGCCGCAGTCTGGATGCCGATGTGCGCTCGCTCCCCCGCGAGTCCGCGCCCGCTGCACTCGAGAACTGGGCGCGCCGTCGCGGCACCCTCGCCGTCGACGCCAACGAGCAGCAGCTGGGCCTCGACGACACCGACCTTATGCTCCGCACGGTGCAGGCCGAGTTCAACCTCAAGAACCTATTTGCCAAGTAGATTGCCAAGTAGAGGCGCCATTCGCGAGCAATACTTGCCGGGCCATAGCGCCTGTGCAAAAGCGACACGCCGAGGCGTCCCTCTCAAGCAACGCAATGCGGGTCGATATCCAAGTGGATATCGACCCGTTTTTGCACGTCGCTAGGGCACCCACGTTGGCACCGGCGCCTTATCCGCGCCCACCAATGCCCTTAGCCGCCACTAGGGCCATTCGATAGCAAAATATTTCACAAATTAGATTGACATATGAACATGCACTCATATACTCGGAAGTAAGTTATATGAGCGCATGTTCATATGAAAGGATATTGCTATGAGCGATCCCGCTGATGAAATAAAGTCCAGCATCGACACCACCATCGTGCCCGACATCCCCACCACTTGCTCGCCCGAGGACCTTCCCGACGAGGAGCTGCTGTACGACCTTGCCGACCTGTTCAAGGTCTTCAGCGACACCACGCGCATCAAAATCCTCTACGCCCTCATGGGTCGCGAGCTCTGCGTGGCAGACATCGCCGAAGCGACCGCAACCTCGCAGTCTGCGGTGTCGCACCAGCTGCGCACGCTCAAGCAGTCGCACCTGGTTAAATTCCGGCGCGACGGGCGCAATATCCTCTACTCGCTCGCCGACGACCATGTCTACACCATGCTCAACCAGGGCATGAGCCACATCTGCGAATAACGACCAACCACGGTACCAGCGCGGCCTGCACCCAAGCCGCAAAAACAGGGAAAGGAACCCACCATGAAAAAACAGTTCAAGCTCGACGAGATCGACTGCGCCAACTGCGCGCGTAAGCTTCAGGACGAGCTGGCCAAGCTCGATGGCGTCAAGTCCGTTTCGGTCAACTTTATGACCCAGAAGTTGACGCTCGAGGCCGACGACGCCGAGTTCGACGAGGTCCTTGACCGCGTCGTGGAGTTTACCGCCGATGCTGAGCCGGACTGCGAGATCATTCTCTAGCCTGCGCATACGCTGACCCGCAAGGCCGCGCTTGCCGCGGCCTTTGCTCGCGAAATTATATGAGCGAGTGTTCATACATTCAAATGGGAGGTTTAAATCATGGCAGCCGCCGATCCCACAAAGAAAAAGAAAAAGCGCAAGAAGAAAGAGTCCCTTGAGCATAAGCGTAACCGCATCCTGGTAGCACTGGGCATTTTTGCCGTCGTTTATGCCCTCGACGAGCTCGGCGCTCTCGCTATCGCATTTGGGGAGCCCGGCAACATCTACGCCAGCTTCGCGCTGTTCCTCATGCCGTTTTTGATTGCCGGCTACGACGTACTGCAAAAGGCATTCAACAACATCCGCCGCGGCAAGGCCTTCGACGAGAGTTTCCTTATGGCAGTCGCGACCATCGGCGCGTTTGCCATGGTGCTCTTCCCCGATACCGACCCGCACATGGCCGAAGGCGCCGCCGTCATGCTGTTCTACCAGGTCGGCGAGCTGTTCCAGGCCTACGCCGTGGGCAAGAGCCGCAAATCGATCAGTGCAATGATGGACATCGCGCCCGACTACGCCAACGTCGAGCAACCCGACGGCACACTCGAGCAGGTCTTCCCCGATGACATCGCCGTCGGCACCGTCATCGTCATTAAGCCCGGCGAGCGCGTGCCCATCGATGGCGTCATCATCGAGGGCGAGACGCAACTCGACACCGCCGCCCTTACCGGCGAATCGATCCCCCGCCCGGCCAAAACCGGAGACGATATCATCAGCGGCTGCATCAACATGACGGGTCTCATCCACGTGCGCACCACCAAGCCGTTTGGCGAGTCCACCGTCGCGCGCGTCCTGGAGCTCGTAGAAAACGCCAGCGAAAAGAAGGCGCGTACCGAGAACTTCATCACGCGCTTCGCCCGCGTCTACACGCCCGCCGTCACCGGCGCGGCCGCGGTACTCGCGCTCGGCGGCGGCTTGGTCACCGGCGCCTGGTCCGACTGGATCCTGCGCGGCCTGACCTTCCTCGTCGTCAGTTGCCCATGCGCGCTCGTGATCAGCGTGCCGCTCAGCTTTTTTGGCGGCATCGGTGGCGCATCCAAGCTGGGCGTCCTCATCAAGGGCTCTAACTACCTCGAGACGCTCGCGGATGTGGACACCGTCGTCTTTGACAAGACCGGCACGCTCACCAACGGCACGTTTTCGGTCGTGGCGGTACACCCCGAGGCAGGCTACACCGAGCAGTCGCTGCTCGAAGTCGCGGCCCTTGCCGAGTCATTCTCCGACCATCCCATCGCGCAGTCGGTACGCACCGCCTTCCAGGGCGAGCTCGATCCCAAACGCGTAAGCGACTCCACCAATGACGCGGGCCATGGCGTGACGGCGATTATCGACGGCAAGCGCGTCATCGTCGGCAATGCCAAGATGCTTGCTGTGGCCGGTATCGAAGCGCCCAATTGCGAGATCGTCGGCACCATCCTCCACGTGCTGGTCGATGATACGTACGCCGGCCACATCGTAATTGCCGACACCATAAAGACCGATGCCGAGCAAACGATTCGCGACCTGCACGCCGCCGGCGTCAAGCGCACCGTCATGCTCACGGGCGACCGTGAGGAGGTTGCGGCGTCTGTAGCCAAGCAACTCGGTCTCGACGAGTTCCACGCGCAGCTGTTACCGGGTGATAAGGTCGAGCGTGTCGAGGCATTGCTGGCGGCCGAATCGGTCAAGGGCAAGCTCGCCTTTGTCGGTGACGGCATCAACGATGCGCCCGTGCTCACCCGCGCCGACATTGGCATTGCCATGGGCGCCATGGGTTCCGACGCCGCAATTGAGGCTGCCGACGTCGTGCTCATGGACGATAAGCCGTCCAACATCGTCCGCGCGATCCGCGTGGCGCGCAAGACCATGACGATTGTTTGGCAGAACATCATCTTTGCGCTGGGCATTAAGTTGCTGATTCTGGTGCTCGCGGCGCTGGGCATCGCCAATATGTGGCTCGCCGTCTTTGGCGACGTGGGCGTGGCGATCATCGCCATCCTGAACGCCATGCGCGCGATGGGTGTCAAGAACCTGTAGCTTGTTTGTGGTCCCTCCGGCCGGGGCCGGGCTTGGTTTTGAAAACACTCCGCAGCGCGAGGCCCGTCTTTCCGTTGCTCCGCAGGAGCAGGAAAGGCGGGCCTCATGCGCGAGGACGTTTTCAAAACCAAGCCCGGTCCCGGCCTGCGGTGACGTTGTTGGTGGTTCTTGGGCATCGCTTGCTGGCGGGGTTCCTTGTCTGAGTTGGACTTAGTTGGTGGGGCTACTGATCCCGGTCGCTGGTTCGCGCTTTGCGCGAACTCCGCGCTACTGTGGGTCAGTTAGGCTTCTGTTGTTGAACCCGCTACATCTTCCCGGCCCAACATCGCCCGTAGCTTCTCGAAGCTCTCCTCGCTCAGGCAGTGCTCCATGTGGCAGCCCTCTTGCGACGCGACCTCAGCCGAAACACCCGCATCCTCCAGCAGCCCCACGAAAAAGCAGTGACGCTCCCACATTTGACGAGCGACCTCCAGCCCTCGCTCTGTCAGATGAACATCTCGTTTGCCCATTTCGACATAGCCGTTGCTTTCCAGCGTCGCCATGGCTTTAGAGACGCTTGCCTTGGTTACGCCCAGGTATTCGGCAACGTCAATCGATCGAACGATGCCTTGGCGCTCCGAGAGCACATAAATAGATTCGAGATAGTCTTCTCCGGATTCACGCAGGGCCATGGGCCGCCTTTCGCGATGGCTTCTAGTTAGCCTTTGGATACTTTTGCTTGATTTACTTTACCGCAAAAGTTGCCCATGTCTTACTACGTTGTCTAAAAAGTTAACCGTGTTTCACAAAATGCGCGGAGCAAGCAGGGCGACACGACACGCAACGCGCAAGGAGTGTCCCAGCTACCGGCAGAAAAGGAACGTCCCCAAGTGCCGAGCCGCAGCTATAGCAGCCCAAAGTGCTTCGCTGCGTTATAGATCCCGTCGTCGTCCACGGCGGTCGTCACATAGGTCGCCGCAGCTTTCACCGTGTCCTGTGCGTTGCCCATGGCCACGCTCGTGCCCACGGCGGCAAACATCGACAGGTCGTTCTCGCCATCGCCAAAGGCAATCGCCTCGCTCGCGTCGATGCCCAGGCGCTCCAGCGTCGCCGCCACGCCCAGGTCCTTGCCGCCGTTGGCCGGAATAATGTCGCAGAACAGGTCGCACCAGCGTGTGGTTGTAGAATGCGACAGGACATCGGTAACTATACCCTGGTCGGCCGGGTCCACAAAGGCGCAGAACTGGTAAACCGGTGCATCGAAAGCATGCTCAAAAGGCTCCTCGTGATACGAGATTCCGGCATTGTCGGCAGCCGCCACCACACGCTTGGACAGACGGTTCACAAACGAGTTCTCGCCCTGCATGCACAGCGAGTCGTAGCGACCCTGCGCCACCTGGCACACGATCGCCGCGACGTCCTCCGGATCAATTGGGCAACTGCGGTAAACGCCGTCAGCGTCAAAACAGTGCTGGCCCGAAAGCGTAATGTACGCATCCCATCCCAAGTCGAACAGCCAATCCGGCATCTGGTAGGTCGGGCGACCCGTGGCAATCACGCACGCAATCCCCTGCTCGCGAAAGCTGTCGAGCACCTGCTGCGCCGACGCCGGAATCCGATGGGTATTAAAGCTCAGCAACGTGCCGTCGATATCGAAAAATGCGGCCTTGATCATCCTCGACTACTCCTCGCCCTCGAGCTTCTCGCTCGCCTCGAGCCACGCCATCTCCAACTCGTCCATGGCGGCGTGAACCTCGTCAATCTTTGCCTGCTGCTCGCCCAGCGCCGTGTAGTTGGTGGGGTCGACCTGGGCCATCGCGGCCTCGGCCTCCTCCACGCGGGCGCGCTGCGTCTCCATTTTGCGCTCGAGCGAGCTCACCTCGCGGCGGAGCTTCTGGCGCTCGGCGTTGGAAAGACCATTGGGCTGGCCGCTCGACTTGGGTTTTTCGGCCGCAGCCGCCGCGGCACCGGTGTCAAACGTGCCGGTCTTGGCACTCGGCGCACCCACGGGCTCACCCTCGGCGGTGGCGTTGCACAGGCGCAGGTACTGGTCGACACCGCCGGGCATATGCGTCAGGTGACCGTCGAGCAGCGCCCACTGTTGGTCGGTCACGCGTTCCATCAAGAAGCGGTCGTGTGTCACCAGGATCAGCGTGCCGGGCCAGCCGTCCAGCAAATCCTCGACAATCGCGAGCATGTCGGTATCCAGGTCGTTACCGGGCTCGTCCAGGATAAGCACGTTGGGCTCGTCCAGGATCGTCAGCAACAGCGACAGGCGACGGCGCTGGCCGCCCGAAAGATCGCCGATGCGGCTCCAGAGCTGCTGGGTCGTAAAGCCCAGGCGCTCGCAGAGCTTCTCGGGCGAAATCTCCTTGCCGTCGATGACGTAGTACTTCTTATAGTTGCCGAGAACCTCGCGGATCGTATCGCCCATGTAGGGCTCGAGCTCCTCGAGCTGCTGCGACAGCACGCCAAAGCGCACCGTCTGGCCAATCTTCACGCGGCCGCGCGTGGGCTCAATCTTGCCCTGAATCACGTCGAGCAGCGTCGACTTGCCAGCGCCGTTCTCGCCCAAAAGTCCATAGCGGTCGCCCGCACCGATGAGCCAAGTCACGTCGGAAAGTACCTGCTTGGGCGCGCCATCGGTATCCGCATAGCCGGCGTCCACGTCGACCACGTCGATAACCTGCTTGCCCAGGCGGCTCACCGCCAGGCGCTTGAGCTCCAGCTCGTCGCGTACGGGCGGTACGTCGGCGATGAGCTCGCGAGCGGCATCCACGCGAAACTTGGGCTTGGTGGAGCGCGCCTGGGCACCGCGGCTCAGCCACGCGAGCTCCTTGCGCGCCATGTTGCGACGACGCTCCTCGGTAACCGCGGCCATACGGTCGCGCTCTACGCGCTGCAGGATATATGCGGAGTAACCGCCCTCGAAAGGATCGACCTGGCCGTCGTGGACCTCCCACATACTGGTGCAGACCTCGTCCAAGAACCAGCGATCGTGCGTGACCACGAGCATCGCGCCCTGACCGCGCTGCCAGCGGGCCTTTAAGTGACGCGCGAGCCAGTTGATGGTGCGCATGTCCAGGTGGTTGGTGGGCTCGTCGAGCATGAGCACGTCGTAGTCGCCGATCAGCAGGCGCGCAAGGTCCACGCGACGGCGCTGACCGCCCGAAAGCTCGCCCACCGTGCCCTCCCAGGGCACATCGCTAATGAGACCGGCGAGGATCTGGCGCGTACGCGGACTCGACGCCCACTCATACTCGGGAGTGTCGCCCACGACGGCATGATGCACGGTATCGGTGTCGACAAGTTGGTCCTTTTGGCCGAGCAGACCGATCGTGGTGCCGCGGCGATGCGTCACGCGGCCATCGTCGGGCTCCAGCGTGCCGGCGAGCACGCTCAGCAGCGTCGACTTGCCGTCGCCGTTTTTACCAACAATACCAATGCGGTCGCCCTCGCCCACGCCGAGCGTCACGCTATCGAAAATATGCTTGGTGGGAAACTCTAGGCTGATGGAATCGCATCCCAAAAGAATCGCCATATGCCCTGCTCCTTCGTAGAAATTCAACGTTGTCCATGATAGCAGCGAGCCCCACCCCAAACCACCACGAAGGTGCCTGTCCCCTTTGTGGTGGTCGCTTCGGTCGCAGAGCAAAAAGGCGGGCCATCTCCCGCAAGAGATGACCCGCCCCTCCAATCAGTCCCGTGGCGACCGTGGCCGCCACGGGCCTCAAGCATGTCCCGGACTAGGAGAACATGCCGGTGAGGTAATCATTCAGCCGCTTATCCTTGGGCCGTTGGAAAATCTCGTCGGTCTCGTCGTACTCGACCATATCGCCCATGTAGAAGAACGCCGTGCGGTTGGACACACGCGACGCCTGCTCCATGTTGTGCGTCACGATGACGATGGCACGGTCGGCAACGATTGACGACATAAGGTCCTCGATCGCCAGCGTCGAGATGGGGTCGAGCGCCGAGCAGGGCTCGTCAAACAGGATCACGTCGGGGTTGAGCGCCAGCGTGCGCGCGATGCACAGACGCTGCTGCTGGCCGCCCGAAAGCGCGTAGGCACTCTTGTCGAGCTTGTCCTTGACCTCGTCCCACAGCGCCGCGCCGCGCAGACTCTCCTCGACCATGCGGTCGAGCTCGTCACGGTCGGTGATGCCGTGGCGCCTAGGCGCAAACGTGATGTTGTCGCGAATGGACTTGCGGAACGGGTTGGGCTGTTGGAACACCATGCCAATGGAGCGACGCAGCTCGTAGGTGTTCTCGGTCTTGGTATTCACGTTGCGCCCGCGGTAATTGATCTCGCCCTCCACGCGGCAGCCGCGAATCTCGCGATTCATGAGGTTGAGGCTACGCAAGAAGGTCGACTTACCGCAGCCCGAAGGCCCGATGAGCGCCGTGATCTCGCCCTTGTGGAAGTCGAGCGACGTATTGTGCAGTGCATGGTGGTCGCCATAGTACACGTTGACGTCCTTAGTGGAGAGCACGACCTCGTCGCTCACGGCCTTGCCGTTCACGCGCACGCGCTTCTCGCTCTCCCCCACGCTCGACAGGAAGTCCCGGGTGTCGGACGATGCCGCTTCGGTTGCGGGCGTTGCTTTCATCTCGCTCATTCGGCCGTCATCTTCCTTGCCAGTTGCTTGCCCACGATACGGGCAACTATGTTAAACAGCAGCACGCAGATCATCAGCAGTGCAGCGGTGCCCCAAACGATCTGCTGGGCCTCGGGGCTGCCCTCGCCGTAAATCTTGTAGATGTGCACGGCGAGCGACTCACCGGGGCGGAACACGTTCCAAGCGCAGGTGGGGCTCGACAGGTTAAAGCTCAAGAAGTTCAAACGCACCGGCGAGCTCATGCCCGAGGTAAAGAGCAGTGCCGCGGCCTCGCCAAACACGCGGCCGGCCGAAAGCACGATGCCGGTCACGATGGCAGGCATGGCCTCGGGGATCAGGATGTGCAGCGTGGCCTCCCAGCGGGTAAGGCCCATGGCCAGGCACGCATCACGCTGGGCCTGTGGCACGTCCTCGAGCGCCTGCTGAATCACGCGCACCAGGATGGGAATGTTGAACATGGTGAGCGCGACGGCGCCGGAGATGATGGAGTACTTCCAGCCCAGCTGCACCGAGAACACCAGGAAACCGAACATGCCGACAACGATGGAAGGCAGCGAGGACAGCGTCTCGATGGCGGTGGAAGCGATGTCGCGGATGGGACCGTCCGGCGCGTACTCAACCAAAAAGACCGCGCCGCCCAGGCTGATGGGCACCGAGATGATCAGGGTGATCAGCAGCAGATAGAACGAGTCGAACAGCTGGTAGAGTACGCCGCCCTGAGTTCCGTTGGCGCGCGACGGCTGCGTGAGAAAACCCGGCTGGAACAGCGTCGAGATGCCCTCGAACAGGATATAGGCCACCATGGAGACGACGATGAGCATGACGATGGCGATGATTGCCGTCAGCACGCCCGTGGCGATGCGATCCTGCTTTTGGACGCGCCCGAGTCTCGCCTCGTCGATATGGATGCGCGTGCTAGCCACGAGCCTTCGCCCCCTTGCGGCCGATAATGTGGATGATCAGGATGAAGATGAGGCTCATACCCATCAGCAGCAGACCGAGCGCCCACAGAACATCGTCCTGGGCCGAACCCTCGGCATAGACCGCCATGGACGTGGTGAGCGTGGTGGTGATGGTCGAGGCCGGCGACAGCAGCGACGTCGGCATGGCCTCGATACCGCCGATGACCATGCGCACGGCGAGCGTCTCGCCAAAGGCGCGCGTCATGCCAAGGATGACCGCAGTCATGAGCGACGGCATGGCGGACTTGAGCACCACGTGCCAGATGGTCTGCCAGCGGGTGTAGCCCAGCGCGAGCGAGCCCTGACGGTAGCCGTCGGGCACGGCGCGCAGGCCATCGACCGAAAGGGTGGTCATCGTCGGCAGGATCATGACAGCCAGCACGATGGCGCCGGGCAGGATGCCCAGACCCGTGCTCACGTGGAAAACGGACTTCATAAGTCCGACGACCACGTGAAAGCCAATCAGTCCAAAGACGACCGAGGGAATGCCGGTCAAAAGCTCAATAAGCGGCTGAAAGACCTTGGAACCAAATTTGGGTTGGATCTCGACCGCAAAGATGGCGGAGCCGATGGCGATGGGCAGCGCGATGAGCGTGGAGAGCACCATGACCGCAAACGAGGTGACGATCAGGGGCAGGGCGCCGGTATAGGGCAGACCGTTTTCGGCTGTGTTGGCCAGGTCCCACTTGGTGCCGGTGAAGAACTCGACAACCGAAACGCCATCCTTGAGAAAAGCCGAGAGGCCCTTTTGGGCGACCATGAAGATAAGCGCGGCAACGACAAGCGTCACGAGCGCTACGCACGCGCCCGTGACGCCCAGGCCCACGTTCTCAAGGTCGCGCTTTGGCAGCTGTTTTGCCATTGCAAACCTTTCCGGGGGCGATTACTTATTTAGCAGAGACCTTGCCGCTGGCGTCCTTGACGACCTTCATGGCAGAGACGGGGATAAAGCCCTGCTCCTCGACGAGCTTGCCCTGGACGTCGTCGGAAAGCATAAAGTCCAGGAAGGCCTTGGTGACCTCGTCGGCGTCCTTGGCGCAGTACATGTGCTCGGTCGCCCAGATCTTGAAGGAGTCGTCGGTGACGTTTGCGCTCTTGGGCTCGACGCCCTCGACCTTGATGGCGTTGAACTTGGAGTCATCGAAGTGCGAGAAGTCGAGGTAGGAGATGGCGTTATCGGTGCTGCCCATCTGAGTCTGGACGTCGCCGGACTTGTCGAGCTCGGCGTCGCCCTTAAAGTCGACTGCCTCGTCGCCAAAGACGGCAGCCTCGAAGGTGGCGCGGGTACCGGAACCGGCCTTGCGGTTGAGAACGACGATCTTGGCGTCGTCGCCGCCGACCTCCTTCCAGTTGGTGATCTGGCCGGAGAAGATGCCCTTGAGCTGCTCGAGGGACAGGTCGTCGACCTTCACGTTCTTAGAGACGACGGGACCCATGCCCACGACGGCGACCTCGTGGTCGACGAGGTTCTTGACCTGGTCGGCCTCGAGCTTGGTCTCGGCGAAGACGTCGGAGTTACCGATGGTGACGGTGCCGGCGGCAACAGCGGTCAGACCTTTGCCCGAACCGTTGCCCGAGCCGGAGACGGAGACGTCGGGGTTGGCATCCATGAACTTCTCGGCAGCGGCCTCGACGAGAGCCTGGAACGAGGAGGCACCGTCGTAGGTCACCTCGCCGGAGACGGACTCGGCAGCAGCGGCGCTACCCTTGTCGGC
>CAJMRN010000009.1 GCA_905215815.1 uncultured bacterium | reverse complement strand
GTAGTCGTAGCCGCCCTCGCCGAGCAGCTCGGCGGCAGGATCGGTGCAAAAACCGTGCGTGCCGAGCGAGCCGTCGTCGGTGCAAACGTCGACCGTATCGCACAGAGCGCGGAACTCATCGATACCCACAGCCTTGGACGCGGTGCCAAAGCCCAGGCACACGTCGACGGCCACACCCTGCTCGGCAAGCTTACCGGCAAGGCACAGCACGGGCGGAACACCGATGCCGCCCGCAACGAGCAGCGCTTTCCTGGTGCCCTCGGGCACAAGCCAGCCGCGTCCGCCGGGGCCCAGCAGATTAGAGGTGGAACCGGGGGCCATCTGCGACAGACGACGGGTGTCGTCGCCCACGACGGCGTACCACAGCTCGACGGTGCCGGCCTGGGCGTCGGCGCGATAGAAGCTCAGGGGCACGCGAAGCAGCGAGGACGCATCACCGGGCACGGCAATGTTCACAAACTGACCGGGCTTGAGCGCACTTGCAAGCTTGGGGGCCGAGATGACGAGCGAGAAGATGCCGTCGGCAATCTCCCGGTTCGAGACGACCTCAAAGTCGTGCATGCGTGCAGTGGAAGGTGTGGGCATAGACGCTCCAATCCCCCATGCGGTTGCATGGTCAAAACGAACAGAAAGCGCGGCACCGCAAGGGCACCGCGCACAAAAGCAATAAGGCTATGCTAGCAGATGCAGCCGTCGGCGAGCGTCTGCTTGCCGCCGACAAACACATCGGTGGCACGACCGGTGAGCGTGCGGCCGGCGAAACCGGAGTTCTCGGCGCGCGACTCGTAACCATCCTCGCCGACCGTCCAGGTGGCGGACGCGTCGAACACAGTCAGGTCGGCAACGGAGCCCGCCTTGATCTGAACCTGGTCGAGGCCCAGGATCTCACGCGGCTTGATGGCCATGAGCTCGACCATGCGGCCCATGCTCATCTTGCCCGTGTTGACCAGCTCGGTAAGTACAAGCGACAGCGAGGTCTCGAGGCCGATCATGCCAAAGGGAGCAAGCTCAAACTCGCGGGCCTTCTCCCACGGGGTATGGGGAGCGTGATCGGTGACGATAGCGTCGACGGTACCGTCGATGACACCCTGACGGATAGCCTCGGCGTCCTCGTTGGTGCGCAGCGGCGGGTTGACCTTGAGCGAGGTGTTGTAGGTCTCGTCCAGGTCGTTCTCGGTCAGGAACATGTGGTGCGGGGTGGCCTCGCAGGTGACCTGAACGCCAGCGGCCTTACCGGCACGCACGATCTCCAGACCATGGGCGGTGGAGATGTGCTGGATGTGCAGCTTGGCACCGGTCAGCTTGGCGATCTCGATGTCGCGGGCGATCTGGAGCTCCTCGCCGGCAGCCGGCCAACCCTCGAGGGCCAGACGGGTCGAGACCTTGCCCTCGTTGATCTGGCCGTGGCCGACCAGGTCCTCGTCCTGGCAGTGGCTCATAAAGACCTTGCCGAACATCTTGCCGTAGTCCAT
This sequence comes from uncultured bacterium, assembly GCA_905215815.1. Classification (GTDB taxonomy): domain Bacteria; phylum Actinomycetota; class Coriobacteriia; order Coriobacteriales; family Coriobacteriaceae; genus Collinsella. Next base: position 37,102 of record CAJMRN010000009.1, on the reverse strand, counting down.
GCAGCGACGGAGCATGCCCGCGCCCTGCACGCCGCGACCGTCGTCGGTAAAGGCGACGGCGCCGTGGGCGACCATATCGCCCATCTCGGACATGGCCTCGCCCTTAAGACCGCGGGTCATGGCGCCCGACGGATAGACGCGGCAGTGACCGACCTCGGCAGCGCGGGACTTGACGAACTCCACGACGGTGCCGTTATCGGTGACGGGATCGGTGTTGGGCATGGCGCACACGCCGGTAAAGCCGCCCTTGGCAGCTGCGCGGGTGCCGCTCTCGATGTCCTCTTTGACCTCGTAGCCGGGCTCGCGAAGGTGAACGTGCATATCCACCAGGCCGGGGACGAGGTACTTGCCGGAAAGGTCGCGGACCTCGGCCCCCTCGACGGCGAGATTCTCGCCGACCTCGGCGATCTTATCGCCGTCAATCAGGACGTCAACGACACCGTCAAGCTCGACGGACGGGTCGACGACGTGGGCATTCTTAAGAAGCAAGGCCATTATCGGCACCTCCAAGCAGCAGATACAGGATAGCCATACGCACGCAGATACCGGCGTAGACCTGCTCCAGGATGACGGAGCGTTGCGGGTGGTCGGCCATATAGGAGTCGAACTCGACGCCGCGGTTGATGGGGCCCGGGTGGCAGATGATCGCATCGGGCTTCATGAGCTTCTCGCGGTCCTTGGTCAGGCCGAAGAGCTTGTGGTACTCGCGAATGGTCGGGAACGGGGCACCCTCGAGGCGCTCCTGCTGCACGCGCAGCATGTAGACGACGTCCAGCTCGGGCAGGACGGAATCGAGGTCGCTCGTCACGTGGTCGCAGCCCAGGACCTCGGGCGCCGGCGGCAGCAGCGTGCCGGGGGCGACGGCGTAGGTCTCGCAGCCCATGATCTTCAACGCGGGGATCAGCGAGCCGCAGACGCGGGAGTGGGCGATATCGCCGACGACGGCGACCTTCAGACCGTGGAAGTCACCCTTGTGCTCCCAGATGGTGTACAGGTCGAGCAGGGCCTGTGTGGGGTGGTTGTGCTTGCCGTCACCGGCGCAGATGACGCTCGCGGGCGAGTTCTGCGTGACGATGTAGGGAGCACCGGCGTGCTTGTCGCGCACGACGATGCAGTCGATCTTATAGGCGTTGAGGGTCTCGACGGTGTCAACGAGGCTCTCGCCCTTGACCGTGGAGGTCGAGGAGCCACCAAAGTTGAGGCTGTCGGCCGAAAGACGCTTCTCAGCGAGTTCGAAAGAGCTGCGGGTACGCGTCGAGGGCTCGTTGAACATGTTGACGATGGTCTTGCCCTTGAGCGTGGGGACCTTCTTGATCGCACGCTCGTTGACCTCGGAGAACGCCTTGGCGGTCTCGAGGATGAGCTTGATGTCCTCTTCGGAGTACTCGGTAATGTCGATCAGGTGCTTATGGTTGAACGCCACGGTACTACTCACCTCCCAGCGGCGCGGAGCCCACGTGGGAACCCGGCGCGACGTCGTTAATCTCGACGGCGGTGCGGCCGTCGACTTCCTTCATATATAGGTGCACGTTCTCCTCATGCGACGAGGGAACGTTCTTGCCGACAAAGTCCGGCGAGATGGGGAGCTCGCGGTGGCCGCGGTCAACGAGGACTGCCAGCTCAATGCGACTCGGACGGCCCAGGTCCATGACGGCGTCGAGAGCGGCGCGAATGGTACGGCCCGTATACAGGATGTCGTCCACCAGCACGACGCGCTTGCCGTCGACGCTAAAGGGAATGTTGGTGGCGTGGATCGCGGGAGCGAAATTGGTAGCGTAGTCATCGCGATAGAAGCTGATGTCGAGGCTGCCGAGCGGAACGTCGACGCCCTCGATCTCCTTGATCTCCTCGGCGAGTTTCTTTGCCAGAAGGTCGCCGCGCGTGACGATGCCGACCAGAGCGAGGTCTTCACAGCCCTCGTTGCGCTCGAGAATCTCGTGCGCGATGCGGGTCATCGCTCGATTGACGGCGGTCTCGTCCATGATGACCGCCTTGGGGGAAGTCGTGCCCATCGATCTCCTTCCTCACATGTCTTGACTGCTGACACAGTCAAAAAAATAGATGCCCGACCGCTCAAAGCGGACCAGACACCCACAGGAAGGGCTGCTCTTTGGCAGCTATGTAATTCCATGTGGGTATCTCGTACCCCTTTAATGGTCAAGGGATAGTGTAGCCAACCTCGAGCTTAATTGCGAGCATAAATACAGGGCAATCCGTAAACGGAGCCCAATGCTCAATAAACCTATATATATTTGTGGGACGAGCTTGAAAACGTACGCACGAGCTGGCATAATCCCCTCTGCTGCACGCAAATCGGATCTACGTCCAGGGCCGTGGCGTGAGCACTATCGCCAAAAGAGAAATATCTCTGTGTAGATTACGCACAGGGAACTGCTTCTGTGCTATAGTTCAGGCTTGTTTGTTAACGCGACATGTTCGTTTGTCGCCCAAGGAAGGTCAGTTATGTCCAAAGTTTGCGAAGTTTGCGGTAAGCACCCCGTTGCCGGTCGCTCCATCAGCCACTCTCACCGCGTCACCAACCGTAAGTTCCGCCCCAACATCCAGCGCGTCTACGTGGTCGTCGATGGTCACCGTCGCAAGATGAACGTTTGCTCCACCTGCCTCAAGTCCGGCAAGGTTGCGCGCTCCTAAATAAGGTCTTACCAACAAGTACCTCGGACTCTCCGGGTCAAAGACCTCGCGTTCACATTGAACTTACCAAAGGCGTCCTCCCCAACGGAGGGCGCCTTTTTGCACTCATTTGGGACAGACTTACATGAGTGAAAGCGCTCATATAAGTCGATCCCCAATGAACGAGGCGATGCACTGGTAATTAGTTTGCTTAAAACGTTTCATTTTATTGAAGCGTTTTAGTGTGCCTTTTAGAGGAATCTGACCGTTCGCCGAATAATTTCTTGCTATCATGCAAGGCGTAGGGTAAATCTCCGATCGCAAGGAGACACAAATGGTGAAAAAGTCACCGGAAAACACTACTCCCGCAATTGTGGACAACGTAGAGGCGCTTGAGGCTAAGCTCGCTCAGATGCGAGAGGCCCAGGCGCTTTTTGCTACGTACACGCAGGAGCAGGTCGACAAGATCTTCTATGAGGCCGCCATGGCCGCCAACAAGGCTCGTATCCCGTTGGCGAAGATGGCCATCGAGGAGACCGGCCGCGGCGTTCTTGAGGATAAGGTCATCAAGAACCACTACGCCGCAGAGTACATCTACAACGCTTACAAGAACACCAAGACCTGTGGTGTCCTGGAGCGTGACGAGGCTTACGGCATCACCAAGATCGCCGAGCCCATCGGCATCGTGGGCGCCGTCATCCCGACGACCAACCCCACCTCCACCGCGATCTTCAAGACGCTGATCAGCCTGAAGACCCGCAACGGCATCATCATCTCCCCGCACCCGGCAGCCGCCAAGTGCACCATCGCCGCCGCCAAGCTCGTGCTTGACGCCGCCGTCAAGGCCGGCGCCCCCGAGGGCATCATCGGCTGGGTCGATGTCCCCTCCATCGAGCTGACCAACATGGTCATGCGCGACGTCGACATCATCCTCGCCACCGGTGGCCCGGGCATGGTCAAGGCCGCTTACTCCTCGGGCAAGCCCGCCCTGGGCGTTGGCGCCGGTAACACCCCGGTCATCATCGACGACACCGCCGATGTGCTGCTCGCCGTCAACTCCATCATCCACTCCAAGACCTTCGACAACGGCATGATCTGCGCTTCCGAGCAGTCCGTGACCGTCATCGACACCATCTATGACCAGGTTAAGGCCGAGTTCCAGAAGCGCGGCTGCTACTTCGTCAAGCAGGGTGCCGAGATGGAGGCCCTGCGTGCCGCCATGTTCAAGAACGGCGCTCTCGACCACCGCATCCCCGGCATGGCCGCCGCCAAGATCGCCGAGCTCGCCGGCATCGAGGTTCCCGCCAAGACCAAAATCCTGATCGCCGAGGTCACCTCCACCGACCCCGCCAAGGAGGAGTTCTCCCACGAGAAGCTCTCCCCGGTCCTGGCCATGTACCACGCCAAGGACTTCCAGGAGGCCGTCGACAAGGCCGAGCACCTGGTGCTCGCCGGTGGCCCGGGCCACACCGCCTCTCTGTACGTGCACCCCGCCCAGGCCGAGAAGATCAGCCTGTTCGAGCACGTCATGAAGGCCTGCCGTATCGTCATCAACACCCCGTCTTCGCACGGTGGCATCGGTGACCTGTACAACTTTGGCATGAAGCCGTCTCTGACCCTGGGCTGCGGCTCCTGGGGCGGCAACTCCGTCTCCGAGAACGTTGGGGTGAAGCACTTGATCAACGTTAAGACTGTGGCCGAGCGCCGTGAGAACATGCTGTGGTTCCGCGCTCCCGAGAAGGTCTACTTCAAGAAGGGTTCCACGCCCGTCGCCCTCGACGAGCTGGGCAACGTCATGGGCAAGAAGCGCGCCTTCATCGTCACCGACCAGTTCCTCTTCAAGAATGGCAACACCCGCGCCATCGAGGCCAAGCTCGACGAGATGGGCATCGCCCACGACTGCTTCTATGACGTCGAGCCCGATCCGTCGCTGCAGTGCGCACGTCGCGGCGCCAAGCAGATGGCCCTCTTTGAGCCGGACGTCATCATCGCCGTCGGCGGTGGCTCCGCTATGGACGCCGGCAAGATCATGTGGATGATGTACGAGCACCCCGAGTGCAAGTTTGAGGACATGGCCATGGACTTCATGGACATCCGCAAGCGTATCTTCACCTTCCCCGAGATGGGCAAGAAGGCCTACTTTGTCGCCGTCCCGACCTCCTCGGGTACCGGCTCCGAGTGCACGCCGTTCGCCATCATCACCGACAAGGAGACCGGCATCAAGTGGCCGCTCGCCGACTACGCGCTGCTCCCCAACATGGCTATCGTCGACGCCGACAACTGCATGACCGCCCCGCGCGGCCTGACCGCTGCCTCCGGCATCGACGTCATGACCCACGCCATCGAGTCCTACGTCTCCATCATGGCTTCCGACTACACCAAGGGCCTCTCCGAGCGCGCTGCTAAGCTCGTCTTCGAGAACCTGCCCTCCAGCTTCACGAACGGCGCCAAGGACCCGCATGCCCGCGAGGAGATGCACAACGCCTCTTGCATGGCCGGTATGGCCTTCGCCAACGCCTTCCTGGGCCTCAACCACTCCATGGCTCACAAGCTCGGCGCCTTCCATCACCTGCCCCACGGCCTCGCCAACGCCGTCATCCTGACTCGCGTCATGCGCTACAACGCCGCCGAGGCTCCCGTCAAGATGGGTACCTTCTCCCAGTATCCTTACCCCAACGCGCTGCACAACTACGCCGAGATGGCCAAGTACTGCGGCATCGAGGGCAAGGACGACAAGGAGGTCTTCGAGAACTTCATCACGAAGCTCGAGGAGCTCAAGGACTTCATCGGCGTCAAGAAGACCATCGCCGACTACGGTGTTGACGAGCAGTACTTCCTCGACACCCTCGACGAGATGACCGAGCAGGCATTCAACGACCAGTGCACCGGCGCTAACCCGCGCTACCCGCTCATGAGCGAGATCAAGGAGCTCTACCTGGACGCCTACTACGGCCGCGAGCCCCAGGACTACGCCGTCTGCTAGTTTTAGCACGGTTATTTGCGGCGGGGGTGCACGGGTGTACGCACGCCCCCGCCGTTGCTTCTATCGCATCGTTGAAAGGATGCAATCATGCTGCTCCCCGATTCCAAGACCGAGCTCGTCCGTCGCGGCAACAAGGTCGTTTACGACCTGGGCGACAAGATCGTCAAGGTCTTTAACGAGACCAAGCCCGTCTCCGACGTGTTCAACGAGGCTTTGAATCTTGCCCGCATCAACGAGTGCGGCATCCGCAGCCCCAAGGCTCTCGAGGTTTCTCAGCTCGAGAACGCCAACGGCTGGGCGCTCGTGACCGAGAAGGTTCCGGGCACCACGCTTGCCGAGAAGATGACTGCCGAGCCCCAGCGCTTTGGTGAGTACCTCGAGATGTTCGTCGACCTCCAGATCGAGATCCACGGCTACACCTCCCCGCTGCTCAACCGTCAGCGCGATAAGTTCGCCCGCATGATCGACAGCCTCGATCAGCTCAATGCCACTACGCGCTACAACCTTCAGGAGCGTCTGGACGGCATGACCAAGGAGTTCAAGGTCTGCCACGGCGACTTCAACCCCTCCAACGTCATCGTCGGCGAGGACGGCCAGCTGTACGTCTGCGACTGGGCACATGCCACCCAGGGCTCCCCTGCTGCCGACGTTGCCACCACCTATCTGCTCTTTGCCCTCAACAGCAAGGATCAGGCCGAGGCCTACCTGGAGCTCTACTGCGACCGCGCCGACATGCCCATGCAGGTCGTGCGTCAGTGGACGAGCATCGTTGCCGCTTCCGAGCTCGCTCGTAAGCGCAACGTGAACGATGAGTTCCTGAAGAACTGGATCGACGTCGTCGATTATCAGTAATATCTGAGCGATTCATTTCGCATCGGAGGCACAAAGGGAAACCCCGCAGCTCATATGGGCTGTGGGGTTTCCCTTTTAGCTACTAAAGATTCTTAGACGCAAAAGCGGCCCTGCCCCTCTCCCTCGAGAGACGCAGGGCCGCTTCGTAAGCGCACTCAACGCAGCGGGCTCGATTAACGGCGTGCTGCCTTCACAAGCTCGGCGACCTTGGCGACGACCTCATCGATCGCCACATCCTCGCGCTCGCCCGTAGCACGGTCCTTGAGCTCAACGGTACCGTTCTTAAGGCCGCGCTTGCCCAAAATCACCTGATACGGGAAGCCCATAAGGTCATTGTCGGCAAACTTAAAGCCGGGACGCTCGTCACGGTCATCGACGACAACCTCGATACCCTCGGCGCACAGGCCATCGACGATTTGGTCGCAAACGGAAGCGCACTCCTCCTTCTTGGGATCGAGCGGAATCACCGCGACCTCGTACGGGGCAACGGAGACCGGCCAGACGATACCGTGCTCGTCGTTGTGCTGCTCCACGACGGCAGCAAGCGAACGAGACACGCCAACGCCGTAGCAGCCCATGATGAGCGGCTTTTCCTTGCCATCCTCGTCCATAAAGGTGGCACCCATGGCCTCGGAATACTTGGTGCCCAGCTGGAAGACCTGGGAGACCTCGATACCGCGGGCAGCGGAGAGCGGCTTGCCGCAGTGCGGGCAGGGATCGCCGGCAACGACGGTGACCAGATCGGCCCACTCGTCGACGGTAAAATCGCGCTCGGGGCAGGCACCGGTAAAGTGATAGTCGACCTCGTTGGCACCGCAGGCCCACTGCTTGGACTCACGCAAGCTCTCGTCGCAGACCAGACGAATGCCCTCGGGAAGGTTAACCGGTCCGATAAAGCCCTTATGCAGACCGTAGGTCTGGAGCTCCTCGTCGGTCATCATGCGATAGCCCTTGCCAAAGACGTGCTCGGCTTTGCAGTCGTTGAGCTCGTGATCGCCCGGAACGATGGCCACAACGGGCTTACCCTCGGCGTCGATGAGAGCCAGAGACTTGCGCGTGCCGTTCTCGGGGAACCCAAAGAACTTGGCAACGGCCTCGATGGTGCCCATGCCCGGAGTCTCGACCTTGGTAAGCGTACCGTCGCCGGGACCCTCGGTCACGACAACCTTAGTGCTTGCCGCCTCGTCGTCGGCAGCAAAGCCGCAATCGTCGCAGTAGACCAGCGAAGCCTCGCCGGCCTCGGCCAGCGCCATATACTCGACGGAGGTGTCACCGCCGATCTCGCCGGAATCGGCGACGACGGGCAGGGCCTTGATGTAGCAGCGCTCGCAGATATTGGCGTAGGCCTGCTTCATCTTGTCGTACTCCTCCTGCAGGCTCTCCTGCGTGGCAGAGAAGCTGTAGGCGTCCTTCATGATGAACTCGCGACCGCGCATCAGGCCAAAGCGGGGACGGAACTCGTCGCGGAACTTATCCTGGATGTGATAGAGATTCACCGGCAGCTGCTTGTAGGAACGCAGTTCATTGCGTACCAAGGCGGTCACAGTCTCCTCGTGCGTGGGACCGAGCACGAACTCGCGGCCGTGGCGGTCATCAAAGCGCACGAGCTCCTTGCCATAGGCATCGATACGGCCGGACTCACGCCACAGCTCGGCATCGACCATGATGGGCATCATGAGCTCCTGGGCGCCGGCAGCATCCATCTCGTCGCGCACGATGTTCTCGATCTTGCGAATCGAGCGCCACGCGAGCGGCAGATAGGAATACAGACCGGCGGCCTCCTTGCGAATCATACCGGCACGGAGCAGCAGTCGATGGCTCGCAAGTTCGGCGTCGGCCGGATCCTCTTTGAGCGTCGGAGCATACAGCTTAGACATATACATTGCTCGGGTCATTTATTTCTCCTCAATAAGCTTGTCGACCTCGGCCATAAGCGCGTCGACAATTTGGTCCTCAGCTACTTTACCAATGATCTGGCCGTGCGAAAAGAGCAGGCCCTGACCTCGTCCGCAGGCAACGCCCAAGTCGGCATCAGAAGCCTCGCCGGGGCCATTGACCGCACATCCCATCACGGCGATCGAAAGCGGCGCGGAGTAGTTCTTAAGCCGCTCGGTGACCTCCTCAGCGATGGGAATCAGGTTGACCTGGCAGCGAGCGCACGTGGGGCACGAGACAATCTCGGGACCACGGCGACGCAGACCCAGCGACTGCAAAATTCCCCAGGCGACAGGCGGCTCCTCGACCGGATCGGCCGTAAGCGAGACGCGCATAGTATCGCCAATGCCCTCAGAAAGCAGAATACCCAGGCCCACAGAGCTCTTAATGGTGCCCTGGAGCTTAGTTCCGGCCTCAGTCACGCCCAAATGAAGCGGAACATGGGGGATTTCGCGCGACAGGGCACGATAGGTGTCAAGCGTCGTGGACACGCTATGAGCCTTGGCGGAAAGCACGATATTGGTAAAACCGCGGTCCTCAAAATGTTTGACGAAACGCTCACTCGACATCACGAGCTTTTCGGGCTGCGTAAGGTCATCGCGCTCGGCGATATCCTGCTCAAGCGAGCCCGCGTTCACGCCAATGCGAATCGCGCACCCAGCGGCGCCCGCGGCATCGATCACAGCATCAACCTTAGCCCAATCGCCGATATTGCCGGGATTGATGCGGAGCTTGGCAGCACCGGCCTCAACGGCACCAATGGCGAGCTTATGGTTAAAGTGGATATCGGCGACAATCGGCACCGGAGACTCGGCACAAATCGTGCGGAAACCCTTAAGCGCGGCCTCGGTGGGCACGCTCACGCGCACGATATCGCAGCCAGCCTGGGCGAGTGCACGAACTTGTGCAAGCGTTGCCTGCGCGTCGGCGGTATCGGTGCAGGTCATGGATTGGACCACCACCGGCGCGCCGCCACCGATCTGCACGCCGCCCACATGCACGGGGCGCGTCAGCTCGCGCGGCAAAGGATGGGACAAAGACAATCCAAACACTCCCCTACAAAATAAATCGAAGGACGTCGGAACGAAGCATGTAGACAAACAGCAGTGCAAAGAGCGCGATGCCGACATAGCTGACGATCGTCTGCACCTTCAGCGGCAGCTCGCGACCGGCGACCTTTTGGATGATCTCGATAACCAGCTTTCCCCCGTCGAGCGGCGGAATGGGCAGCAGGTTCATAAAGCCCAGCGAGAACGAGATGAGCGCGGCAAACGTCAAGAACGTCGCGGGACCGGCGGCAGCCGCTTGAGAAGACATGACGCTGATGCCCACAATCGAGGTGGATTGATCGAGTATCTCCATCGTATGCTGCGGCTGCAGCAGACGCATCACGCCCTCAGCAGTCTGCTGAACATAGGAGAACGACAGGCGCGCCGACGTGATGGGATCCAAATGGACCACCTGCATAGAGGCATATACACCCAAACGCTCGTCCTCCTTGAGCGCAACCGAGGTCGAAAGTTTCTTGCCATCGCGCTGATACTCAATGGCGATATCGTCCTTGCCGGCGGCCGCTCCGATTGCATCGTACACATCCATCCAGCTGGAGCAGGACACGCCATCGACACTAAGAATCGTGTCGCCAGCCTCGATGCCCGCCTTGGCGGCTATCGAGCCTTCTTCGACCTGACCGATCACATTGCTATCGACCGGCACCGATACACCGGCGATAGAGTAGATGCTCATCAACAGCAAAAAGCCCGTCAGGATATTGACGAGAATGCCCGCAAGCAGCATAAAGGCACGTTTGATAAAACCCTGGCCCAGATAGGTATGCGAACGCTCCTGCTCAAGAAACTCGGAAGCGGCGACCGGCAGCTCCCACACATCGCCCTCGGCAGTCGCATGCTCTCGATCGAACTTGCGGCCGTCAAAGGTGGTATATCCTGCAGCATCGCGCGGCAGCGTCTGGTACCTAACCGGATAGTAACTGGGTGAAGGCTTCTCCCCTTCCTCGTACCAAGGCGCAATGGAACCCCAGCCCAAAAGCAAGGCACAAGCCTCGAGAACATCCTCCTCGGGCAGTTCCAGCTCGACGGAAAGGTCTGCAACCGAAACGCGACCATGACGATAGATCGCCGCAAGCACACGGTCGGCGCACGAGACGTCGGTCGGGTCCATACCGCAGATAGCAGCATAACCACCCAGCAGCAGCGGCGTCACGCCAAACTTGGTACCGATGCGACGCGACGTGTGATGGATGTCAAAACGGCACGGCAGGCCCAAGAAAAACTCGGTGACGCGCACGCCGCAAGCACGGGCCGCCAAAAAGTGGCCGCCCTCATGCAGAAACACGAGGACGGATAGCATCAAAAGGCCCCAAAAAACCGAGGAAAGAACACTCAGAACAGTATCCATAAAACGAAAAGCAATCCTTACGATGAGGAACGGGTTGCAGCAAGCACCTCGGCGGCCTTGGCGCGAGCCCACGAGTCGATATCGCGAAGCTGCTCAAACGATACGACCGCCTGTGCATCGTGTGCATCCATGCACGACTCCACGATACGGTCGATATCGGTAAAGGTACAGGCATCGTGCAGGAAGGCATCGACCGCGACCTCGTTGGCCGCATTAAGCACGCACGGCATAGTGCCGCCGGTTTTGCCCGCACGCTCGGCAAGCGCCAGGCAGCGGAACGTGTCCATATCGGCGGCGTCGAAGGTAAGCTGCCCCAACTCACGAAAATCAAGACGAGGCGCCGGAGTATCCCAACGCTCAGGATACGAGAAGGCAAACTGGATGGGAATGCGCATATCGGAGGCGCCAAGGTGTGCCATCACGGAGCCGTCCGCATACTCGACCATGGAGTGAATCTTAGACTGGCGCTGCACGACCACGTTAATGAAATCGAGATCGCAGCCAAACAGATGCATGGCCTCGATACGCTCCAGACCTTTGTTCATGAGGGTGGCGGAGTCAATCGTGATCTTAGCGCCCATGGCCCACGTTGGATGTGCCAGCGCATCGGCACGTGTCACGCGATTGAGCTCGTCGCGCGTACGGCCAAAGAACGGACCACCCGAGCAAGTGAGCCAAATGCAGTGAGCCTCGCGAGGATTCTCCCCCAGATAGCACTGGTAGATGGCGGAGTGCTCGGAGTCGACCGGAATGAGCTGGCCCGGCTGCGCCAACGGCATCAGTAGGTCACCGCCGACAACGAGGGACTCCTTGTTAGCAAGTGCAAGACGCTTGTTCGAGGTCAGGGCCGCATGGCTCGCTTCGAGCCCGGCAGCGCCCACGATGGCCACGAGTACGCAGTCGACATCATCGCGACGTGCGAGCTCGCAAACTGCCTGCGCACCAACACCGAGCTCGGTACCCTCGGGCAGCTCCTGCAGCACAGCGTCAGCACCGTGGGTGATGTCGGCCACGGCAACGGCCGGAACCGAGAACTCGCGGGCGGCGGCAACGAGCTCCGAGGTGCTGGAGTTAACAGACAGCGCCGTCACCTGCAGTCGATCGGCATGCTGACGGCAAACATCGAGCGCCTGCGTGCCGATAGAGCCCGTACAACCCAGGATGGCAACGCGAAGACGTCCATCGGGGCCATACGTCGTCTGGAATGACATTACAGCACGCCTCCGATCATCAAAAGCAGCTGCGCGGTAATGCAGCCAAAGATAAGCGAGTCGCTACGGTCGAGCATGCCGCCATGGCCCGGAATAAGGTTGCCGGAATCCTTAACGCCCACGCCACGCTTGATGCGTGACTCAATAAGGTCGCCGATAACGCCCAGGATGGACACGACCACGCCGCACAGCAGTGCATAGGGCAAGCTCAACTTATAGAAATGCGTCGCCCACAAAATGAGCCAGATGAGAACCGAGCCCAAGATACCGCCAACAAAGCCCTCCCAGCTCTTTTTGGGAGAAATCTTGGGGACCATCTTGTGCTTGCCGAAACGGCTGCCAACGATGTAGGCAAACGAATCGGAAACCCAGAGAGACGCGCAAACACCCACCGAAAGCAGGGCGCCGGCAAAACCGGGCACGGCATCGCGCAGCAGCACGATGGCCGACAGCATAAAACCGGTGTAGATGGGACCCATGAGCGTCACAGCAACATCGGAAATGCGGGTACGCGCCGACCAGACATACCAAATACCCACCGCAAGCATCAGAGCAAAAAGCAGGGCATTCAACAGCAGCGAGTCGCCCAGCGCCGAGAGCGGAAAGAGCACGGCGGCAGCGATACCCAGGCGTTCGTTGGCCACCTTGCCATCGAGCTTCGTCATGCGGAAAAACTCAAAGCAGCACAGGCCGCTCATGACGGAGACGAAGATGGCGGTGGGAACGATACCCAAAACCAAGCAGAGAATAAATACGACGGCGTAGACGATACCTGCGGCGGCACGGGTAATAAAGCCGGCCAACCACGAAGTCGTAGCAGCGCCGCTCTTGGCGGAAGGCGTCTTGGGAGTTGACGCCTTGGGACGATCGGACACGATTAAGCCTCCTCGGTCTTGCTCAGTCCACCAAACCTACGGTCGCGGCCCTGATAGGCCAAAATGGCGTTGACAAGACCCCAACGATCAAAGTCGGGCCAATAGGTATCGGTGACATAAAACTCGGAATAGGCAACCTGCCACAGCAGATAGTTCGAAAGGCGAAGCTCGCCGGAGGTTCGAATCACAAGCTCCGGATCGGGCAGCCCAGCGGTGTACAGGTGCGAAGCAACCATATCATCGTCGATAGCGGCGGGATCAATCTTTCCGGCGGCGGCATCGAGCGCGATCTGACGGGCAGCACGGGTGATCTCGGCACGAGCGCCGTAGTTGACGGCAAGTGCCAACGTCATGCCGGTGTGGTCGGCACACTCGGCAAGACCTCGCTCAAAGACATCGCGGGTCTTCTTAGGCAGTGCGGAAATATCGCCCAAAAAGACAACGCGCACGTTTTCGCGCTTAAGCAGCGGCAGCTCATCGATAAACGTCTTGGCAAACAGATGCATCAAAACATTGACCTCGTGCTGCGGACGATTCCAGTTTTCGGTGGAAAACGCATAGGCCGAAAGGACGTCGACGCCCAAGCGCACGCATGCGGTAATGATCTCGCGCAGGGAGACGATACCGGCCTTGTGGCCCTCGGTGCGGGCCAGACCGCGCGCCGTGGCCCAGCGACCGTTACCGTCCATGATGCACGAAATATGATGCGGGATCTTATTGAGGTCAAGGTCGGAAAAACCGACGCCCGCAGGGGCGTCGGCAAAGTACTCGACCAGTTTGTTCTCGTCGTATTGCACCTTAGATCTCCATGACCTCGGCTTCTTTTTCCTTCAGAAGCTCCTCGACCTTGGCAACATACTCATCGGTATGCTTCTGGACCTTGGCCTGCTCGCGACGGACATCGTCCTCGGTGAGCTCTTCGTCGCGCTCGAGCTTGTTGTTAAAGTCGCGACGGATGTTGCGGATGGAAACCTTGGCCTGCTCAGCATACTCGCGGCACTCCTTGACGAGCTCGCGACGACGCTCCTCGGTGGGAGCCGGGAACGGCAGGCGCACGACGGTACCGTCAGAGTTGGGAGTAATGCCCAGATCGGAAGCGCTGATGGCCTTCACGATGGCGTTGACGAGCGCTTTGTCCCAGGGCTCGATAAGCAGCATGTGAGCCTCGGGGGTCTTAACGGCGGCAACCTGGGTAACCGGCGTGGGAACACCGTAGTAATCGACCGAGATATCGGACAGAATGTTAGCGTTGGCGCGGCCCGTGCGAACCTTGGAGAAGTTGTGCTTGAGGGACTCGAGCGACTTGTCCATGTGGACGGTGATGTTCTCTGCCATGCTTAATCCTCCTGATAGACGAGCGTGCCGACGGGCTCACCCGAAAGCGCGCGCTTGACGGTGTCCTCGCCATCGATGTTGAGGACCAAAATCGGCATACGGTTATCCTGGCACAGTGCCGTAGCCGTAGAATCCATAACCTGCAGACCGCGGACGAGAACCTCGTGATAGGTAATCTTGTCAAAACGGACGGCATCGGCGCACTTGACGGGATCCTTGTCGTAGATGCCGTCAACCTTGGTGGCCTTAATCAGAATCTCGGCACCGATCTCGCAGGCACGAAGAGCCGCGGCGGTGTCGGTCGTAAAGTACGGATTGCCCGAACCGGCGGCAAAAATAACGACGTTGCCCTTGGAAAGGTGGTTGATGGCGCGACGGCGAATATAGGGCTCGCAGATCTCGTTCATCTGAATAGCGCTCATCACGCGGCAGGGAACATCGTTGTGCTCGAAGGCATCCTGCAGGGCAAGCGCATTCATAACGGTTGCCAGCATTCCCATGTAATCGGCCTGGGCACGCTCCATGCCACCGGCAGCGCCGGCCATGCCGCGGAAAATGTTGCCGCCGCCGACAACGACGCCGACCTCGTGACCAACGGCGAGCAGCTCCTTGACCTGCTTGGCAAGATGATCGGTAATCTTAGGGTCGATGCCATATTGGCCGTCGCCCATCAGTGCTTCGCCGGAAAGCTTCAGAAGCACGCGTTTATATCGGATGTCGGACAAAGCGATCCTCCTTTAATTAGACTCTCAATATGATATCAAAGGCTCTGATAAGAGCCATGAAAAAGCAGGCTGTGAGTAAAACCCACAGCCTGCTCATTACCAGCTACAAGAGCTTATTTACTCGCCACGGACCAGACGGTCGAAGGCAACGACGGTAATGGTATCGCCGAGCTCTTTGGAGACCTGCTCAGCGTACTTCTTGATGGTGAGGGAGCTGTCCTTGATGAACTCCTGCTCGGTGAGCACGGACTGCTTGTAGAACTTCTCCAGACGGCCAACGGCCATCTTCTCCTGGATGGCCTCGGGCTTGCCGGACTCGGCAGCCTGAGCCATGTAGATCTGCTTCTCGTGCTCGACGGTCTCAGCCGGAACCTGATCGCGGGTAGCGCAAATCGGGGCGACGGCGGCAACCTGAAGGGCAACGTCATGAGCGAAGGTCTTGAAGGAGTCGGCCTGAGCGGTCTCGGCCTTCTCGAAAGCGAACTCGACGAGGACGCCGATCTTACCACCCATGTGGATGTAAGAAGCGAGGGCGCCGTTCTCGGCCTTGCGGGCGGCGAAACGAGAGATCTTCATGTTCTCGCCCATGATGTGAATCATCTCGGTGAGCTCGGAAGAAACGGTCTCCTCACCCATCGGCTTCTCGAGCAGAGCGTCGACGTCAGCAGGCTCGGTGGTAGCGACAACCTCAGCGACCTTGGAAGCAAAGCCGGTGAACTTGGCGTTGGAGCCGACGAAGTCGGTCTCGCAGGAGAGCTCGAGCAAAGCGCCGGTCTTGCCATCCTCGGAGACGAACGCAGCGACAGCGCCCTCGTTGGTCTCACGGCCAGCCTTCTTGGCAGCCTTGGCGAGGCCGTTCTTGCGCAGAACGTCGACGGCGGCGTCCATGTCGCCGTCAGCCTCGACGAGAGCCTTCTTGCACTCCATCATCGGGGAGTCGGTCATCTCGCGGAGCTGCTTGACCATAGCGGCAGTAATCTGGGCCATTGTGGTTCCTTTCAAAGAGATGAAAAAGACTTAAATAGGACTGATTTACTCGGCCTTGGGCTCAGCGGCCATCTCGGCCACGGAGACCTGCTCCTTGCCGGAGCCAGCAAGGCAGGCGTCGGCCATGAGCTCGCACATAAGGGTGACAGCGGAGATGGCGTCATCGTTGCAGGGGATGCCGTACTCGACCTCGTCGGGATCGGAGTTGGTGTCGATCAGGGCGACGACGGGGATGTTCAGGCGCTGGGCCTCCTTGATGGCGTTCTCCTCGCGCTTGGTGTCGATGACGAAGAGAGCCTGGGGCAGACCCTTCATGTCGCGGGCGCCACCGAGGTTGGTCTGGAGCTTAGCGAGCTCCTTACCCAGAACAGCCTGCTCCTTCTTGGGCAGGACTGCCATGCGGCCGTCCTCTACCATGGCCTCGAGCTCCTCCATGCGGTTGATGCGGGAGCGGATGGTGACGAAGTTGGTCAGCATACCGCCAAGCCAACGCTGGTTGATGTAAGGCATGTTGGCGCGCTCAGCGGCGTTCTTGACGGCCTCCTGAGCCTGCTTCTTGGTGCCGACGAACAGCACGTTGCCGCCCTTGGCGACGTTCTTGACGAAGGTGTAGGCCTGGTCGGCGTCAAGGATGGTCTGCTTAAGGTCGAGGATGTAGATGCCGTTGCGCTCACCGAAGATGAACGGCTTCATCTTGGGGTTCCAGCGACGGGTCTGATGACCGAAGTGGCAGCCGGCCTCGAGCAGGGTGCGGATATTAATCTTGGTAGCCATGTTAAACCTCCTGTGGTTTGCCTCCGCGCGGGGTCATCCTCCAAAACCAACCCGGACATGTGCTACCAAAGCCCGGGCACCACGGTATGAAGTAGCCGCGCGTGCGTGATAAAAACCTGTTGCCGTGAAGCAACCCGATGAATGATAGCAGGATTGCCCCTTCCTGCCAACCCGCAATCAAAACCACACACCTCGGTGCGGCGAGAAAGGCCCTTCCCCTACTCACCGCGGGGGTGGGCCTGACTCACGGCGCGCTTGAGGCGGTCGGGCGTGAGATGCGTATAAATCTGCGTCGTGGACAAGCTCGCATGCCCCAGCAGCTCCTGAACCGAACGCAGATCCGCGCCGCCCTCGAGCAGATCGGTCGCAAAGGTATGGCGCATCGCATGCGGTGCGATGTCGGCAGGAATGCCGGCAAGTGCCGCAAGCATGTGGAACCGCCTCCTGAGCATGGCGGCACTCATACGGTTTCCACGCGCCGAGATAAACAGCGGATGAACGCCGTTCGCACCGTCGCCGCGCTTTGCCTGCGCAAGGAGCTGCGGCCTCCCCTCCTCAATATAGCGGCGGATCGCCTCGAGAGCGCGCCGATACAGGGGCACGATACGCTCCTTGCTCCCCTTGCCCCAAAGTCGCAGCGTTCGCTCGGACCAACCAATAGACTCCACGTTGAGCGCCGCGAGCTCCGAGATTCGCGCGCCGGAGGCATAGAGCAGCTCGAGCATCGCCGCATCGCGCAGCCCCGCAGGCGTCGAGGTGTCAGGGGTCTTGAGCAACGACTCGACTTGCCGGGTCGTCAGAACACCGGGAAGATCGCGCGGCAGCTTGGGCGAGGATATCGCCGAGACCGCATCGCCCTCAATGATTCCCTCGGCAGCCATCCACCGATAGAGCGAGCGAATGGCAGACAGGTGTGCCGCAAGGGTCCGAGCCGCCACCTGGCCACGCGAAAGCTCGGCCAAATAGGAACGAACGGTCCGTACGTCGGCGGCGCGAGCGTCGATGCCCTCGCGGTCACACCACGCGGCGAAGCGCTCGAGCCGCGAGGCGTAGGCGGTTACCGTATTGGGAGCGAGCCCTTCGACGCGTGCAATGTAGGCAATGAACGAGTCGACGACATCGTACAGGTCAAAAGCTATGACCTCTCGCCTCCAAACAGATCGGAGCGCGTTTCGAGATAGGCATCCAGGGCCTTGAGGGCGCGGTCCGCGTAAGCCTGGTAACGATCGCGCTTGCTGCGACGCTTACCGTCCTCGAGCGGCGGCACAAGACCAAAGTTGACGTGCATGGGCTGGTAGCCCACCGTAGCCGGATCGGTCGCATACCCCACAAGCGCACCCAGGGCGCCCACGCGCGGCAGCTCGACGCCCGCGGCACCGATAGCCTCGGCATAGGTGTTGAGCGCGGCGAGCAGACCCGTCGCCACGGCCTCCATGTACCCCTCGGTACCAGTAATCTGACCGGCAAGGCGCACGCTCGTGCCGGGAACGGCAAAGGTGCCATCGAGCACGTGCGGCGCATCAACAAAGGTGTTGCGGTGCATGACGCCGTAGCGGAAGAACTCGGCGTTCTCGAGGCCGGGAACCATATGGAAGACGCGCTTCTGTTCGCCGAAGGTCAGGTTGGTCTGGAAACCAACCAGGTTATAGGCCGTCTTCTCCTTGTTCTCGGCGCGCAGCTGAATTGCCGCCCAAGGACGGCGACCGGTGCGCGGGTCGGTGAGTCCAACGGGCTTCATGGCGCCAAAACGGATGGCATCCTTGCCCGTGCGCGCGACCTCCTCGGCAGGCTGGCAGGCCTGGAACAGGTCCCCGCCCTCAAAGTCCTTGAGCACCACGCGATCGGCCGTGGTGAGCGCCTCGATAAAGGCCTCGTACTCTTCCTTGTTGAGCGGGGCATTGAGATAGTCGCCACTCCCCTGCTCCTCGTAGCGCGACTGCGAGAACAGCACGTCCATATCGAGCGTCGAGGCATCGACAATCGGGGCGGCCGCGTCAAAGAACGCCAGGGCGTCACCACCGACAAGCTTCATGACTTCCTCGCTCAATGCCGGCGAGCACAAGGGGCCCGCGGCGATAACCACATGACCCTCGGGGATCTGGGTGACCTCACCGTGGACGACCTCGATATTGGGACGGGCGGCAACCTCGGCCTCGACGAGCTCGGAGAATGCAACACGGTCGACCGCAAGGGCGCCGCCGGCGGGAACAGCGGCGCGATGAGCACAGTCGAGCAGCACCGAGCCCATACGCTCAAGCTCGGCCTTCAGCAGGCCGGCGGCGGAATCGGGTCGGGTCGACTTAAACGAATTGGAGCAGACGAGCTCGGCCAGATGATCGGTATGGTGGGCAGGAGAGCTCACCTGCGGGCGCATCTCGCACAGCTTTACGGCGAACCCGCGATCTGCCAGCTGAATCGCACATTCCGATCCCGCCAGACCGCCACCGATAACCGTCACCTGATCAAACAGCATCTGCAAACACCTTTCTAATTGACACGTTTTCCATTGTGACCGAAGGGCGTCTGGGCGTGAAGGGCAAACTTGGAGGGCGCATACCTTCCATCCATCATGCGCTCGATGAGACCTTCGAGCTCGAGCGAGCCCAGGAGCTTGAGCACACCGACGGCATCGAGCGAGACGAGTGCGGCGATGTCATCGACCTTGAGCGGCGAGGCGATGAGGGCATGCATCACGGCCTGCTGCGTGAGGTCCAGATCTTCGATACCGGGCGCATCGGGGCGCGAATAGCGCAGGGTACCGTAGATTCGCGAGATGGCCATCTCGATGGACTCCTCGTCAATAATGCAGCAGGCGCCGTTGGCGATAAGATAGTTGGTACCGCGCGACTCGGGTGACAAAATGGAGCCCGGTACCGCAAGCAGTTCACGCCCCAGGTCCATGGCGGCCTCCGCCGTCGAGAACGTGCCCGAGGGCATGCCGGCCTCCGACACGAAGAGCGCTTGCGACAGCGCTGCGATCACGCGGTTACGCCGCGGGAAGGCAAACTTGCGCGGTCCCATACCCCACGGCGAAATTGAAACGACCGCGCCGCCAGTATCGATCGTGCGCGCGATGAGCCCCGCACTCGAACGCGGGTAGACCACGTCGGCGCCCGTGCCCAGCACCACGACGTGCCTGCCACCGGCATTGACCGCGACCCAACCTGACGCCTGGTCGCAGCCGACCGCGCCGCCCGAGACCACCGTCACCCCTGCTTCCACGGCCACCTTGGCGGCAAGCTCCGCGACGGCAAGACCGTAGGGAGACGCCTTGCGCGCACCGATGATCGAGAGCGCCGGCGTCGAGAGCACCTCCGGGTCGCCGCGCACGAACAGCGTTTGCGGCACATCGGGAAGTTCCAGAACAGTTGTGGGGAACAGCCCATCACCGGGATGCAGTTCGTAACGGCTCTCGTCCATCACTGGTCCCTCCGTCCCTGGTACATGGCGGCCTCGAGCACATGATCTTGCGTTACCCGCTCGCTTTCGGCGACATCGGCAATCGTGCGCGCGATGCGCACCAGGCGCACGATGCCGCGCCCCGTGAGATGCGTGCGCTTCGACAGGCCGAGCACGCATTTCTCGGCGGCCTCGTCGAGTGCAAAGGTCGACACGACACCGTCAATGGACCGTGACTCATCGTCCTCGGCGTCGGCATCCGCATCGTCCATACGGGACTCGCGCCAGGCGCGAAAAGCCCTACCGCGGACAACGTAGTCGCGAAGCTCGGCCGACGACATGCCCTCGGCGCCCTCGATAATCACCTGCGGATCGGGGCGGGTCACGTCGATCATCAGGTCGATACGGTCGGCCAAAGGACCGCGCAGCTTGGACCGATAGCGCTCGACCATCGATGCCGAGCAGCGACACGGAACCTCGCGATCGCCCAAAAAGCCGCAGGGGCAGGGATTGCTCGCCGCGAGCAGCTGAAAGCGCGAGGGAAACGTAAAGGCGCCGTCGACGCGCACGATCCTGACATAGCCGCGCTCGATAGGCTGCCTGAGCGTCTGCAGCACACCGGTGGGAAACTCGGCAAGCTCGTCCAAAAAGAGCACGCCGCCATGGGCAAGGCTGATCTCGCCCGGATGCACCGGGCGCCCTCCGCCAATAAGGCCCGCTGTCGAAATGCTGTGATGGGGGCTTCGAAACGGCCGATGCCCTGCAAGCAAGCCATCGATGTTCTCACCCAAGACCGAATGGATACACAGTGCCTCCTGCTGATCCTCAACGGAAAGCTCGGGCAAGATCCCCGTCATGCGACGCGCAAGCATGGTCTTGCCCGATCCCGGAGAGCCGATCATAAGCAAGCCCAGCTCCCCTGCCGCCGCAAGCGCTATGCCGCGCTTGGCGACCTCCTGCCCCAACACGTCGGCATAGTCGAGCTCAGGCTCAAAGGTGGCCTCGACGCCCTCGGAATCCAGATAGTGCTGAGCCGCCTCGCCCATACCGCGGGCAAGCTGCGACAGATGATCGATAAAACCGCAGTCGACCCCCGCCAGCGGAACATGCTGGTCGGACCTGCCGGCGATAAAAAACAGCCCCATGTCACGAGCCAGCAGCTGGAACGCCACCTCGCCCTTGACGGGGAGCACCGTGCCATCCAAGCCGAGCTCGCCGGCAATGAGGCAGCGGTCGAGATTATCGCGGGGAATCTGCCCGTCAGCTGCAAGCACCGCAATGGCTATCGGCAGGTCAAAACCGCTACCGGTCTTACGGATATCCCCCGGCGCGAGATTGACCGTAATGCCCGAACGCGGAATCTCGAATCCGGCAGAGCGCATCGCGCAGCGAATGCGCCCACGCGACTCCATGACCTCCATACTCGGGATGCCAAGCATCTGGATGCCCGGGATGCCGCCCGCAAGCGATACCTCAACCGTGACGGGAATCGCCTCGACGCCGCGGATACAGGCAGCGTGAACGGCAAAGGTTTCGAACGCCATCACGAAACCTGCCAATCGAACGCGTTGTACTGGTGCTCGATCTCGGCGATATGCCCGCCGCGAATGGTGACGCCCACGGCATCGAAGCGTATCGCCTTGAGCGGATAATGATCCATGAGATAACAACTCGCGATACGACGATAGCGCCGCTGCTTTTGGGCATTCACCGCTTCCTCGGGAAACACCCGCGTATCGCAATCCAGCGCAACCCGCCTGGTCTTGACCTCAGCCATCACCACCACATCGTCGAGCTCATCGAGCAGAACGAGGTCGGCCTCGCCCTCCGAGCATCGATAACCTTGTTCCAGCAATGCATAGCCGCGCTCGTTAAAGTAGTCGATCGCGATGAGCTCTCCCAGCATACCGAGCTCGCGAGGACTGAGTCCCTTGATAAACTCGGGCGTGATCGACCCGCAATCGAGCTCCCCCTCTTCCCAGCGTTCCTTGAGCTGCTGAGTCTTACTTAGTTTGCCTGCGGCGCACATGAGGTCTCCTTTCCCGCTCCCTGCATTGCCTCGATAATGAGGGCAGGTTTCATGCGGGTAAGTACCGGAAGCAAACCAAAAGCAAACCAAATGCCAACAAAAGAGGGACCGCGCGCAACAATGGCGTTGCACACGGCCCCTACCAGCAGTTTTATGGAACCCTTAAGGTCCCTGTCTCCACAATTGGCCTAAAAAAGGCGCTCAGTCTGCAGAAAGTTTCCGCAAAAGCTCACACGGTGCAGCGGAGAAAGACCATGTTTGCGAATGGCCTCGATGTGCTCGGGGCTCGCATAGCCTTTCGATTCGGCCAAATGGTACTCGGGATACTCGGCATCGTACTCGACCATCATCTCGTCACGCGTGACCTTGGCCATGATGGACGCCGCGGCGATACAGGCGATCTTGGCATCGCCCTTCACCACGTCGCGCTCGTTGGGAACGGCGCCCAGGGGGTTGCCGTCCATAAGCACGCAATCGGGCTCAAGCCCCGTATCGGCCACCGCACCCGCGACAGCGGCGCGAATGGCGCGGGCCATGCCCATCTCATCGATATCCGCAGGAGCGATATGGCAAAAGCCGATAGCAGTCGCCACCTCGGCAATCTTCACCGAGAGCAACTCGCGGCGCGCCGGCGTGAGCTTTTTGGAATCGTTGATGCCCCAGATGCGCGGCTCCATCGGAAGGCACACGGCGCACACCGTCAAAGGACCGGCCACCGAGCCGCGACCCACCTCGTCGACACCCACGACCACGCCGTCACCGCCGAGCTCATGCATAAGCTCGTACATGCCGTTGACGCGCTCGCGCTCGGCAAGTTCCTTGGCATGGCGCTTAAGAGCGCGCTCGCAAGCCTTGATCACTTGCTGGCGCGGATCCTCACGATAATGCTCCACGAGGGCGGGGATCTCCTCAAACGTGGCGCTCGCCAGCTCGCCGGCAACCTGCGATGCCGAAACCGAGCTCGTCATGTTGGCCATATCGGGGCCTCCTTGCATGCAAATCAGATAAAAAGAAGGGCCACCCGAAGGTGGCCCTTGTGTCCAAACGAGTGGACAGACGCTGCGATCTTCTTAGCGCTTCTCGGGGATGCGAGCAGCCTTGCCCACCTTGTCGCGGAGGTAGTACAGCTTGGCGCGACGGACGCGACCATGACGGACGACCTCGAGCTTGGCGATCTTGGGGCTGTGAAGCGGGAAGGTACGCTCAACACCGACACCGAAGGAAATCTTGCGGACGGTGAAGGTCTCACGGGCACCGGCGCCGGCCATGCGGATGACGTCACCCTGGAAAACCTGGATGCGCTCGCGGTCGCCTTCCTTAATGCGGTAGTGAACCTTGACGTTGTCGGCAACGCGGACCTGCGGGATGTCCTCGCGGATCTGCTGACGCTCGATTGCGCGGATGTAATCCATGTGCAATTCCTTACTCTTCTAGAGGTGCCGTACCACCTTGGCCGGCACGTAGTTGAACAAACGCATTCGAGTATACACGCGCGGGTTTCCGCTGCAAGAACAATTTTTAACGCAGACAAAAAGACAAAACCCGCACACGACAACCGCCCGCCTCACGAATGAGACGGGCGGCATGAAGGGGGGCTACGCTAGGCGCCTAAGCCCAAAACGTAAGGCGGAACGCTTGGCCTCGAGCTTGGCCTGGGCGGCAGCCAGGCGCGCGAGGGGCACGCGATAGGGCGAGCAGGACACGTAGTCCACATCGGCCACGTTAAACAGGCCCTTGATGGACTTGGGGTCGCCGCCGTGCTCGCCACACACGCCAAAGTGCATGCCGGGATTGGTGGCGCGGCCCTTCTCGACAGCTATGCGCACCAGCTCGAGTACTGCCGTATCGATGGTCTCGAAGGGGTTGTCCTTCAGAATCTTCTTATGCATGTACAGCGGGATGAACTTGGCCTCGGCATCGTCACGAGAGAAGCCGAAAGTCGTCTGGGTGAGGTCGTTGGTGCCAAAGCAGAAGAAGTCGGCGTGCTGCGCGATCTCGTCGGCGACCATACAGGCGCGCGGCAGCTCGAGCATCGTGCCCACGGGAATATTGAGCTCGACGCCCTCCTCGGCGGAAACCTCTGCGATCACGCGCTCGATGACCTCGCTGGTCTGGACATGCTCCGCCGTGATGGAGACGAGCGGAACCATGATCTCGGGACGCGGGTCGACGCCCTCCTTGATGAGGCGAGCGGCAGCCGTGGCCACAGCGCGAACCTGCATGAGCGGCAGATCGCTAAAAACGACAGACAAGCGCACGCCGCGTAGGCCGAGCATCGGGTTGGACTCGACCATGCCGTCGATACGGCGCAGGCGGGCACGCAGGGCGGCGAGCTCTTCCTCGCTGGCGCCAGCGGCTTCCTTCTTGGTGATGGCGACCTCGAGCTCGCGTGGATTATCCAGGAACTCATGAAGCGGCGGATCGAGCAAGCGAACGACCACATCGCGACCGGACATGGTCTTGAACATCGCCAGGAAGTCCTCGGTCTGAACCTTGAGCAGGTCGGCCAGGGCCTGCTGCTTCACGGCCTCATCGTCAGACAGGATAAAGCTCTGGATGATGTTCTTACGGTCGCCAAGGAACATATGCTCGGTGCGGCATAGGCCGATGGCCTCGGCACCAAACTCGAGGGCGAGCTCGGCGTCCTCGGGGTTGTCGGCGTTGACACGAACATGGTTGGCATGGCCACAGGTCTCGTCCAGACGAATCTCGTCAGCCCAGGACAGGATGGTGTCCAGGTCGCCGGTGAGCTCGGCCGAAACCAGATCGACAGCGCCGTCGACGACGATACCCTGGGTGCCGTCGATGGAGATGACATCGCCCTCGTGCAGCACGCGATCGCTGCCTTCGATGCGCACGACCTTCTCGGCAGCGTCGATGTGGAAGCGCTCAACGCCGCAGACACAGGGCGTACCCATACCGCGGGCGATAACGGCGGCATGGCTCGTCTTACCACCGTGGCTGGTCAGGATGCCCTCGGCGGCGACCATGCCCTTCAGGTCATCGGGGTTAGTCTCCCAGCGAACCAGAATGACCTTGTGGCCCTCGTTGGCGCGCGCGACGGCATCGTCGCTCGAGAACACGACCTCGCCCACGGCGGCCCCGGGGCTGGCGTTCAGACCGCTGGCCAGAGCCTCGTACTTCTTGGAGGCATCAAACTGCGGGTGCAGAAGCTGGTCGAGCTGCGCGGGATCGATACGGCCCACGGCCTCCTCGCGGGTAATCAGGCCCTCCTCGACCATTTCGATGGCGATGCGCAGGGCGGCGGTAGCAGTGCGCTTACCCACGCGGGTCTGGAGCATCCAGAGCTTGCCCTGCTCGATGGTGAACTCGATATCGCACATATCGCGGTAATGGTCCTCGAGCGTCAGGAACACGCGCTCGAGCTCCTCGCCCGCGGACTCGAGGCCCGGGGTGGTCTTGAGGTCGGCGATGGGCTCGGTGTTGCGGATGCCGGCGACGACGTCCTCGCCCTGGGCGTTTACCAAAAAGTCACCGTAGAACTCCTTGGTGCCATCGGCCGGGTTACGCGTAAAGGCGACGCCGGTCGCAGAGGTCTCCCCCTTGTTGCCAAAGGCCATGGCCTGCACGTTGACGGCGGTGCCAAGCTCGTCAGAAATACCGTGCTGCTTGCGGTAAATGCAGGCGCGCTCGTTCATCCAGCTGCCAAAGACGGCCTGGATGGCAAGGCGCAGCTGGAGCTCCGGATCGTGCGGGAAGACGGGCTTGCCGTCGACGACCTCGAGCTCGGGATACAGGGCGGCCTCGACGTTGTCGGAGAAGATGCTCTTAAAGGTCTCGACGAGCTCCTGCAGGTCTTCGGCCGAAAGCTCGGAATCGACGCGAACGCCGGCGACCAGGCGTGCCTGGGTCAGCGCGTTCTCGAACAGGTCGGCGTCAACACCCATAACGACGTTGGAGAACATCTGGATAAAGCGCCGGTAGCTATCCCAGGCAAAACGCGGATTTTGCGTCTGGGCTATGAGACCCTGAACGGAGTCGTCGTTGAGGCCCAGGTTGAGGACCGTATCCATCATGCCGGGCATGGAAAACGGAGCACCCGAGCGAACCGAGACGAGCAGCGGATCGGAGGCGTCGCCGAGCTTCTTGCCGCAGCGAGCCTCGAGGTCGGCCTCAGCAGCAACGATCTCATCGAGTGCGCCTTCGGGCCAGACGTTGCCGGCACCGGAGTACTCGACGCAGGTCTGGCAGGTAATGGTAAAGCCACCGGGAACTGGTAGGCCGATTCGGCTCATCTCGGCAAGGTTTGCGCCCTTGCCGCCAAGCACGAAGTTCATGGACTTGTCGCCCTCAGTGACACAGGTGCCCTGGGCGTCGGTTCCAAAACGGTAAACCCTCTTGCAATCGCTCACGATACTTCCCCTTCCATACGCTCTCGCGCACGACCGTGGTGACGAATCAACCCGCCGGATGCGGGCCGTGAGGGAACTATACGGCGGGTTTCACGCTGGCATGAGAAGAGGGTGCGGGGTTTGGTAAACGTGGTAAATGTGGCGGTAAACGGTAGGTAAAGGTGGTCACCTTATGAAGATACCAATGCAACAAACTTGCAGGTCAAATACAAGTTTTTTGCTAAATCGCTTTACCAAAACTAGTCAATTTGAGACGGGACGATTTTAGCTACCTTGTCATCTGGGATGATTTTTCTGGGACGGGGATTAAAAAATCATTAGGTACACAATGATTTTTTAATCCCCGTCCCAGAAAAATCATCCCAGGAAGGACTACTGCTGTTGAGCTCGGCGGGCGGCGCGGAGGGCACGGGCTTCTTGGATTTCAACCAAGTGACTTATGATCTCGGAGGCGCTCTCCTCGATCGCCTTGCCGTCGGTACGCACCACAAAGCAGCCCAGGCGCTTCATGAGAGCGCGGGCTTCCTCGAGCTCGCTGCGCACGCTCTCGGGCTCGGCATAGGAGCCGGCAACGGCACGGGCGTAGTCATCGCCCAAGCGGCTATCGCGAATCCCGGAGATCACATCGACGGTCGAAATCAGGCCAAACAACCGCATCGGGTCGACCTCGTAAATTGACTTCGGCGGCTCCATGCCATGGGCCAACGGAACATTGGCAACCTTGTAACCCTGATAGGCCAAATACATCGACAGCGGCGTCTTGGACGTGCGCGATACGCCCAGCAGCACGATATCAGCACCAGACAGATCGTCGCAACCGCGCCCGTCATCGTGCTCAACGAAATACTCCATGGCCTCGATACGATGGAAATAGCGGTCATCGGTCTTGTGAATCACGCCTGCAACGCCCTTGGGCGACGCACCGATGAGCGACGAAAGAACGGCAAGCGTCGGGCCGATCAGGTCGACAGAACGGATATGCAGCATGCCCAGGTAATCGAGCACGCGAGCGCGCAGCGCCGGGTCGACGATGGTGTGGAACACAGCGGTATCGCGATGGTCGGCATCGACGCGCGGTCCCACAAACGACTTGACCTGCTCCACCGAGGTCACCTTAGGCAGGCGCAAAACACGAAAAGCCCCTTCATCAAATTGCCCGGACGCCGCAAGCACCACCTCACAAGCGGTATCACCGAGCGAGTCGGAGATAACGATAACGGTGGGACGAGCGGTGACCGGGCAATCCATGCGGGGCTCCTTTTGCGCTTATGCGCAGGCTGGCTTACTTTTTGCGGGCAAGCTCACCGATGTTGGCGATGCCGGAGAAAACGGCCTCGAAGCGGTTGAGCAGCTTAAGGCGATTATCGCGGAGCTGCTCGTCCTTGTCCATGACCATAACCTCGTCGAAGAAACGGTCGATGGGGGCACGCAGGGCGGCAAGGGCGGCAAATGCGGCCGGGTAATCCTCGGCAGCAAGGGCGGCATCGACAGCGGTCTGAGCAGCCTCGGAGGCGTCGGCGAGCGCGAGCTCGACCTCGCCCATCAGGCTGCGGTCGTACTCCGCACCCAGCTCGGGCTTGGAGATGTGAGCGGCGCGGGCATAGGCGGTAGCCAGGTTGTCGAAGGTCTCGGCATCGTTCTTGCGAGCCTCGTCGAGCGCGGCGCAGCGGGCGAAGAAGACGGACGGAGCGATGATGTGCACCGCGGAAACGGCGGCGACGGTATCGGCAGGAATCTTCTCGTCGCGAGCCATGCTCACCAGGCGGCCATGGAAGAAGTCACGGACCTGTTGGGCGACCTCGGCGGCGTTAAACTCAATGCCCTGCTCGCTATAGAGCTCAAGGGCGAAATCGATCAGCGACGTGGGGTCGATCGGCAGACGGTCGCGCAGGATGTTGATGATGCCGATAGCGGCGCGACGCAGCGCGTACGGGTCCGAAGAGCCGGTCGGGGGCTCACCGATGGCAAAGATACCGGCGATGGTATCGAGCTTGTCGGCACAGGCCACGATGCAGCCAGCGGTGCCCTCGGGCAGCTCATCGCCGGCAAAGCGGGGGCGATAGTGATCGCGAATGGCATGGGCGACCTCGTCGTTCTCCCCCATCGCGGAGGCGTAATAACCACCCATCACGCCCTGCTGGCTCGTGAACTCAACGACGGCGTTGGATACCAGGTCGGCCTTGCACAGGTGCGCGGCGCGAGCGGCGTCGGCAGCCAGGTGGGCGCCCAGATGGGCCTCGCGGGCAATAGCGAGCGCGAGCTGCTCAATGCGCTCGGACTTGGCGAGCACGCTACCGAGCTTCTCCTGGAAGGCGACCTTGGCCAGACGCTCACGGAACTCGTCGAGGGAGATCTTCAGGTCCTCCTCGTAGAAGAACTTGGCGTCGTCCAGACGGGCGCGCACGACGCGCTCATTACCGTCGATCACGCGCTCGGCGTTCTCGGGCTTACTGTTGGAAACGACCACGAACTCACGCGTGAGCTTGCCCTCGCCGTCATAAATCGGGAAGTAGCGCTGGTTGGTGAGCATGGACTCGCAGATGATCTCATGCGGGACCTTGAGGAACTCCTCGTCGAAGGTACCGACGAGCACCGTCGGCAACTCGCAGAGGTTGACGACCTCCTCAAAGACCTTCTTGGGCGTGTCGACATGGCAGCCGGGGCGCGCAGCCTCGACCTCGGCGATACCGGCAAGGATGGCCTCACGACGACGCTCGGCAGAAAGCACGCCGGCGTCCTCGAGCACCTGCTCGTAGGCGGCGGGGCTGGCGACCACATGGTCACCGGGGCCAAGTACGCGATGACCACGCGTGGTGTTTCCACTCGTCACGTCGGCAAACGACACGGGCACAACGTCCTCGCCCAGAAGGCAGCAGATCCAACGGACCGGACGAACAAACGTAGCGTGCTCGTGGCCCCAGCGCTGGCTGCGGTAGTTGGGCCACTGCAGGCCGGCGATCGTCTTCTCGCACAGAGCCGTCAGGATCGGGGTAGCCGGTGCGGAGGGAATGTTCTTCTCGGCGAACACGTACTCGCGGCCGTCGGTGTCCTCGCGACGGGCCAGATCCTCGGCAGCCACGCCGCATTTGCGGGCAAAGCCCTGGGCGGCCTTGGTGGCGTTGCCGTCGGCATCAAAGGCAATGTTTGCCGCGGGGCCGCGCTTGACCTCATGGACCTCATCGGTCGCGGTGGCGACGTTGGCCACGAGCGCAGCCAGACGACGCGGGCTCGAGATCACGCGGACTTCGCCATGGGCCAGACCGGCCTCGTCGAGGCCCTTGGCGATCATGGTGCCAAGCTGCTTGACGGCATTGTTCAGCGGTGCGGAGGGCATTTCCTCCGTACCGATCTCAAACAGGAAATCCTTAGCGTCTGCCATGGCTTACGCCACCTCGCCTTCCTGGTCGGCATTCTCGTTGACTCCGGCGACCTCGGCCATATAGGCCTCGCAGCACGCCTTGGCGACGGCGCGGACGCGGAGGATGTAGTTGGCACGCTCGACCGCGGACAGCGCACCGCGGGCATCGAGCAGGTTGAAGGCATGGCTGCACTTCATGACGCAGTCATATGCCGGCAGCGGCAGCTTGCGCTCCAGGCAGGAGTGGCACTCGGCCTCGTAGTCGTCAAACTTCTGACGCATCATCTCGACGTTAGCGACCTCAAAGTTGTAGGCGCTAAACTCGCGCTCGTTCTCCAGGAACACGTCGCCATAGGTCATAGGCGTGCCGTCGGGAAGATAGCTCCACACCAGGTCGTAGACGGAGTTGACGCCCTGCGCATACATGGCGATGCGCTCCAGGCCATAGGTGATCTCGACGGGCACGGGGTCGACCTCGATGCCGCCCACCTGCTGGAAGTACGTAAACTGCGTGACCTCCATGCCGTTGAGCCAGACCTCCCAGCCAAGGCCCCAAGCGCCAAGGGTCGGGCTCTCCCAGTCGTCCTCGACAAAACGGACGTCATGGTCGTTGGGGTCCAGGCCAATGGCAGCCAGCGAACCCAGATAGAGCTCCTGGGCGTTGACCGGCGAGGGCTTGATGAGCACCTGGAACTGATAGTAGTGCTGCATGCGGTTGGGGTTCTCGCCGTAGCGGCCGTCGGCGGGACGGCGGCAAGGCTGCGCATAGCAGGTGCGCCACTCGGAGGGACCGAGCGAGCGCAGCGTGGTCGCGGTATGGAAGGTACCGGCACCGACCTCGGAGTCATAGGGCTGCATAATGACGCAGCCCTGCTCGCCCCAGTACTGCTGGAGGCGTAGGATGATGTCTTGGAAGGAAAGCGATGAAGCGTTCATGCCTCTAATATCCCCTCGTCGAAACGATTACACGGTTAGGTACTGTACTATAGCGGTTTTTAGTCGATAGCGCCGATGCGGTTGAGCGGCCAGTAGCGCACAAGCGCCACAGCGATCAAATCAGAGCGATCGACGGGACCAAAGTAACGTGAGTCGGCTGAGTTTTCGCGGTTGTCGCCCATCACCCACACGCACCCGTCGGGAACGGTGTAGGGATAGCTTACCTGAGCGCCGGGAGCCTGGACCGAAAGCGGCCAGCTCATGCCGGTCGTGTAGTCCTCGTCGAGTGCTTGGCCATCAACGACCACCTTGCCGTCCTGAAGGTCGACTGTCTGGCCGGCCGTGGCGATAACACGCTTGACGAGAACATTGTGCTCGGAGGTGCCATCGGGGTTGTGGAACACCACGATATCACCTTGGCTGACGGGCTGGCCGAGCTCGAGGCTCACTTTTTGCGCCAAGATCTGGTCGCCGATCTCGATCGTGGACTCCATGGAGCCGGTAGGTACCACAAAGGGTTCGACCACAAACGAGCGAATCAAGAAGGTGGCGACCAGTGCGATCGCGACGACCGCGATCCACTCAAACGCACCCTTTAGCACGGAATGCTGCGATGGAACCATTCTCACTCCTCGCTCTGCGAATACGATGCGTCCAGGATGTCCTGCGCGTATGCACGCTCCTCGGGCGTAAGCCGTGCCGTCTCGATCAGGTCGGGACGCCAGCGGCAGGTGCGCTCGATGGCATTCTTACGGCGCCAGGCGTCAACCTTGGCATGGTCGCCGCTCACGAGCACCGGCGGCACGCCCTTGCCGTTGAACTCGGCGGGACGGGTGTACTGCGCGTACTCGAGCAGGCCACCGTCCTCGGCAGTCGAGAACGACTCATCGACGTTGCTCATCTCGTCACCAAGGGCGCCGGGAATCAGACGTACGACGGCATCGGCAACGACCATGGCGGGAAGCTCGCCACCCGTAAGCACGTAGTCGCCGATTGACAGGCGCTCGTCGGCATACGCATACGCGCGCTCGTCGACGCCCTCGTATCGGCTGCACACAAACAGCAGGCGCTCGCTTTTGAGCAGGCGCTCGGCCACATGCTGCGTAAAGGGTTCGCCGCAGGGCGTAAAGAACACCACAGTGGGCTTGGGACCCTCGGAGCTGATAGCGTCGATGGCCTCGGCGATGGGCTCGACCTTCATGAGCATGCCCTGCCCGCCGCCGTACGGCTCGTCATCGACGGTGCGATGGCGGTCGTGCGTCCAGTCGCGCAGGTTATAGGCCTTAAAATCAAAAAGGCCGGCCTTGCGGGCGCGGCCCAAGATCGATGTGGACATGACGGGCTCAAACATCTCGGGAAAGACCGAAAGGGTCTCGATCAGCATGTTGTCCTCCCTACTTGTCCATATCGATCAAACCGTCCATAACGTGGACGGAAATTGTCCCCTGATCGGGAAGATCGAGCACAACCTGCTCGATCACGGGAATCAGCACCTCGCCGTACCGATCGCCCTCGACAACCCAAACATCGTTGGCGGGCGTCGACATGATCTCGACGATCGTGCCGAGCGGGCCAAAGCGCTCGTCGACCACCTCGCGTCCCATCAGGTCGGTATAGGCGGCGTCGAGCGAATCGAGCTCAAAGTCGTCACGATTTGCCAGCACGTAGCATCCCGTGATGCCCTCGGCGGCCGTCAAGTCGTCAATGCCCTCAAACGAGACCAGATCGCCATCGCCCGTATCGGTGACGGATGTGACCGTGCAAAAACGGTCGCGCTTAAGCGCCGGCGGCGTCAAGGCGACGCGCATACCCGGCGTCAATACAGAAGGAAGCCCCCGCAGCGGCTGCGCGAGGACCTCCCCCTTTCTTCCGTGCGGCTTGACCACACGGGCGATGTTTTTGTACTGGGACCTCAAGGTCCTAGCCCAGAACCTCTACCTCGACTGCAGTGTCGAGGCGAGCGGCCAGTGCACGGGCGAGCGTGCGAATGGCCTTGATGGTACGGCCACGACGGCCGATGACCTTAGCGACGTCATCCTCGGCGACCGAAACCTCAATCGTAGAGGCGTCGTCACCATCGATGACCTCAAGGCTCACGGAATCCGGGTCGTCGACGATCTGAACAACGAGATATTCGACGAGATCGGCGATGCGATCTGAGAGCATTGCCTCACCCTCGAGCTGTGCAGCGTCAACCTCAGGCACGATTTACTCCTCGGCGCCCTCAGCGGCCTCAGCGGCAGCCTTAGCGGCCTCGGCCTCTTTGGCGAGCTGCTTCTTGGACTTCTTGACGACGGTCTCGGTCTTCTCGCCCTCGTTGGCGGCCTTGACCAGAGCAGCGACAGCGTCGGTGAGCTGAGCGCCCTTGGACTGCCAGTCGGCGATCTTCTCGAGATCGAGGTTGATGGTCTTGGGGGCGGTCATCGGGTTGTAGCGGCCAACCTCCTCGATGATACGACCGTCACGCGGGGCGCGGGAATCGGCGACGACGACACGGTAGTACGGACGCTTCTTAGCGCCGTGACGAGCAAGGCGAATCTTGACTGCCAAAGGAAACTCCTCCAACCAAGCAGCTTTAGGCTGCAACTACAAACAAACAGTTGAACATAATACGCCATCGACGCGGGCAGGTGAAGTCCGTGAGACCAACTTCTTCGGTGTAGTCGAAGGCAAATCCATATCTTAGACAAGAATTCGCGATTTGCAAGCACATCCACGCACCCCACATGGGCTGCGCGGTATACTCATGTCATGAAAAGACGCGAACATACATACGGTTATGAGGACGCTGCAGGCGTCACGCCGCCGCCCTGGACGGGTCCCGCGGTGGGCCTGATGGACCTCGATGCGTTTTTTGCGAGCGTGGAGATGCTCGATCATCCCGAATGGCGCGGAAAGCCGCTCATCGTGGGCGGAGACGCCGATTCGCGTGGCGTCGTGTCCACGTGTTCGTATGAGGCACGTCGCTTTGGCGTGCACTCTGCCATGGCCTCGGCCGAGGCGCGGCGCCTCTGTCCGCAGGCCATTTGGACGCATGGGCATTTCGATCGCTACCACGAGGTCAGCGCGCAGGTCATGGCGATTCTCGCCGACGAGACCCCGCGTGTTGAGCGCGTATCCATCGACGAGGCCTTTATCGATATCACACCGGGTCGCTTTGCACCCGAGGACCCGCTGCTGGTTGCGCGGCGCATCAGTGATCGCGTGGCGGCGCTGGGAGTGACCTGCTCCATTGGCGTGGGCTGCAACAAGACGGTCGCAAAGATCGCAAGCGAGCGGGACAAGCCGTTTGGGCTGACCATCGTGCGCCCAGGAACCGAGCAGCGCTTTTTAGCTGCGCTGCCGGTATCTGCCATGAGCGGCATCGGGCGCTCGGCCGAGGAGCGACTGCGTCGTATGCGCATCTACACGCTCGGCGAGCTATCACGCGCACCGGAATCAACCTTGGCCACTATTTTTGGCGTCAACGGCGAACGCATGCGCCAGCGCGCGCTGGGACTCGAAATCTCCGAAGTCACGAGCCTCGATGAAGAGCGCGAGGTCAAGTCGGTCAGCAATGAACGCACCTTTGCGAACGATTTAACTGAGCGTGGGGACATCGAAGCGGCGATTGCGCTGTTGGGAGAGTCAGTGGGACGCCGTCTGCGACGTCAGGGACTAACGGGCGCCACGGTGACGCTCAAACTCAAGTATTCGTATGGAAGCGGTCGCTCGGCACAGCGCCGGCTGCCCCATCCGACCGACGATGAGAACATCTTCGTGGCAGTGGCGCTCGAACTGCTCGACAAGATCTGGCAGAAAGGTATGCACGTGCGCTTGGCGGGCATCGGCATGAGCGACTTCGACCATCAGGGCGGTATCCAGACCGACCTGTTCTGCGAAATCGACGACCGCGGAGCCCAATCCAGCGACCGTCGCGACCTCTCCGTCGCCATCGACGCCGTCCGAGACAAGTTCGGCGACACCGCCCTATCCTTCGGCCGTCAATCCCGCTTCAACGATTAGTCCCTTAGGCAAAAAGAAAGCCGGGCAGCTGCGAATAATGCAGCTGCCCGGCGAACGGTAAAGGTTAGCTAAAAAGCCCGTCTCAAATGAACTACTAAAGGAGGTCAAGGGGAAGCTGGGGAGCGTCGCCCCAGAGCTTCTCGAGACGGTAGAACTCGCGCGCCTCGGGAGTGAAGACGTGGACGACAACCGAACCGTAGTCCATAAGCATCCAGGTCTTCTGCTCGCGACCCTCGATGGAAAACGGGTGCTCGCCGCAAGCCTCGGCGACCTTCTCCTCAATCTCGTCAACGATCGAATCGACCTGGCGGTTGTTGGTGCCGGTTGCGAGGACAAAGTAGTCGCACACATCGGAAAGCTCAGTCAGGTCGAGCACCTGAACGTCCTCGCCTTTCTTGTCGTATGCGGCCTGCGCGGCGGCGCGGGCGACATCCTCGGCGGCGACACCGCTCGCGGACAGCGAGGCGGCAGTGCGGTCGGACGTGGCAATGAAGCTCTTGTGCTCCACACCTTCAAGAATCTGCTCGTCGGTCATGGTCTCGTCGGCCATGGAATACCTCTTTCTAGACAGCCCGAGCTAGCGCAGCTGGGCGTAATGGTTGTAAATCGTAATAGCCGTGGGATAAAGATAACGCCCGGTCTGGATCACATAAACCAGACCCTGCGCAAAACAGGAGAAGAACAACTCGTCGAGCGAGGACTTCCCCACCATCTTGCGCAGCGCATGGGCATAATCGCCGTGGCGGTTAGGTTCGATGGCATCGGCCACAAAGACCACCATATCGAGCGGCGTCATGTCGCAAGCGCCCACGGTGTGACGGTCGACAGCCTGAAAGACCGCCGGCGACAGCTCGGGAAAAAGCTGCGGAAGCTCATAGGCGGCAACCGGGCCATGCAAAAGCGGCGTCGCGGCAGACGGAGAGCCGGCAATCTTAATGCCATAATGCAGAGCGCGCGTGACCAGCTCGTCATCGGAGAGCACTTTGTCCCAGTCATGGATCAGGCCGGCAGCAGCGGCATCAAAGCGGTCGACACCGTACACCTCGGCTAGGTGCAACGCAGTCTCGGCAACCCCAAGCGAATGCACGTAGCGCTTACGTTTATCCTTCATGCGCACATCGAGCAACTCGTGGATACGCGTCAAGAGCGCGCGCTCGTCGCCCTCAAACTGATCTTCTACCGACAACGTTCTCCCCCATCAATCAAAATCGTCTTGCCCAAGATCGGCATACAGGCCGCGTTTCCGGATATAGCCGAGCACGGACTCGCTCGTAAGATAGCGCACGCTCATGCCGCGAGCAACCCGCTTGCGAATGTTGGTCGAGCTAATCGCCAGCGCCGGAATCTGAATATAGCGCACGTCGAATGGCAGCCCCGATTCCTTAATCCGCGCCCGGGCCGTATCGATGTCAAAGCCGGGACGTGTCGCAGCAATGAAGGTCGCCAGTTCGGCAATCTCATTAGCATTGTGCCAGGTCACAATATCGATAATCGCATCGGCGCCCGTAATAAAGTAAAGCTTCACCTGTGGCGGGTAAAACTCGCGAAGGGCACGCAGCGTATCGGCTGTGTAGGTGACACCGGCACGATCGATCTCGAAGCGGCTTGCCAAAAAGGCCGGGTTCGCCGCTGTCGCGAGGACCGTCATGGCATAACGGTCCTCAGCAGGCGTTACCGGTTTGTCGAGCTTAAAGGCGGGAGAGCCAGCCGGCATAAAAAGCACAGCGTCCAAGTCGAGCGACTCGCGTGCCTGCTCGGCGGTTACCAGGTGCCCGTAATGGATGGGATCAAAGGTGCCACCCATAATGCCGAGCCTAAACTCCTGCCCGTCCTCAATGGGAAGCTCGGGCAGACCGATTCCACCGCGCAGCGACATGGCTTACTCGCCCTCCGGGGTCTCGACGTCTTCCGCAGCAGCAGCGTCATCGGTACCGCCAATGGCATCCACCGTGTCGACAGCCTCCAAGCTATCATCGGCGACGTCAACGACCTCGACGGCGACGTCCTCGCTACCGTCCTCGAGCTCGTCCTCGTAATCCGAAAAGTCCTCGGCGCCCTCAAAGTCAAAGGCGCGCTGGCAAATGCGAACCTCATCGCCGGCACGGCAGCCGGCCTTTTGGAGCGCGTCGTCGACACCCATCCGGGAGAACTTATGCTGCAGGTAGATGACGGCTTCTTCGTTTTCCCAGTCGGTCTGGACGCACATGCGCTCGATGCCACGACCAAGAACGCGCCAAATGCCATTGCCCTCGGGCACAACGTCGGTGTGGGTGATG
>CAJMRN010000008.1 GCA_905215815.1 uncultured bacterium | reverse complement strand
CAGTCGCATCGCCAAGGAGGCCTAAGACCCCATGATCCGCATCACGGTACCCGCCACCAGCGCAAACCTGGGCATCGGCTACGATACCCTCGGCATGGCCGTCAGCCTCTACTCGCACTTCACCTTCGAGCGCGCCGACAAGCTCACCATCACGGGCTGCCCCGAGGAGTTCCAAAACGAGAATAACCTGGTCTACGTGAGCTTTGTGGATGCACTGGCCGCATGGGGCGAGCCGGCCTTCCCCGTCGCCATCGACATTCAGACCGACGTGCCCGTCGCCCGCGGCCTGGGTTCCAGCTCAACCTGCGTCGTCGCCGGCATCATGGCAGCCGCCGCGCTGACGGGCCACACCGTCGACCGCGCCGAGCTCGTCCGCATTGCCACCGAGGTCGAAGGGCATCCCGATAACGTCGCCCCCGCTATCCTGGGCGGCGCCGTCTGCTCCTTTACGCCGACCGATTCGCTTCCCCAGTGCCTGCGCTACGAGGTAAGCGATCGCTTGCGTTTTATTACCGTGATTCCGCCCTACGAGGTACATACGAGCGAGGCGCGCAAGGTTGTGCCGCAGGAGATTCCACTCTCCACTGCCGTATGGCAAATGGGCCGCATCGCCGGCATGACGCGCGGCCTGGAAACCGGCGACCTGGACCTGATTGCCGCCGCTAATGACGACCGCATCCAGGAGCCCTATCGTCGCCGCCTCATCCCCGACTACAACGCCGTGCGCGATACCTGCCTTAACGGCGGCGCCAAGACCATCTGGATTAGTGGTTCGGGCTCGACCCTCATGGCCGTGACTGACGACACCATCGTGGCAAAGTTCCTGCAGGTCAAGCTGCGTGAGCAGTTCCCCAAGTGTGACACGCATATTCTGACGTGCGACACCGAGGGCGCTCAAATCGAGTACCTGTAGCGCCCTGCCTCATTGCTCTCACCGGTCCCCTTGGGGCTTCCCCTGAAAACGTCCTCGATCATGAATTGCCCCGTCGTGGGCAATTCGATCTGCGGATTGTTTTCAGGGGAAGCCCCAAGGGGACCTGCGCAGCCTCGACAGGATAATCGCATTCGCTGATTTAATCTTGTGCTCCAACGGAGCCACAGACGAGAGGCCTTCGCGCTGCGGAATAATTTTGAGGGGAACACCCCGACCATCCCTGCGTTTACCTTGCTGAGGATGTCTACAGGGACCCACGCTTTGAAGGGGCGCCGGGCAGATAGGGGCTTTTTAGGTTACATAATAAACTGTTTATCTATGCTACTATTTAACTAGGCATCGCAGTATGGAGGTGGTCAAAGCGTTACGCACACTCAAAGCTTCGTTTTTCCTCTCGATACTTTTGATATTACCGATATGTTTCTCGTTTAGCCCTTCGACTGCTTATGCTGCAGAAAGCGATGCTGTCGCAATTTCTGGCGCAACCCAAGATTTTGATTTAACGAAAGGTCCCGAGCAGTCTCATCAAATCAAGCTTAAGGATGGGACCGTTGCAGTAATAGGAATTAAAAAAACCAATGAACCCAGCCTGATATGGGACAGTTACTACAACAACGCATCTGGAACTTGGACTATCTATTACAACAGTCCTTTTATTTATCGCGAATTCAAGATCAACATAGCGAACTCGCTCATTACCAGCGCTTGGGGACAAAACTATACGACTATCGGCTGTACGGTAACTAACGAGTCCTTTATATGGAACTCGAAACAGGCGACATATCGACTCAACTATGAATCGATGGGGATGACGTCCGGTATCGCCGTGTTGCAAGCGACCATGGAAGGCAGCACGCTCCACACCTATGCAAACTAGACTCACATCAATTGAGGAAGTTCAATGATCCCAATTCCTGCACGCTCAGACATTATGATCGCTCTCGTTTGGATTCTCGTCGGAGTGCTTATTTGGCGTATCTGCAAATGGGTTAAAAACAAGAAATAGTTGATAAAACGTATATGCCATTTATGCGATGCTTGGGGCCGTTAAATCGGCCCCTATTTCTATAGCTTTTCAAGCAGCAGTCACCCATTTGGAAGTCGCAATGCCATTCATACGATTTCGGCCCTTTAAGCCGCTATCTATTGGTAGGGACTCTTGCTGGTAAGGAGCGCTTACTAGATACAAACCTTGGCAATATATTGGTTTAGGCGGCGCTGGTTTCTTTGTATTCGAAGACTGGCTCTAGGAGATCTTCGATGTTGCAGTGGAGGGCTTTTGCTATGGCTCTTACGCTTGTTACCGAAGCTTCATTGATGTTTCTCTGGCGCTGCTCGTACATTTGGATTGAGCGGAGTGACACACCCGATTCGTATGCTAGATCTTGTTGGGTTTTCTTAAGCTTCTTTCTTGCTAACGCAAGTTTGGTTTGCCTGGACGCTTTTTTCGCCATATCGCAGACGAGGCGAGCCACGCGTTCCTCCGAGGCTTCGTGCCAGGGATAGTACAGACTGCGCAGTGCGTCAAACGGAACGACATGCAGCAGGTCTTCGAAAGACTCCCCTAAACGCCACTGCAGATATGCCAGTATCCAGCCTGTCCAATACTCTGGCGTCTTCTCAAAACGATAGGTGCGATCCGGTATAAACCCGCTCTGATAGCCGGACCTTTCAGCGATAAGCGCGAACAGCTCAACGCCCGATTTTCCCGATACGACCCATGCGTTGCCGCGTTCGAACTCGCGAGCTACGCCGCTCAGGCAAAAGAGTTCAGCAACTTCCGATCCTTCGGCTCCATAATCGTTAACGGCATAATCAAAGCAGTCGCCGAGGTTGTTCATTGCATCCTCGAGGTAATAGATGGGATATGTTCTACTCGGTCCACAATTCGTCAACTCTTGGATCATCTAAATCAACCCTCCCTGTCATTAAATCCCTAATGTAGACACCCTCAGAGTCGAATCCATTCACAGTATCCAGGTACTTGCGCCGCGCGTTCTGTTCTCGCTTAAAGCGCTTGGGATAATACTCAGATCCCAACGCCTGCCTCCATTCGCGGAATCTGATTACTGAAAACGCACGCTCACTCATAAGAGCGTATTGGATGCCCAAATCGCCCAAACGCATAATGAGTTGCAGTTGCCTAAGCGAGATCATGCCGTTAACGAACTGTCTTGCAAACGAAAAGTAAGAATCGTCGGCGCGATAACCTCGAATTACGTCATAGGGAGAAATATCAATTAGGCAGTTATCCAGCAGATAGCGAAGTCCTTCGCGCGCCAGCGGTGTCGAAACATTGAACTCCCTATTGTTAGCCAAAATCGCAAGCCAATTGAGAATTGAAAACTCCCCGGACTCCAAGTCCAAGACCGCAAGACCATCCATATCGAGCTCATATCGATTCGCGATACCATCGGACTCGGTCCGACATGCCCACTCCATTGCCATTTCCTCATGCGGCGTGCAATAAAACCCACACCCATAGTCATTGAATTGTCTGCATTTATCCAACGACGGATGCTCGACAACAACCTCCGACCCGTGCCAAAGCTCCATATCGACCTCCAAACAAAAATATCACCCCAGTGATAGTTTACCAATAACTATCACTGGGGTGATATAGGTGGGAGCTTTTGAAGGGTTGCGGCCCGATTAGAGGCAAGCCTCGGCGATGCGCTTTTTGAGTTCGTCGATGCCGGTACCGGTTTGGGAGCTTGTGATGATTACGTTTTCGGCCGGGACGTTGAGCTGCTTTTTGATGGCTGCTGCCTGGCGGGCCTGCTGGGTGCGGCTGAGCTTGTCGGCCTTGGTGAGGCAGACGATAAAGTTGAACTCGTTGCCCTGCAGGTAGTCGATCATGTCATGGTCGAGCTTACTCGGGTCGTGACGAATATCCACCAGCGACACAACCAGGTTAAAGCTGCGCTCCGAGTCGAAGAAGTCACCGATAAGTTCTGCCCAGCGGTCACGCTCGGCCTTGGAACGACGGGCGAAACCATAACCCGGCAGGTCGACGAAGTGCACGTCGTCAGCCTCAAAGAAGTTGATGTTGCTCGTCTTGCCCGGTGTGCTCGAAACCTTGACGAGGTTTTTGCGGCCAAAAAGCTTGTTCATGATCGACGACTTGCCCACGTTGGAGCGGCCGACGAAGCTCACCTCGGGGCAAGTGGACTCGGGAATCTGCGAAACCTTGCCATAGCTGGCAACGAACTTGGCAAGCTGGTAGTTAATGGAATCGGCCATGGACACTCCTTGGTCGTAGGTTCTTACAAAAAAAGCGCGCTAATAGATAGCAGCGATACGGCGAACGATATCGAGCGTAATGCCACTCGCGGTGCGGGCATACTCGAACAGGTCGAACTCGCGGTCGCAAATCGCATCGTACGCCTCGTCACAATTATCGCTGATAGCGCGCAGCACCAGGCAATCGACACCATTTTTGGTTGCGACGTGGGCAATTGCCGCGCCCTCCATGCCGACACAATCGGCATGCGTCGCCTCGATAGCGTCGTTGCGCATGGCGGCGCCCGTCACAAAGCGGTTACCCGTGGCAATCGTGCCGACCAGGAACTGCTTTGCGCCCTCGTTCGAAGCTGCTGCATTTGTCGAAGCATCAACAAACCCACGCTCAGCAAGCACATCGGCAGCAATATCGACCAGCGCAGGCGTCGAGCCAAACTCCTCGAGCCCCGGTGCAGACTCGGCGATAAGCGCAGTATCGGTATCCAGATAGCGCAGGCATTTGCCGATGACCACGTCGTCGATATGGAGCTTGGGGTTCAAACCGCCCGCGATACCCGAAAGCACAACTGCCTGTGGAGCATACTTGCTAATGAGGTGCTGTGTTGCGGCGGCAGCGTTTACCGTGCCCATACCCGCCGTCGTGGCGACAATCGACAGGCCGTCGAGCCCGCCGGTCACAACGTTCAAGCCCGCCTCCTGTACCATGCAAACGTTACTCAACTCTTCCTTAATCTGCATGATCTCTTTTTCGAGTGCACCGATAATCGCGATGGTAGCCATGCCATTCCCCAAACCTATACGAAATTCTCAACCACGGTATGGTACCAGCATTTTGTTTGACCTCGTCAAACGAACACGCTAGGCCAGCGCAGCTCGCGTATCAAACAGAGCCTTTGCAATCGCAGCCGTAACCTCGCTCGAGCGGTCGCTCCACGGCATCGATGTCATGATGCTCATGACATAGGTACGGCCATCGATGTCGATAAGGCCCGCATCGCATGTCGAATAGCAACCATCCTCGCTAATCCAGCCTGCCTTGTTGCGCACCAAGGCTTGGTCGTCCGCAATGCCATCACGGATAAATGAGCGCGATGTTGATGACAGCAGTTCAGATAACCACTGGGAGGCCTCACTGCCACAGCTCAAATACTCGCACATCTCGCGCCACAACTTGGCCGAGGTGCGCGGGCAATAAGTGGGAAAATCACTCATCGGATCGAGTGCGGTATCGTAATCGATGCCAAGACCGACAATCCAATCCTCGTAACCGACACGGTCAAACGCCGCGCGTAACGCAATAAACGAATCGTTGTCCGAATTAACGACCGAGGCCTCGATGAGTTCGCGAACCGTCAGCCAGCCCATACTGTAGCCGCCATAGGTGCCCAGAGTATCATCGAGCGATACTTGCCCTGTCTCGACCAGGGATTCACAGACGTAGAGCACATAGAGCGCCTTATAACTACTCGCACCGTAAACCTCGACATCGGCGTTATACGTCACGCCCTTGCCGCTCGACAAATCGTAAAACACCACGCCCACATCGCCCAATTCCCGGGCCTGATCAAGGGCATCTTGGAGTGCGGCGAGGCTCTCATCCTCCAGGGCGGGGATCTGGTCATCAACCAATGAGAAGGTCTGCACGGTATCGCCTGAGGGAATATCGTTAAAGTCCGCCTTCGAAAGCCTCGTCTTAAGGCTCGCTGTCGACAGGGTTTGACTTGCGGTGGCTTTAGATTCAGAGACCTTTTTGTTTTGCGTCTGTACCGTTGACGCATCTGAGTGTGCCATTCGCTCCGACGCGTAGGTTTTGGCGGTAATTCCGAGGATAATAACCGCCAACGTTAGCATCCCAACGGCGGCAATCTTCGTCACGCGGATGCGAACGTCAGCGAGGCCACGCGAAGGCGTGCCCTTCGTCTCATATCTGCTGCCATGCTGCGGCACATACTCGTCCCGCGATGCGTTGCTTCGCACGTGGTCTCCTGACTGCTACCGTTTATATACGAGCAGCATAATACCGAGCAGGCATTTCTTTCCAAAGATATTCAGCGGCGTTTAAGGTGTCTTTAAAGAAACCACAAGCGTATTTATCCAAATGGCACGATTCTGTTGCGCATCTCCGCCCAAAACGCAGTTGCGGTGGAATAGTTCCTGTTTGGGCAGCATAAGCCGAAAAACAAGAACTATTCCACCACAACTTGACGGGGCTCTTTGGCAATCAACTTGGCGCCCAGGGGCACTCATTTAAGTCTGTCCCCAATGAGTGCCTTTGGGAAGCGAAAATGGCTCGCTAGCCGATGGCGTTTTTGAGTTCCGCGCGGCGCTTTTTCATGCCGGTCATGACGGCGTTGCGCAGCTCGGGCATGCGCGCAGTATCCATCTGTGGAACGCCCTCGAGCTTATAGGGAATCCCCAGCTGCTCATACTTGACGACGCCCATCGTGTGATACGGCAGCATTTCCAGGCCCACCACGTTGTGCCACGGGGCGATGAGGCGGCCGAGCGCCTCGCACTCCTCAACCGTATCGGTAATGCCCGGCACCACCACGTGGCGGATAACGACCTTAATCTTGCGACGCGCAAGCTCATCACCAAACGCCAGGATGCGTGCGGGATCGCAACCGGTCAGCTTTTTATGCTCGACGGGATCGGCGTGTTTAATGTCGAGCAGCACCATATCGGTCTCGTTGAGTACGGCATCGAACTTCTCGGGATGCGCGGGATCGAACGCATAGCCGCAGCTATCCAAGCAGGTGTGCACGCGACCATCGGGGTTGTTGTGCATGGCGCGGAACAGGTCGGCCAAAAACTCAGGCTGCAGGAGCGGCTCGCCGCCGGATACCGTAATACCACCGCTGCGGTAAAACTCATGGTTGCTCTGGAACTCGTCCATCAGGTGCTCGACGGTCACCATGGTGCCGCCGTTAACCGACCAGGTGTCGGGGTTGTGGCAATACGCACAGCGCATGGGACAGCCCTGAACAAACACCACAAAGCGGATGCCGGGTCCATCGACCGTTCCCATCGTCTCAATCGAATGCACGCGGCCCAGGGCAAACGCAGAGTCCTCGGGACGAGCGTCCACACCCTCGAGC
Organism: uncultured bacterium; assembly: GCA_905215815.1. Classification (GTDB taxonomy): domain Bacteria; phylum Actinomycetota; class Coriobacteriia; order Coriobacteriales; family Coriobacteriaceae; genus Collinsella. The sequence goes on along the minus strand of CAJMRN010000008.1, from coordinate 32,416 downwards.
GTCATCTCAGCCATTCCCGCTACCTTGCCTCTCATTGGTTTTAGCTACATAAATGCCAGAGCCATTCTAGCCCATACGTTTGCGTTTAAACGTCTCGGGCTAGAATGGCACGTTTTAATCTATCCCCCATTACCGTGACGGGAGCCCATGTCGAGATGTGAAGGCGAAGAATGCTCGCCTACAGCCTTTACGCCTTGAGCGTGAGCACCGCACCGAAGGCGGTCGGGCCGCAATGGCTCGAGATGACACCGCCGACCTGAGTCCAGGTAACGTCCTTAAAGCCCAGGTCGTACGCATAGACTTCCATGTCGTCGCGCAGTTCCTGGGAAAGACCTACCGAATACGCCAGGCCAATGTGCGAGTAGTCAATCTCGCCCTTCGCAACCATGTGGTCAATAAAGGCGCGGGCGCATTTGAGCATAGAGCCGCGGAACTTCTTGGTCGCCACAAACTTACCGCCCGTTACCTCAATGCAGGGCTTAATCTTGAGCAGGTGGGCGCCAAGGAATGCCACGTTGGACAGACGACCGCCCGCCCTAAGGAAGGCTAGGTCGGTAGGAACAAAGCCCAGCAGCACACGGTCCATGACGGAATTCGTGAAGGCGAAAATTTCGTCAACGGTGGCATCGGGATGAGCCTCGATGTATTTGGCGGTCTCGACGACAACGAGCGACTGGCCCACCGAGACAAAACGCGTATCCATGGAGTAGACGTAGTCGCGGCCCTTAGCTGCAATCTTGGAGGACTGATGCGAGCAGGTCGTGGCCTCGGAATACGCAAGATGTAAAATGGTCGCGTCAGGCTGCTCAGCGTGAATGCGGTCGTACACGTGAGCAAAATCCGCAGGCGCGCAGCCACTGGTCTTGGGCATTACGCCAAACTCGTTGCAGCGTGAATAAATCTCGAGCGGATCGATCGAGCCGTCCTCGACGGTCTCGTCACCAATCGTGACATGCATAGGCACGCGCACGATACCGTGGCGTTCGCAAAGCTCCGGCGTCACATCCGAACCAGACTCAACCACGATTACGTACTTGCCCATTATTATCACGACCCATCTCAACGTTGGTTTTTCAATACATGACACGCGCCGCCGCACTGTTGCACAACAGCGTCCAAGCGCCAAAGAGACGCCGCCCCTTGCACACAACAAAGGACAGCGTCTCCCTGGAAAACTCCGTGCTTGGCTGAGATTTTACACGGTTTATAAATGAGTGTTACTTATCCCGCAAACGGTAGCTATACGCGATAAACGGTAGTTCGCTGCGGCAACTGCAACACATTCCGCCCAGCAAGTCCAATCGTGCCCCATGCACGGTTAATGCACGAGGCGGTAGAAATTCATCGATGCCGCGCCCTCGGCGTGCAGCTCCATCGCCGGAACCGCCGGCGAATAGGTACGGCTCGTAAGTGCCGCCTCGCCGCCATTTGCAAAAATCTCGACCATCGTAGTGTCCGAAAGCACGCGCAGGTCGCGAAGCTCGCTGAGCTCGATCGACCTCTGGTCGCGCCCATAGCCTTCGTCACCCATGTCGAGGGTAAGCATCCCGTCTGCATAGCACACAAAGACACCCTTGCGGATTTCGAGCTCGACCATCTTGGCGCCCTCACAGGAAACCACAAGATCAAACAGGCGGCCCGGCTCCTCAACGGTTTCACCGCCTGTCGCGCGAACGCAGTCGCCGCGCATCCTCTCAATCTCGTGCGCCGGTTGCTGACAGAGCTTGCCATCGCGCATGCTCAGCTCTCGCGGCACCGTCAACGCGCACTGCCACCCGCGCGCCACCGTCGGGTTTTCTGCCGTCGCATCGGGGCAACCCGACCATCCGATCATCAAACGCCGGCCTGCAGTATCCTCAAAGGACTGCGGAGCATAGAAATCAAAACCGGCATCGACCATCGGGGGCATGCCCTGCCCGACGATTTTAAAGCTCGGCGCCTCCCAATCGGCCTCGATGGGGAACCACACGCACTGATGCGGATTGCGGTAACGCCAACCATCGGCAGGCACACCCTGCGGACAGCAAACGAGAATAAGCTCGCCATCGAGCTCAAACAGATCGGGGCACTCCCACATAAAGCCAAACTTCTCGCCCAACTCAATGCGCGTCGCATAGCTCCAGTCCTCAAGATTGCGCGAGGTATAGACAAGCACGCAGCCACGGTCGTCTTTCGTACGAGCACCCAGAACCATGTAGTAGATACCGTCGTGCTCAAGGATCTTGGGGTCGCGCACGTGCGTACCGATATCGTCGGGGTAATCGACCGGTCCAACAGCTATGCACTTCTCGCCCAATTCGTCGGGATTCTCGGCAACCATATGAATCTGGTTTTGCTCACGGCCCGTCAACACGTAGTCGTAATCATCGCGGTCAAAATGCTTGACGTTGCCGGTATAGAAATAGTGAATCTTGCCATCGCGTACAAAGGCAGAACCAGAATACGCTCCGTTCGAATCCAAATCGGAATCGGGGAACAGCGCGGGGCCATGATTCTCGTACGTCACAAAATCCTTTGTCGTCAGATGGTTCCAAAGCACTGGACCGCCATGCGCAGCATCGAACGGATCGTATTGATGATAGATGTGATACGTATCACCAATCTGAACCAAACCGTTGGGGTCGTTGAGCCAGCCAAGCTCAGGCTCCACATGGAACAGGAGCCTATCGGGGTCGGACGCGATGCGACCCGCCGTCTCATCCTGTCCGGCACGCCACTGCTCATAGTCCGCGCGTGTCACCTTATTTTTTTGATTAAACATCGCCGTTGACTTTCTCGTCTATGGGGAAGGACGCTCGACTCACACGAGTCGAACGCCCTTCCTCAAATGGACTTATCCTCAGATTACACTGAACGGCTCAACTAGAAGCTGACGTCGAAGCCAGCGCCAGCGCCCTCTTCATCGGTGGTCGGCACGCCCTTTGCCTTGTTGTAGGCAAAGATCAAGACGATCGGCACGATAAAGGCGATGAGATTGCCAGCCACATACCACACGAGGGTCTCGGGCGTAACGATGAGCAGGCCAAGCACGCCGGTCAGACCCTGACCGATAGCGCGCACCTCAAAGAGCTTGACGAAGGCACCGCCACAGCCTGCACCGATGCATGCGCAGATGAACGGGATGATCGAGTAGCGCATGTTTGCAGCGAAGATAGCGGGCTCGGAGATTCCGACCAGCGTCGGGATAAAGGACGACATGCAGATGTTGCGCTCTTTGGAGTGCTTCTTGTGAATGAGGTACATACCGATGGCGCCGCCGCCCTGGGCGATGATGGAAACCGACCAGATGGCCTGGATGTAGTTGAAGCCGGTCGTGGCAACGAGGTTGGCCTCGATACCCTGGATGAACTGATGCGTACCGGTAACGACGAGCGGCTGCAGGAACGCGGCAAAGACAAAGGCACCAAAGACGCCCATCCTGTTGTACAGGATATCGATTACGCCGGCGAGGACGTCACCGATCAGGTTGCCGAGCGGGCCGAACACGGTGAACAGGGCGACGTTAGCAAGAATCAGGGTAACGGTCGGGACAAAGACGAACGAAACGACCTCGGGGATGTACTTCTGGGCAATCTTTTCGACCTTGGCCATAAACCAGGCAGTCAGGATTGCGGGGAACACACCGCCCTGGAAAGCAACCATGGGAATGGATAGCGGACCGAAGTTCCAGTACTCAGCACCCGTCGGGTCCATAACGAACGTGTTACGGTTCATAAGACTCGGGTGAACCATGACGATACCGACGAGGATGCCCAGGATCGGGTTACCGCCAAAACGCTTGACCGCGCTGTACATAACCAGGACAGGCAGGTAGTCGAACGTGGTGGCGATAATGGCAAAGAAGCTTGCGAGGTTCTTGAGGAACTCGCTGTGATCGGCGAGACTGCCCTCCATGCCAAAGAGGCCGTTGGCAACGATCAACGACTTAAGGCCGATGATGATAGCGGCACCGACGAAGGCAGGAATGATGGGGATAAAGATGTCCGAGAACACCTTGAGGACCGAGAAGAACTTGCCTTTCTTGTCCGCCTCGGCACCCTTGACCTCGGAAGCGCTAATCTCCTTGACGCCCGTCAGAGCCATAAACTCATCGTAAACCTTGTTGACGGTACCGGTACCAAAGATGATCATGAGCTGGCCGCTGTTGTACAGCACGCCCTTGACGCCATCGATGTTCTCGAGCTCGGCCTTGTTGTATTTGCTCGTATCCTTGAGCACCAGACGCAGACGGGTCACGCAATGCGTGGCGCCCTCGATGTTCTCCAGTCCGCCGACGTTGTCGACGACTTGCTGGGACACTGCCTTGTAGTCCATGTTCCTCTCCATTCCTTTTCTAAATCATAAAACGGTTCGTTGCCGCTACAGAGACGCGATCGTTGCGTTTGCGCACTTGAGCGCACCGTCGGTGACGGTAAGCGCCACACCCTGGCCCTGCTTGTTGCAGAAGCGAGCGTTGAGCGCAACATCATCGACAAAGATGGTCGCGATGTCGTCGTCGACGACCAGACGCACATGGTGAGTGCCCTCGCCCTTAAAGAACAACGGACGCTCGAGGCCCATGTTGTTGACCTGGAACCACGGGTACTGGGGAGCCGGCGTGAACTCGAGCTTGCCCTCGCGCAGGTTGGCGCGGAACTCATAGGCAAGACCGGTCTCGGCGTCCTCGGCGAACTTGACCGAGAAGCCGGCAGCGTTACCGCCGAGCTCAATGTCGGCATCGAGCAAGTAGGTGGAGCCGGCATCCGCGGCGAGCACCTGCTCGACCTTGCCCGACTCGCAGGAAAGCTCAAAGGTCTCGACTGCCTTAGCCTCGCCAAAGGCGCCAAGCATGCTGTCGGGGAGCTTGGTGCCGAGCGTTCCGTCGGCACGTTGAACGATCTCGAGGGGCATAAAGGTGCCACCCCATAGGTAAGAGCTGGGGTCGCCGCCCTCGTCACGCGTAGGAACCCAACCAAAGAGAACGCGACGCTCGCCATCGAATGCGGTGCGAGCGGCGTAGTACGCGCGGCCGTCGAAGGAGTCGTCAGCGGGGGTAATCCAAGGACCGTTGATGGACTTGGACATGCGGTAACGGGTCTTGTTGCCGTCGCTGTACTCGGAAAAGACGAGGTACCACCAGTCGCCCATCTTAAAGAGATCAGGCATCTCAAACATGGTGTACAGGCCCGGGTTCCACCAGTCGCCCTGGAACTCCCAGTTGGTCAGATCCTTGGAGGTGAACTTGACCAGGCGGCCGGTCATCAGACGCTTGTCCTCGCCCACACGCGTGCCAAGGATGAGCATGTACTCTTCGTTCTCCTCATCCCAAAGCACAAAGGGATCGCGCCAGTTGCGGTCATCGTAACCCTCCTGGGGCGGAAGCAGCGTCTCGGCGATGTTCTTCTCCCACTTGACGGCGTCGTCGCTCGTTGCGTGAAGAAGAACCTGCTTCATCAAACGTGCGCGGACCTTATCGCGATTGCAACCAGTGTAGAGCGCATGGTACTTGTCGCCCACCTTAAACACCGTGCCGGCATAAATGTACTGGTCGACTTCCTCGTCGCCGCCGCGCTCAAGGCTCTCGCCAAAGTCCTTGTAGTTGACGAAATCCTTGGTCGTAGCGAGTGCCCAGCCAAACGGCTCTCCGAAAGGTTCGGGGTTACGCGTGTCACGCTGATGATAGAGATAGAACGTGCCGTCCTCGCCGTACGGCATGATGTCGCCTACCCAAATTCCCTCAGGCTGGTAATACACCTTGTGCATCCGAGACTTCCTTTCCACGACATACTAACTCGGTACAATGGCAAGATATGTCAATCGTTTTCATATGTCAAACGTTTTCATATCAATACGTCTTTTCGCAGTTCCAGTCGTCGGTAAACGGTTGACATATGCCGGCGAACGGTCATCGGAGGCGTTTGAGGAATTCTTTTGGCACAGGATGAACTACGCGGTTTTGCCCTCAATGAGTTCAACGGGGAGCTTGATATTCGATTCGGGATTATCGCCGTTAATAAGAGCGATGATGGATTGCGCCGCGAGCTCTCCGATGCGATCGATATCTTGACGTACGGTTGTTAAGTCAGGCATAAACGTCATAGTTCGGCGGGCACCATCCGCGCCCACGACCTTAATATCGTCTGGAGCGCTCAAGCCACGCTGCTTCATCACGTTGAGACAGATGGCCGCCATCGTATCGTCTCCCGCAAAGATGCCGTCAATATCGGGGTTCTCATCGAGGATCTTCGCAACGACCGCGCCCTTTTCGTCGTCGGGCTTAACGAACTCAACCTCACGGACAAGCGCGGACAAACCGGCCTGCTCAACAACATCGAGGTAGGCATCGGTACGCTTATTGGCAGGCATGCGCATGCGGCTATTGCTGCGCAGGCACAGGATACGCCTGCAGCCGTCATCAATCAGACGGCGCGTGGCGAGCTCGCCAATGCCATAGCTGTCACTTGCAATCTGGACAGAGCCCTCGCCAAGATCGCAGTCGATGCCAACCAGGCTCAAGCCCATCTCGGCATATGCCTCGGCACCGATATTGAGGGAGTTGACGATGACGCCGTCGACCATATTGCGGCGGAGCATGTCAATATAGGAACGCTCAAGATCGGGTCGATTGGCGCTGTTGCACAGCAACATCTTAAAGCCGTTTTCCGCTAACGTGCGCTCGACCGCCTGCACAACCTGAGCATGGAACGGGCTGCTCACAAAGGGAACGATCATACCGATAAGATTCAGGCGACCGTTGAGCATGGCACGGGCGATATCGTTGGGCGTATAGTTGATGCGCTCCATCGCGGCATGGACCTTATCGCGGGTCTCTTGGCTAATATAGCCGCGATTATTAAGCACGCGAGATACCGTAGTAGGCGAAACCCCCGCCACCGCCGCAACTTCCTTGATGCCAGGCTTAGCCGTATCCTTAGAACGAGCACTCTCGCGAGCCATAGCACCCTCCCCCATCAACATGTCATACGTTTACATACGAACAAAGCATACCCCAACAACAGCGGGAAGACGGTAACAGTACAAGTAAGTAAACGACTCATCCAAATAATTAGGAGAGTTCCGCCTAAAGGGTGACTCCAAAGGACCCCACATGGCCGGTTTTGGGTTATTTTCCAAAACATCCCGCAGGACGCAAAGAGGCTCCGCCGCGCAACGCGCGCAGCGGAGCCTCTTTGCATGTCCGAGGACGTTTTGGGAAATAACCCAAAACCGGCCCCAGTAATCCTACAGGAGTTGAACCCTTTAGAACTTGTCGTGGAAGGTACGCGCAATGACCTCGTCCTGCTGCTCCTTGGTGAGCGTGTGGAAGTTCACGGCATAGCCGGAAACGCGGATGGTCAGCTGCGGGTACTTCTCGGGGTGAGCCTGAGCGTCGAGCAGCGTCTCACGGTTGAAGACGTTGATGTTCAGGTGGTGGCCACCCTTCTCGGCGTAAGCGTCGAGCATGTGGACCAGGTTATCGGCCTGAGTCTCGGAAACTTCAGAAACCTTCATAATGTGTCTCCTTCGATTAATAGGCGCCGGCCGAAACCGGCGCACTAATCAGTAATCGTTATTGTTAGTATAGCACTAACAATAGTTACTCGCCCAGCTGATCAAGGTCGATATCGCCAAAGAACACCTGGTCCTCCTTGCCGAGCGCACTCGGGATGATGGAGAAGGTGTTGGAGATGCCGTCCTGAGCATCGCGGAACGGGAGCTTGGAAACCGAAGACAGCGAAGCGATGGCGCCGTGGCTATCGCGCTTGTGCATGGGGTTAGCACCCGGGGCGAACGGCTGGCCAGCCTTGCGGCCGTCGGGCGTGGAGCCGGTCTTCTTACCGTACACGACGTTGGAGGTAATGGTCAGAACCGAGGTCGTAGGCACGGAGTTGCGGTAGGTGTCGTTCATGCGGATGTACTCCATGAACTGGTGCACAACGTCGTGAGCAATCTGGTCGACGCGGTCGTCGTCGTTACCGTACTTGGGGAACTCGCCCTCGGTCTCGAAGTCGACGATGATGCCGTTCTCGTCACGGACGGGGTGAACCTTGGCGTACTTGATGGCGGACAGGGAGTCAGCCACGACGGAAAGGCCAGCGATGCCCGTAGCGAACCAGCGGTGCACGTGCTTGTCGTGCAGAGCCATCTGGATGCGCTCGTAGCAATACTTGTCGTGCATGTAGTGAATGATGTTCAGCGAGTTGACGTACACGCCAGCGAGCCACTTCATCATGTCGTTGTACTTGGCCACAACGTCGTCGTAATCGAGCGTATCGCCCTCGACGGCGCGATACTTGGGGCCGACCTGCTTCTTGGAGACCTCGTCAACACCGCCGTTGAGTGCGTAGAGCAGGCACTTGGCAAGGTTGGCGCGGGCGCCGAAGAACTGCATCTCCTTGCCGATGCGCATGGAGGACACGCAGCAGGCAATGCCGTAGTCGTCGCCGTGATAGACGCGCATGAGGTCGTCGTTCTCGTACTGGATCGAGGAGCTGGCGACGGAAGTCTTGGCGCAGAACTTCTTGAAGTTCTCGGGCAGACGGGTCGACCACAGAACGGTCATGTTGGGCTCGGGGCTGGTACCCATGTTCTCGAGCGTGTGCAGGTAGCGGTAGCTCATCTTGGTAACGAGCGTACGGCCGTCAACACCCATGCCGCCGATGGACTCGGTGACCCACTGCGGGTCGCCGGTGAACAGGGCCTGGTACTCGGGAGTACGGGCGAACTTGACCATGCGGAGCTTCATGATGAAGTGATCCACGAACTCCTGGATCTGCTCCTCGGTGAAGGTACCGTTGGCAAGGTCGCGCTCAGCATAGATGTCGATGAACGTAGAGGTACGGCCGATGGACATAGCGGCGCCGTTCTGCTCCTTGACGGCAGCAAGGTAGGCGAAGTACATCCACTGGATGGCCTCCTGCGTGTTGGTAGCAGGGTTGGAAATGTCGAAACCATAGGTCTCGGCCATCATCTTGAGCTCGCCGAGGGCGCGGATCTGCTCCTGCAGCTCCTCGCGATCGCGGATGTTGTCGGCGGTCATGACCGTCGGGGTGGAAGCCTTCTGGGCCTCCTTGTCCTTAATCAGGTAGTCGACACCGTACAGGGCGACACGACGGTAGTCGCCGATGATGCGGCCGCGGCCATAGCCATCGGGCAGACCGGTGATGATGTGAGCCGAGCGGCAAGCGCGCATCTCGGGGGTGTAGACATCGAAGACGCCAGCGTTGTGGGTCTTGCGCTCGAAGGTGTAGCGCTCGACAACGTTCTCGTCGACCTTATAGCCGTGCTGGCTGGCGGCCTGGCAAGCGATGCGGATACCGCCGTTGACGTGCAGAGCGCGCTTGAGCGGCTTGTCGGTCTGGAGGCCGACGATGGTCTCCTTCTCGCGGTGGGCGTTATCGATGTAGCCAGCGGGGTGGCTCACGATACCCGTGACGGTCTTGGTGTCCATATCGAGGACACCACCCTGCTCGCGCTCCTTAAGCAGCAGGTCGAGAACCTCGCCCCACAGCTCCTTGGTACGCTCGGTCGGACCTACGAGGAACGACTCGTCGCCCTCGTAAGGGGTGTAGTTCTTCTGGATGAAGTCTCGGACGTCAACCTCTCCCGTCCAAATGCCTTCCTTGAAGCCTTCCCATGCCTCCTGCATTGTGTAACCACGCTCCTAGTTACGTGTAATGCGGCGCTCTCTCACACCGCTGCTTATTGAATTCTTGAGTTTTCGGCTTGCACTACCGGCTTCTTCCGTTCTTCACCACACGTTGGTACAGGGAAAAACGTTTGTCCACCTTGGAACTGCAACCCAAAACCCAAGATTTCACCCGTCTGAGAAGGATAACATAGCCACCCTCTCCATCTGGGCTGTTATATGTTTCTTTTTTTATATCATAAGGACGTTTTTAACAAATCCGCAGGAAATGCGAGCGCGAACAACTACCGTTCACCGATTTGTATGTTATTTTTCCTTGCCTTTGTACGACGTTCGCTCTAGCTGTTATGCCAGCTTTAGCAGGGTAAAGTGTCCCAGAGACCCTACAGAAACTGCAGGGCGGCCACGGTATCCCCCGTGGCCGCCCTGTGGCGTAGCTAGTTTTTAGCTTTGATTGCCGCTTGGCATTAGGCGGCTGCGGCGGCCTTGTCGGTCGTTGCCTTGCTGTTGCCCTGGCCCTCAAAATGCTTGTAGCACCAGCTGGTGACCAGCGGGGTCAAAATAGCCGTCACGATTGCGCAGGCAGCAACCTGTGCCGTGGCCGTTGCGAGCACCGCACCGCCGTACATGGCCCCGTTGACGCTTGCCATGGCAGCAGGCGTGGCCACATTGGCTCCGGCGCAGCTCGAAATGGCCGCACCTGCGACACCCGTACCGCCCGTGAGCTTATCGACCGCGATGACGGGAATTGCAAAGACCACCGAGCAGATCACGCCGAGCAGAATACCGGGAAGACCGCCATTAATGAGCTGGCCAAAGGTCATGGTCGAGCCCATGGCAAAGAAGACGAGCACGATGATGGCGGAAAGTGCCGGTGCCATCATCTTCTTAAAGCTGGGGAACAGGTTGCCCAGGATAATGCCGACGACGATCGGCAGGATGGCGCCCACGAGCGACCAACCGATCGGAGCCTGACCGGCAGCGCCGAGCACGATCATCGTGACCGGAGGGCCGACAACCAGCGTAGTGATGGCGACGGCGCCACGCTCGGCCTCGTTACCCATGGTGCCCATCAGACCAGCGTACATAGCATTGTTGGCGCCGGTGCAAGCGGCCAGCATCACCATGGCAGAGATGCCAAACAGGTTGTCGTTGAACACATACAGGATGAGCAGCGACACGGCAACGACCACGATTTGCTTGACGGCAATGATGATGGCACCGCGGGCAGCGGCGGCAGGAGCGCTCTTAAACGAAATCGTCGTGCCGACAATCAGCAAAAAGGCGCCCACGAGCGGGCCTGCACCCTGCTGGGTCATGCCAAGCGTAAAGCTGCCGAGCGTCTTAAACAGGTCGGGGAATAGCGTGTTGAGCAGGCAGCCCAGCAAAAGCGGCACCAAAATATTAGCACCCGGGATGGAGGACATCTTAAAAAACGGCTCCTTTGCCGCCGGCGCCTCCACCGCAGTCGATTCACTCATATATATCTCCTTTGGATGCATGCGAATCGAAGCCGCACGCGCCTATATCAGAAAGAAGGCGACAACCCCGAGTCGCCAGGGTCGCCGCCAAACGATCACCGCGGGGTATTACCCGTCCAGGACGATGCCGCCGTCGCAGTCACCGATCTCGCCGTTCACGAAGCTGGCGAGGTCGGAAGCGAAGAACAGCACCATCTGCGCAGGCTCGCTGGCCTGGGCGGCGCGGCCCAGAGGAATACCGTTGATGATGCGCTGAGAGTTCTCGTCAGAGAGAATCGAGGTCATATCGGTCAACGTGAGCGACGGGCATACAGCGTTGCAGCGGACACCGAACTTGCCGCCCTCCTTGGCGACTGCCTTGGTCAGGCCGTTGACACCGGCCTTGGAGCTCGCGTAGGCCGCGGTGCCGAGCAGGCCGCCGCCGATCTTGCCAGCAACAGAGCTCACGTTGACGATAGTGCCGGCATGGGCCGCCTTAAAGTGCGGGTACACGGTGTTCATCATTGTGAAGGTGCCGTTGAGATTGATGTCGATGGTGCGACGCCACTCGGTGTCATCGATCTCGTCGAACTTCTTGGTGCTGATGACGCCAGCGCAGTTAATCAGGATGTTGGTCTGCGGCAGATCGGTGAAAATCTGCTCGACGGTCTCGCGCGCCTTGGGCGCATCGGCAACATCGAGCTGGTAGAACTTGTTGCCCTCGCCAAGCTCGGCCACAGCGGCCTCGCCCTTAGCAGCGTTCCTTGCGATGAGCGCGACGTGTCCGCCGCCCGCAACGATACCCTTGGCAATCTCGAGGCCTATGCCCTGAGTGCCACCGGTAACGATCGCGGTTTTGCCCGTGAAGTCAAATGCCATGACTCCAACCCCCTTGATTCAGGTGTCTCCTTGCGGGAAGTTGGAGCATCGCACGTGGCGATAAATGAGTCCCAGTCGTCATGGTGATGACAGCCCCTCGCCTAACCGCGTGCATGATAGTTCTTTAAAACGCTTCAGCAATTGAATGATTTTAAGTCTTTATGCGCTCTTTATATTGCCCACTGTATGAGGCCCACATATGGGGGTATCATCTTCCACCGAAAATAGTTTCTAGTGTTAGGGGTTTTCGGTGGAAGATACCGATTTCCGTGAACTTGGGCGTCAGCTCCTTACCGAGTTTGGCGGTATTCACCAGCGCGTTTCGCGCTTTGTGGACAAAGCTCTCAGCGGCGAGATGGCCGTCATGCGCGCCCTTATGCTCGCTGGCGGTTCGCTCACGCCGAGCGAACTCGCTGATCGCGCCTGGGTCTCGAACGCCCGCATTGCCAATATCCTACGCGCTCTCGAAGCCAAGGGCTGGGTCGTGCGCGAGCATTCGAAAACCGACCGGCGTCGCGTACACGTCACGGTGACCGACAAGGGCCGACAGGATCTCGAAATCAAACGTCGGGAGTTCGAGAACCGCACCGCGGCCTTCCTCGAGCAGCTCGGCGAAACAGATACCCAAGAGATGGTGCGCCTTCTAAGACGTGCCAACGAAATTATCGACCGCAATCAAGAAAGGAGAGATGCCGAGTGAGGATTCTCAAGCTCTTTAAAAAGCACGTCCTGGCACTGTTCACAGCTATCGTACTTATCGTAATCAGCTGCAACGCCGATCTGGCGCTGCCTACCTATATGAGCGACATCGTCGACGTGGGCGTGCAGCAAGGCGGCATCGCCTCGCCCGTGCCCGACACCATTCGCGCCGAATCGCTCGACGACCTCGAACTCTTCATGAGCGCCAAGGACGCCAAGGCTGCGGAGGCCGTGTTTAGCAAGGCTGACAAAAACGGCATTCGAACGTACAAGGGCACCGAGGAAGAGCGTGCCGATGGAGGCAAAATTACCGACATTATGAGCCTGCCCGAGACCGTCGTCCTTTCGCTCAACCAGGGCATCGACGCCGACTCCATGGGAGACATGACCGGCACGTCCAGCGAGAAAGACAGCGACGCCGCTCAGGCCATGCCCACGCCCGAGCAAATGGCAGCGATGACGCCCGAGCAGCTCGCCGAGATGCAGCAGAAGGCCGCAGCGGCGCAGAATATGCAAAAGCAGATCGACGCCGACGGCGGCAAAATCACCATGAAGAGCCTGCGCCTGGGTGTCGAGGGCGGTCTGGTAGACCAAAGCAAGCTCGTCGAGGGCGCCAACGAAATGGCGGACAAAATGGGCTCCATGTCGGGCTCCATCGTCACCCAGCGCGCCGTGAGCTATGTACAGGACGAGTACAAGGCGCAGGGCATCGACCCCGCCGACGTGCAGAACGCCTACCTGGGCCGCATGGCGACCACGATGTTTGGTCTGTGTCTGGTGTCGCTGGTCGCCACCATCCTGACCGGTGCCGTGGCTTCGCGCACCGCCTGCTCCATCGCACGCGACCTGCGCCGCGAGACCTTCAACAAGGTTATGCACTTCTCGCCGGCCGAGGTGGGCAAGTTTAGCCAGGCCTCGCTCATCACCCGCTGCACCAACGACATTCAGCAGATTCAGATGGCCGCAACCCTGTTTATCCGCATGTGTCTGATGGCGCCCGTCATGGGCATCGTCGCCGTCATGCGCGTCCTGGCCAACCACACCGGCCTGGAGTGGACCATCGCCGTGGCCATCATCGCGGTCTCGGCCGTCGTCGGCGTGCTTATGGGCCTCACTATGCCCAAATTCAAAAAGATGCAGAGCTTTGTGGACCGCGTGAACCTTACCGCCCGCGAGCTGCTCGACGGCCTTATGCCTATCCGCTCGTTCAACCGCGAGGAGCATGAGCTCGAGCGTTTTGACAAGGCTTCGCTCGACCTGATGACCACGCAGCTCTACACCAACCGCGCCATGAGCTTTATGATGCCGCTCATGATGCTGGTCATGAATTGCATCACCGTGCTTATCGTCTGGTTTGGCGCGCAGGGCGTGTCCGACGGCGTGATGCAGGTCGGCAACATGATGGCGTTTATCTCCTACACCATGCAGATCGTCATGGCGTTTATGATCCTCACCATGGTTTCGGTTATCCTGCCCCGTGCCGAGGTCGCAGCCGAGCGCGTGGAAGAGGTCATCACTTGCCCCACCAGCATCAACGACCCCGCCTCGCCCAAACTGCCCGCGGCCAGCGCGCCGCGCGGTGAGCTCACCTTCCGCGACGTGAGCTTCCAGTATCCCGATGCCCGCGCCGACGTCATCAGCGGCGTGAACTTCACCACGCACGCCGGTCAGATGCTCGGCATCATTGGCTCCACGGGCTCGGGCAAATCCACGCTCGTGCAGCTGATTCCGCGCCTGTACGATGTCACGGGCGGCAGCATTTCGCTCGACGGTATCGACGTGCGCGACATGACCCTTTCCGAGCTGCGCCACCGTATTGGCTATATCCCGCAGCAGGGACGTCTGTTCTCGGGCACCGTCGAGAGCAACCTCAAGTTTGCCGGCGACATGGTAAGCGACGAGGACATGCACCGGGCGGCACGCATCGCCCAGGCCGAGGACTTTATCGCCGAGCGCGAGGGCGGCTACGACTCCCCCATCAGCCAGGGCGGCTCCAACGTCTCGGGCGGTCAGCGCCAGCGTCTGGCCATCGCCCGCGCGTTGGCCAAAAAACCTGAGGTCGTAGTGTTCGATGACTCGTTTAGCGCGCTCGACTACAAGACCGACGCGCGTCTGCGCGAGGAGTTGGCCAAAAACGTCACCGACGCCGCGCTCGTGGTCGTGGCGCAGCGTATCGCGACTATCATGCACGCCGACCAGATCATCGTGCTCGACGACGGTCACGTGGTGGGCACCGGTACGCACGAGGAGCTGCTGCACAGCTGCCCGGCGTACCTGGAGATCGCACAGTCGCAGCTTTCCGCCGAGGAGCTGGGGCTTACCCAAGAAGAAATTGCAGCCGTTATGGAAGGAGGCGAGCGCTAATGGCAGACGAGACCAAGACTCAGATTCCCAAGCCCACCCGTCAGCGTGGACCCATGGGCCGCATGGGTGGCATGCGCCGTGGCGAAAAGGCCAAGGACTTTAAGGGCACCATGAGGCAGCTGCTCGGCTATATCGGCCAGCACAAGATTGCCGTGTTTACCGCCGTCGCCTTTGCCGTATGCTCGGTCATCTTTAACATTGTGGGGCCCAAGGTGCTCGGCCAGGTTACCACCAAACTGTTCGAGGGTCTGGTTGCCAAGGTCAACGGCACCGGCGATGTCGACTTTGCCTGGATCGCCAAGACGCTCGGCTTTTTGCTCTGCCTGTATCTGGCAAGCTCTGTCTGCAGCCTCATCCAAGGCTGGCTTATGACCGGCGTCACGC
Organism: uncultured bacterium; assembly: GCA_905215815.1. Taxonomy (GTDB): domain Bacteria; phylum Actinomycetota; class Coriobacteriia; order Coriobacteriales; family Coriobacteriaceae; genus Collinsella. The sequence continues at coordinate 17,002 of CAJMRN010000008.1, read as the reverse complement.
AAAAGATTTGCTACCGCATGCGCAAGGAGATCGCCGCCAAGATCGCCGTTGTTCCGATGAGTTACTTTAACGGCCACAGCAAGGGCGATGTACTCAGCCGCATCACCAACGACGTCGATACGCTGGGCCAGTCGCTCAACCAGAGCGTGACGCAGCTCATCACGTCGGTGACGCAGATTATCGGCGTGCTCGTCATGATGCTGTCGATCAGCCTGCCGCTCACCGGCGTCACCGTGCTCACGCTGCCGGCAGCCGCGATTATCCTGACTGTGATGATTCACTTTTCGCAGCCGTACTTCCGCGAGCAACAGCAGGTCCTGGGCACCGTCAACGGCATTATCGAGGAGGACTTTGCCGGCCAGAACGTCATTCAGGTGTTCGACCGCGCTGAGGCCTCAATCGAGGAGTTCGACCGCCAAAACGACCGCCTCTTTATTAGCGGCTGGCGCTCGCAGTTTCTGTCGGGCCTGATGATGCCGCTTATGAGCCTGGTGGGTAACATGGGCTACGTGGGCGTCGTTGTGGTGGGCGCGCAGCTCGCGCTGACCGGCAATGCCACGCCCGGCGACATCCAGAGCTTTATCCAGTACGTTCGCAACTTTACCCAACCCGTGCAGCAGCTGGGCAACGTGAGCAACACGATGCAGTCGATGGCCGCCGCCACCGAGCGCGTCTTTGAGTTCCTGGCCGCGCCCGAGGAGGAGCAAAAGGCCGACGCGCAGATTCCCGAGAAGCGCCCCGGTCACGTGGAGTTTGAACATGTCAAGTTTGGCTACACGCCCGACAAGACCATCATCCACGACTTTAGCTGCGAGGCGCAGCCCGGCCAGACCATCGCCATCGTCGGTCCCACCGGCGCTGGCAAGACTACGCTCATCAAGCTGCTGCAGCGCTTCTACGATGTGGACGGCGGTTCGCTGCGCGTCGAGGGCATCGACGTGCGAGACTGGGATCGCGCGGCGCTGCGCGGCGAGTTTGCCATGGTGCTGCAGGATACCTGGCTGTTTAACGGCACAATCCGCGAGAACATCCGCTACGGACGTCCCGATGCGAGCGATGCCGAGGTCGAGGCCGCCGCGCGCGCCGCACGCTGCGACCACTTTATCCATACGCTTGCCGGCGGCTACGATTTTATGATCAACGAAGAGGGCACCAACCTGTCGCAGGGTCAGCGCCAGCTCGTGACCATCGCCCGTGCCATTTTGGCCGACCGTCCGGCGCTGATTTTGGACGAGGCGACCTCCAACGTTGACACTCGTACCGAGGAGCTCATCCAGCGCGCCATGGATGCGCTGATGCAGGGTCGTACAAGCTTTGTCATCGCGCACCGCCTGTCCACGATCCGCAACGCCGACGTGATCTTGGTGATCCGCGACGGCGACATCGTCGAGAAGGGCACGCACGACGAGCTGCTCGCCCAGGGCGGCTTCTACGCCGACCTGTACAACTCGCAGTTCGACGAGGCGGCGTAGATACGGCCGCAGAGAAATGATGACGCCCGAGAACGGGGGCGCAGGACAACCTGCGCCCCCGTTTTTCGTTCTGCAGCCTCGAACCGCCTCCCCTGGGACCTGATTGGCAGCCCCTTCCAAGCCACGTGGCATCATTCCATTCCAGGACCAGCTGACGTTTGCCCAGATAAAACCTGCCAAAATAAACCTGTCCCTTTTTGGCAGGTTTTGGGGTGACAAGGACTTGCACTTTAGCGTGCGACAGCGGATAATGCCGAGCATTCGACAATACGCTTATTGCTCTTTCTATAGGTTGAGGAGGCCCCTATGGCCATGGAATTCAAACGCAAGTTGCCGATCCCCATGGAGATCCGCGAGGAAATGCCGCTTTCTGCCGAGCTTACCGCCAAAAAGCAGGCATTTGACGCCGAGGTCGCCAAAGTCTTTACCGGCGAGGACGCACGCAAGGTGCTCATCATCGGCCCGTGCTCTGCCGACCGCGAGGACTCGGTACTTGAGTACATGAACCGACTGGCCAAGACCGCCGAGGAGGTCAAGGACAAGCTCATCATCATTCCGCGCGTCTACACCAATAAGCCGCGTACCAAGGGCACCGGTTACAAGGGTCTTCTGCACAACCCCAACCCCGAGGCTCCCGACGACCTGCTCGAGGGCGTCAAGGCCATCCGCCATATGCACCTGCGCGTTATTAAGGAAACGGGCTTCTTCACCGCCGACGAGATGCTCTATCCGTCCAACTACCAGTACCTCGTTGACCTGCTGAGCTATGTTGCCGTAGGCGCACGCTCGGTCGAGAACCAGGAGCACCGTCTGGTGTCGAGCGGCATTTCGGTACCCGTCGGCATGAAGAATCCCACCGCCGGCTCTACCACTGTTATGCTCAACTCCATCTACGCCGCGCAGGCACATCAGAGCTTTATCTTCCGCAATTGGGAGGTTGAATGCGACGGCAATCCGCTCGCGCACGCCGTTATGCGTGGCTATATCGGTCTCGATGGGCGCACCTACCCCAATTACCACTACGAGCACCTGGAGCGCCTGGCCGAGCGCTATACCGAGCATGCCGGCTACGCCAACCCGGCGGCGGTCATCGACTGCAACCACGACAACTCGGGCAAGCGTCCGCTGGAGCAGTATCGCATTTGCAAGGAGGTGCTCGACAGCTGCCGCCGCAACGAGTCCATCTCCAAGCTGGTCAAGGGCTTTATGATCGAGTCCTACCTGGAGGACGGCAACCAGCCGGTCGACGGCGGCGTCTTTGGCAAGTCGATCACCGATCCGTGCCTGGGCTGGGAAAAGACCGACTACCTCATCCACGAGATCGCGGAGCGTATTTAGTTACGCGGTTTTACCAAACGCCGTAACGGCTCGACGCTGCGCGGGCCGCATTTGGACAATCTGACGTTCAACTTCAAGCGCGCGACCAGAAGGTCGGCGCCCTTTCGTTTGATGTGGCAGTTAGGGACGCTCCTTTTCTGCCGGCAGTTTGGGACACTCCTTGGGTAGCCGTTGGGGACGTCCCCAACGACTATCTGGGCAAACGTCCAAACCGCCGTAAGGGAGTTGCCTTCCCTCGCGGCGGTCTTCTAGCAGAAAAACCAAGTGAGTAGGCTTTTTCAGGAGTCTAAGCACACCCTAAAACGCCACGGCTCTGACCTGCGGTTTTATTGAGCATTTGTCGCGATGTGCTCGGCAGGTTCAAAAAAGTCTACTCACTTGTATCTGAGACGCACCAGATTGGCAAAAACCGCCGCGAAAGGGCCCCTGGTCCCTTCGCGGCGGTCATACGCCTCTGATTTTGCGACCGTTTTGCCCGCTTGTTACTCGCTGTAGCGGGTAGCGATGGCAGCTTGTACCATGCCGGCGCTCATGAGGTAGGTCACCAGGAAGTAGCCACCGTATGCTGCCAGGAAGATTGCACAGGTGAGGCCCACGGTGCCGCCGATGCTCATATTTCCGAAAATGCTCACCAGCTCGATGATCACCTTAAGTGCCACAAAGGAGTGCGCCAGGCCCACTGCCAGCGGGAACAGGAAGAATACCGCTTGCTGCGCCATCACCGAATGGCGAATCTGGCGGTCGTCGCAGCCGATCTGTGCCAGCACACGATAGCTGCGGCTGCCGTCGGCCACGTTGGAGAGTTGCTGGATCGACAGAATCGCCGCGCATGCAACGACCAATACAAAGCCGATGTAGATGGCTAGGTAGCTAATAAGACCGTTCATTTGCGCTGCTTGCGTGTACATCTCGGAGCGTGTGATGAAGATTCCCCATGACCCCGGCTCCTTGCCGTCAACGAGCAGATTGTCGAGCAAAGTGTATTTAATACTCTCGTCTGCCTCGGTCGTATCCATCCCCTGTTTGTAATTAACGAGCAGGCTACTGGAATACGGCTGCAGATTAAGTTGGGACAACAGCTCGTCGGCAACGACGACGGTACCCGGATTACTGCCCATCGCCGAGTTGGCGATGGCCGCCGTGTCCTTGTCCGACTTATCGGTTGCGGGCTTGAGCTCATGCCCGCCCAAGGTAAGGGTATGGTCGCCGGCCATGTATTTGGTGTACAGGTCGCCCAGCTCACCGCCCATATCACACGTAAGCAGGTACTGGTCGCGGCCAATGCTCACCGGCTCCTCGCCCATCATCTGGCGCAGTTTGTTGTACTGGCTTGCCGGCGTCACAAACAGACCCATCGTATCGGCATTGCTACCCCCGAGCGCCTTGGGAAGCCTTTTGCCCATGGTCTTGCACATCTCACCCGCAGACACCGAAGGGTTCGAACCGTCAAACGGGTAACTCAGATACGAATCGATCTGCACATGCTCACCGGCAACATCGGCGATATTGACCTTCTTGCCGGTCTCGTCGTTGTTGTCCGCCGACTTGCCCTTGCCGTGCCATGCGGAGTACAAATCGACCGTTGTATCGGCCAGCACCATGCGATCGGCCTCAGACGGATTGACATACTCTTTGTAGTAGTCGAGCGTATCGGGCGTGTAATAGACATACGTCTGAGACACGTTAACAGGGTTATAGCGCTCCAGGTTTTCGTTCATCACGTTGGCGATCGACATACCGCACGTCACCGAGGTAATGGCGAGGAACAGAATCATCGCGATGACACCCATCGAAAAGCACACCGTGTTGACCTTGGCCGCAAGCTGGCGCACGGTAAACATATTGAGGCCGCGCCAATACACGCCGCGCAGGCTCTGCAGCAGCTTGATGAGCATGCCCGAGAGTCCCCAGAACAGGGCAAAGGTGCCCACGGTAACCATAACGGTCGTAATGCCAAACTGGTTCATGGCCTCTTGCAGCTTGCTGTCCGTCGCGGTTAGCGGGAACCCATCACGTAGCAGACGGTAATAGGCCACGCCCACCAGTACCACGCCCACGGCAAAGATGGCAATCGCGATCCAGGGGTTGCGTGTCTTGATGCTCTCGTTACGACGCTCGGCACCCATAAGCTCGATGAGTTTGGTACGACGCACGGCGCGAAGGTTCAGCAGTAACGTGAGCACAAACATTACGAGCATGCAGGCAAGGGTCAGGTTGAACGCATGCACCGAGAAAAAGAAGTGGAAATTGGCAATCTGTGTCTTAAAGAGCGAGGCCGTAAAGAACGTCATGAGCTGGGAGAGTCCCACACCCAGCACAATGCCGGCGGCAAAGGCCACGACCGATACTATCACGGTCTCGAGCGCCATGATCGTGGCGACGCGCCCGCGCCCCATGCCGAGCACCTGGTACAGGCCAAACTCCTTCTTGCGGCGTTTCATGATGAAGTTATTGGCATACACCATCAAAAAGGCCATGACACCGGCCAAAAAATACGTCAGGTAGCCGAGCATGCTGTCCATAACCCGCGCCAAGCCCTCTTCATTAATTCCGGCGATGTCAACCTGCATCGAGACGGTGTTAAAGGCATAGAAGACCGTAACGCCCAGGGTGAGCGTCAAAAGGTAGACGAGGTAGTCGCGGCCGGCGCGGCGGACGTTGCCCCAAGCGAGTTTACAGAGCATCGGAGCCCTCACCGCCCATCATGGCAACGACCTCCATAATGCGGTCGAAGAACTCTCGGCGGTCGGTGTCGCCGCGGCGCAGCTCGGTGAAGATCTTGCCGTCGCGAATAAACAGCACACGGCTCGTGTAGCTGGCGGCAAAGCTGTCGTGCGTGACCATGAGCACGGTGGCACGCAGGCGGCGGTTAAGCGCCTCCAGGCTCTCGAGCAGCAGGCGAGCGCTCTTGGAATCGAGGGCACCGGTGGGCTCGTCGGCCATGATCATGGTGGGGTCGGTGACGAGCGCGCGAGCCGCGGCAACGCGCTGCTGCTGACCGCCGGACATCTGGTAGGGATACTTGTCGAGCACCTGACTGATGGACAGGCGCGCGGCCACATCCTGCACGCGGGTCGAGATCTCTGCCGAGTTTGTGCGGGCGATAGTGAGCGGCAGGGCGATGTTCTCGCGTGCCGTGAGCGTATCGAGCAGGTTGGAGTCCTGGAAGATAAAGCCGAGCTCCTCGCGGCGGAACTGCGAGAGTTTGGCCTGCTTCATACGCGTCACGTCCTGGCCGTTGATGCGGATCATGCCACTTGTGGCGCTATCGATGGTCGACACGCAGTTGAGCAACGTCGACTTGCCCGAGCCCGAAGCGCCCATGATGCCCACGAACTCACCGCGGTTGACGGTAAAGCTGACGTCGTTGAGCGCACGGGTCACGTTGCCCAGCGCTCCATATACCTTTTCGAGATGCGCGACCTCCAGTACCGGGGTCGCCATGTGCGTGGTTTGCATACCGAGTCCTTTCTTGCGATTAGTCTACGGCATCTATAGTCGCAAGAAGCCGAGTCGGCTACCATCGATATGGCTTACGCTTGCCTTACCGTTGTGTAAGGTACGGGTAGCTAGCCTGCCACGTGTTGATATTGAGAGAGGACTCCTGTTGAAGACTGTTCATGTTGCCGCTGGGATCATTCGCAAGGAAGGATCTGACGAGCTGCTTGCCGTGCAGCGCGGCTATGGCGACATGCAGGGACTTTGGGAGTTCCCCGGTGGCAAGCTCATGCGCGGCGAGACGCCCGAGGACGCCGTACGCCGCGAGCTCATGGAAGAGCTGCAGGTCAAAGTCACCAACCTGCGCGATTTCTATACCGTTGAGTACGACTACCCCGATTTCCATCTCTCCATGGAGTGCTACTACTGCTCGCTCGCCGATGAATCCGCTGAGCCTCAGAAGCACGACCGCCAGCTCGATATCCGTTGGATTCCGCGCACCTCGCTTGCCACGGTGGAATGGATGCCCGCCGACAAAGGGCTTATCGATGCTCTGATTGAGTTGAAGGAAGATCGGCTCGAGACAAGCTCCGCCGATGACGCCATGCCCAACACAGCCGACAAACCCGCCACCAAACCCAAGCGCGCACCTAAGCGCCGCAGCAAGAAGCGTCCCAAGCCCGGTCTGCTCGACGGCATCGATACCTCGGACCTCTCCGCTGACGAGCGCGAACCGGTCCGCCGTCGCGCCGCCATCAAAAAGTCCATGAAGGGCAACAAGCGCGCCAACACCAAGCCCGAGCTGCTCGTACGTCAGCGCCTACGGGCCGCGGGCCTTACGGGTTATCGCTTGGAATGGAAGGTTCCCGGCAAACCCGATATCGCCTTCCCCGGACGCAAGATTGCCATCTTCGTCAACGGCTGCTTTTGGCACCGCTGCCCCAAGTGCAACCCTAGCCAGCCCAAGCGCAACGTTGAGTTTTGGGAGGCAAAGTTCCGTCGCAACGTCGAGCGCGACCGTGCTGCTGTGACAGCACTCACTCAAATGGGCTGGACGCCCATAACCATCTGGGAATGCGAGCTCAAAAAAGACCGCATCGACACCACGATGGAAAAGGTCATCGAGCAGGTGCGCGCCGCAGAGCCGCAGCGCTAACAGCGAGCATTCACACGCTCCGCACGTCCGCGCCACATCCACGTCACAAACCTTAGAAAGCCCTTAAGCTCAAAACCTTTCAAGAGTGTTACTCGATAGCTTTTACCTGCGGTTTCATCGCAACGTCAAACCTCATTAAGCCTTTCTTTAGCACTTCCTTATCTGCACCCGCGGCATAATACTGCCAACGCACGGGACCTAGCAGCACACCCTGTGCGCAACCTTTTGGTGGACATCGAGGAGGCCGCATAAGCATGCATTCTTCCAATGACGCAGCACAGCAGCCATCCCTAAAACATGCAAACCTTTTCTCCTTCCCCCCGACACAGAGAAACGGTCTCCTCGACTCCCCCACCACAAAAACCAAGCGCTCAGCCGATCAGAGCCTCAACTTACGAGCATCCTTCGAAAAGCTCCAAGCATCCCTAGACAAGGCGTTCCCCGAACAGGCAAGAGCAATCTAAGCCCATCGCGCTTTATACTGATGCCATGCGAAACATGGATCACATAGAATTGCACCGCGGAGGACGCGAGGAAGCGTTTCCCGAGACCGCCGAAGACTGGCCCTATATTGCCGAACGCGCAGAATTCGCTCGCTATCCGGGCAATTCCGTCCCCTGGCACTGGCATTCCGAAGTTGAGCTTTTCTACATGGAGCAGGGAGCGATTGACTATCGAACGCGCGCGGCTCATGAGCACGTACGCTTTGAGGGAGGGTCCGCCGGCTTTATCAACGGCGGCGTTTTGCACAGCACGCTGCAATCGCCCAATTCGGCGCCAGCCATTCAAATGCTGCATATCTTTCAGCCGTCGATGCTCGGCGATCCCGCGGGACGCCTTCAAAAGCGCTATATCAATCCTTTGCTGCAATGTCGAGGCGTCGATGTGCTCAAATGGTCGCCCACCAACCCCGACGATATGCCCTTTATCGATTTGCTAAAGAGTTCCTTTAGCCACGACCTTCAACGGCCGCAGAACGAGATGGCGCTTCGAAATAACTTGTCAGAGCTCTGGATTCAGATTTACGCCAAGGCCGAACCGCTCTTTTCCTCCGACGGCGCCTCTTGGATGACCAGCCGCGACGTACAGTTCAAGGCAATCCTGGACTTTATCCGCGCAAACTATGCAGCCGCTATAGATGTGCCCCAGATGGCATCTGCAGCCGGCGTAAGCGAAAGAGAGTGTTACCGCATTATCGAAACTTGTGCAGGAACGACCCCGGCGGCATATCTACGCGCATACCGCATAAACCGTGCTTGCGAACTTTTGGCACACACCACGCGAACGGTACAGACAGTCGCGCGCCAATGCGGATTTATAACAGCAAGCCATCTTGGCCAGGTATTTAAAGAACAAATGGGGTGCACTCCTTCGAGCTATCGAGCAGCGAGGCAGAATCTCGATAGCACCAGGCAGAAATCCCGCTAGCCCTTCTTCTGTCACTGCATCAAACTTGCAGGCAAACAACAGAGAGGAGCAATCATATGAAGCACTTTGACTATATCGTGTTTGACGTTGATGGGACATTGGCAGATACAGAAGAAAGCGTGCTGTCATCGCTTGGCCAGATTGTCCAAGAAGAAACCGGCAAAACGCTCCCCCGACACGAGCTTGAATTTGCCCTCGGCATACCCGGCAAGAACGCCCTTGAGAAACTTGGGATCTACTCGCAGGCAACGCTGGATCGCTGGTGCCAAGTTGCCGCCAGCTTTAAAAGCACCATCAGCGTGTTTCCAGGTTTGCTTGAAGTCATCGCAACACTCGCCGATAGCGGCTGCAAACTTGGCATCGTCTCCTCACGTGCGCGCGACGAATACACAGACGAAATTGCACCCCTTGGCTTCGATAAGTTTTTTGAACACATCATCCTTGTCGAAGACACAACCGAACATAAACCCGCACCCGCTCCCATGCTCGAATATCTCCGGCGTACGGGCGCGAATCCTGGCAACGTCGTCTACGTTGGCGACACCGTCTACGACGAACAATGCGCAACTTCGGCAGGGGTCAGTTTTGCCAGAGCGGCATGGGGATCACACCAAGACATCCCAAACGCCACCTACAACCTCAAAACCCCCAACGACCTGCTAACCCTAACAACCAAGTAACCCCCGCGCCCCACCCTTTCAGCCCCAACGCCACAAGGGCGACGACCTCGAGTAGGTCAACCTGGGAGGGACGAGGGCTTAGTTCCCCAATCTTTCCGCAGGGGGCAAAAAGCCTCGCCGCACGAAGTGCGCAGCGAGGCTTTTTGCATGCCCGAGGACGATTGGGGAACTAAGCCCTCGTCCCTCCCCGGGATATGTAGCGAGTCGGAGTACCCTTGCTGTTACTCTGCTTTGCCCACGGAGTTGAGGTTGGTCATGCGGATCTTAACCAGCTCGGTGATCTCACGCATACCCTCCTTGGCCGGCTTCTTGGGATCGAAGCAGGCAGGGTTCTCGGCCATGTAGGCCATGAAGCCCTTGGTGTAGGCCTGACGCAGCTCGGTAGCGTAGTTAACCTTGCAGATACCGTTCTTCACGGCCTCGGCGACCTGCTCATCGGGCACACCGGAGGTGCCGTGCAGAACCAGCGGCACGTCGACGGCGTCGCGGATGGCCTTGACCACGGACTGCTCGATGTGAGGATCGCTCGTGTACACGCCGTGGCTGGTGCCAACGCCAATGGCCAGCGAGGTGCAGCCGGTGCGCTCGACGAACTCCTTGGCCTCGGCAGGATCGGTGTAGGGGCTCTCGCCCTCAACCGCGGGACCGTCGTCCTCCTTGCCGCCAACCTTGCCGAGCTCGGCCTCGACGGGCACGCCCATGGCGCGGCCAGCGTCGGCGACGGACTTGGTCAGGGCGATGTTGTCCTCGAAGGACTCGTGCGAGCCGTCGATCATGACAGAGGTGTAGCCAGTGCGGAAAGCCTGCATGCAGCGGTCATAGCCATCGCCGTGATCGAGGTGCAGAGCGACGGGCACGGAAGCGCGCTCGGCGGCAGCCTTGACCATGCCGTAGAAGTAGTCCAGACCAGCGGTCTTGATGGTGCCCGGGGTGGTCTGCATGATGACGGGGGACTTGGTCTCCTCGGCAGCGGCCAGAACGGCCATAACAAACTCGAGGTTCTCGACGTTGAACGCGCCAACGGCGTAATGGCCGGCCTGAGCGTCCTTGAGCATCTTTTCGGTGGTAACAAGTGCCATGAGCGTTTGCTCCTCTCCCTCGCCCGCATCTGGACATCGGGCGTACGTGTCCGCAAGGCGTTTTACCTTGCGTTTTGCTGCGTCCATTGTATGAAATTCAGCGGCTTTGCATGTGCGAGATATTGAGCCCATGCAGGTCAATACAGTCGTTTTTGAAAAGTAAACGGAAGGAATTGGAGCCGAGTGGGCGTATTCGATATTGAATTTTGGGCGTTCAGCGTCTTTCTTTTATAGAAAAGATAAGTAATCGAAAGGCGTTTTCTTACTCAAAAAGAAAATGAACGAAAATAGACTCAACACAATTCCTGCAAATTTAGCCGAGAATGGAGCAGACATGACCCAAGCTACCAACCGTGCTTTTGCCGACGAACGCCGCGCCGCCATCATGGAGATGCTTGAGCATAACGCCTCGGTACAGGTAGCAGAAATCGCCCAGACCTTTGGCGTGTCCTCCGTTACCGCCCGCGCCGACCTGGACGCGCTCGCCGAGTCCGGCAAGCTGCGCCGCACGCATGGTGGCGCCGTGTCGCTCCAGAAGCGGCTGACCGTATCCACCCAGGATCGCCGTATTAACGTCAATGTCGCCGCCAAACAAGCCATCGCACAAAGCGCCATTGAACTCGTCGGCAATGGTGACACCCTGCTCGTCGACTCGGGCACCACGGCGCTCGAGTTCGTCCGGCTCCTCGATCAGCGCGACGGTATTACCGTCATCACGGCCGACATTACCATCGCCGATTACATCGACGAGAGCATGCCCTCGGTCGACGTCGTCATGCTGGGCGGAGCACTGCGCAAAGGCCATCGTTATCTGTACGGACCGCTCACTATGCAGGCGCTCCAAATGGTCCATGCCGATCTGGCCGTCATGTGCCCCGGCGCCTTTGTCCCCAGCTGCGGCTTTACGACCGACTTTCCCCAGATGGCCGAGACCAAAACGGCTATGGTCGGTGCCGCCCGTCAAAGCGTCGCCCTCATGGACGCCAGTAAGGTCAACGGACGCGGCATGTACCGTTTTGCCGAGCTTGCCGACGTTGACACCATCGTGATGGACCGTGATCCCGACGAGGCCGTCGCCACCTCAATCGCCGAGATCGTCGACGACGCCCGCCCAAATCTCCTCATCGCCGGCGCTTAAACAAAAACCACCACAAAGGTGCCTGTCCCCTTTGTGGTGGTTGAGCGTCAAAAGTGAACGTGTCGTTACTTGGAAAGCTCGTCGGCGAGAACCTCGATCTGAGCGCGCGAGGCGTCGTTGAGCGAACCCAGCACGGTCACCTTGTTCTGCGCCAGGGTGATGTCCTTCATGCCCTCGAGCTCCTTGGTCATAACCTTGGCGGCAGTGGGCGCCCAGGAGCCGGCCTCGACGAGCGCCACCGTACGGTTCTGATAGGCGTGCTCGGCAAGCGTATGGATAAAGGTACTCACGAACGGGAAGATCTTGCCCTGATAGGTAATGGAGGCAAGCACCAAACGGTCATAGCGGAACGCATCCTCAACCGCCTCGGCCATATCGTCGCGAGCTAGGTCAAAGACGGAGACCTTCTGGCCGCGGGCCTCGAGCGCAGAAGCGAGCTCCTCAACGGCAGCCTTCAGATGCCCATACACACTCGCATAGGCAATCGTGATGCCCTCGTCCTCGGGCTGATAGCTCGACCAGGTGTTGTAGGTGTCGAGGTAATAGCCCAGGTTCTCGGTCAGCACGGGGCCGTGAAGCGGGCAAATGATCTGGATGTCCAGATTGGCGGCCTTCTTGAGCACGGCCTGCACAAACTTGCCGAACTTGCCCACGATGCCAAAGTAGTAACGGCGCGCTTCGCAAGCCCAGCCCTCGGGATCCTCGATGTCGTTGGCGCCAAACTTGCCAAAGCCGTCGGCACTAAAGAGCACCTTGTCGGTGGCCTCGTAGGAGAACAACACCTCGGGCCAGTGAACATTGGGGGCACCGACAAAGGTTAGGCTGTGGCCGCCCAGGTCGAGCACGTCGCCATCTTTGACGACCATCTTGCGCTCGGAGAAGTCGGTGCCAAAGTAGTTGACCATCATGCGGAAAGCACCCATGCTAGCCACAATCTGCGCCTGGGGATAGCGCTCCATAAAGGCGGCGATACCGGCGGAGTGATCGGGCTCCATGTGATGGACGACCAGGTAGTCGGGCGTACGGCCATCGAGCGCGGCCTCGAGGTTGCCGAGCCATTCGTCGACAAAGCCAGCGTCAACCGAATCGGCGACAGCGATTTTATCGCCCAAGATAACATAGCTGTTGTATGCCATGCCGTTCTCGGACACGTCGTACTGGCCCTCGAACAGGTCAATGTCGTGATCGTCGACACCGATGTAGCGGATATCCTTGGTGATCTCCATCAGGCAAAGCCTCCTAGATAGACAAAAGAACCCGTCTATCATAACACTCGCCTTTAGAGCCACAGCTATCTACCGGCATCCTTATCGATTGTTATTGATGCGGAATATACCGCTTTTGACCTGCAAAAACTATGCGCGAGGCTCTGCCGTGCTATGTCGAACGATGAGCTGACCGGGGATGCGAATGGCGACGGTTTTGTCCGTTGCCCCCGCCTTGGGAACCGCGTGCTCGAACACCTCGCGTCCACGCTGATGCAAATCAAATCGAACGGTCGTGAGCTCGTTGTGTGCGACAAAATCATCGAGCGAATCGTCGACGCCCACCACGCTCACGTCCTCGGGCACGCGCAAGCCGCTATCGCGCAGCGCTGCAATGGCGCCATTTGCCATCTGATCGTTTGCCGCATAGATCGCCGTCATGGTGCGATCATGCTCGGCCAGGTACCTACCGGCCTCGTAACCGCTGTTGGCAGACCAGTCGCCCTCGAGCGGCTCTACCGGCTCGATGTGCTTACGCTCGAGCGCATCCTGCCAACCGGCGCGACGGAACTGCTCGTCGACCGAAAAGGACGGGCCGCCGATATAACGAATCTGCTCGTGTCCCAGCTCAAACAGATGATCCATGAGCAACAGCGAGCAGCCGTAATGATCGGAGTCAACCGTAGTCACCCGCGGGTGCGCATACATGGTAACGATGACCGTGCCAATACCCGGCAACGGATCGAACGTCTCAAAATCGGGAGCCATACGGCTCATGCCGATAATGATGCCGTCCACGGGCAGCGCGGCCATACGACGTGTTGCCTCGGCAAGAGAGAATTCCTCGGTCTTGGACATCTCGACCAGTGTGATGGCGCAATTATGCTCGCGAGCAGCGCTGGCGATGCCGTCGATCATTGAGAGGTTGCCAAACTTGGTGACATCGTTGACGCACAGCCCGACCGAATGGTAGCGGCCGTCACGCAACGAACGGCCGGCATAGCTCGGACGGAAGCCGAGCTCTTGCATAGCGGCCTGCACACGCTGGCGCGTCTGCTCGTTGACGTTAGGAAGGCCGTTGGCGACACGCGAAACCGTCTGCTGCGAAACGCCAGCAGCGCGGGCAACGTCGGCCATGGATACCGGACGCGTACCCGTATCGTTGGAAGGGCGCCTTGCCACAAAATCACCTTCGCTCTCGCAGGATCTGAATAGTGCGAATGTCGGCCCGGGCAGAAACACACCCCGCACCGAGGCCCGCTATCATCGGACGCATGTTAACGTACTCTACTTTTTCTATCAGCGGTTCTTTTGCTCCATATGTCCATACGGCCACACCGTTCACGGCCGATAATCTACCGGTTACCAGATTCTCAAAAAAGGAGATACATTGTGTTATGAGTACGTTAACATACCCTTTAACGTGCGGCGCCGCGAACGTCTGGTTTGTGGTGCTCAATATTGTTAACGTACTCATAATGACACGGACCAGTCTCTCCGGCGTCAAGGAAAGGACCCGTATGACCGCCCCCGACGAAAAGATACTCGCCACCCTCACCAAGCTGTTTGAGGAGGAGTTTGGCCCCATCGATGAGCGCCAGGTGCTCTACGTGCACGCGCCCGGCCGTTCCGAGATCAGCGGCAACCACACCGACCACGAGGGTGGCCACGTTATCGCTGGCTCGCTCGATGTCGCTGTCGACGGCATCGCCGTGGCAACCGACTCCAACAAGGTCCGCGTTGCCGATGAGGGCTACCCCACCTTTGAGATCACGCTCGACACGCTGGATGTTCAGGAGTCCGAGAAGGGCACGTCCGCAAGCCTCGTGCGCGGTATGGCCCAAGAGATTGCAGCCCTTGGCGTTGAGCCCCACGGCTTCGACTTTGCCTTTACCTGTTCCGTCCCCTCGGGCGGCGGTCTTTCGAGCTCCGCTGCTGTCGAGGCGGCTTACGGCCGCGCCATGGAGACGCTCTGGGGCGCGCCCACGATTGAGCCCGTCGCACTCGCCCAGATGAGCCAGCGCACCGAGAACAACTACTATGGCAAGCCCTGCGGTCTTATGGACCAGGCCGCTGTGTGCCTGGGCGGCCTTGCCTACATGGACTTTGAGGATCAAGCCCAGCCTAAGACCCAGAAGCTCGAGCTCAACTTTGAGGATCACGGCTACGCGCTCGTGCTCGTTAAGGTCGGCGCCGACCACGTGGCCGCCACCGATGACTACGCCGCCGTTCCACGCGAAATGCAAGACGTCGCCGCCGAGTTTGGCAAGGCACGCCTGTGCGAGGTAAACGTTGCCGATTTTGACGCCAAGCTCCCCGAGCTGCGCGCCAAGCTGGGCGACCGTGCCTGCCTGCGCGCCGTTCACTACTGGTACGAGAACGGCCTGGTCGATAAGCGCTGGGCGGCCCTGAACGCCGGCGACATTGACAAGTTCCTGGTCCTGACGCGCGAGTCCGGCGCCAGTTCCGCCATGTACCTGCAAAATGTCGTTGCCAAACTGGGTTCTGAGCAACCTTCCATGTACGCCCTGGCGCTGGCCGAGCATGTGCTCGACGGCCGCGGCGCCGTCCGCATCCACGGCGGTGGCTTTGGCGGCACCATCCAGGCCTTCGTGCCGCTCGATCTGGTCGACACCTTCATTGCCAAGATGAACGGCTGGCTGGGCGAGGGCTCTGCCCGCCACTACGCGATTTCTGACAAGGGGGCTTACGCGGCATGGCTGTAATGACTGATGTGCGCGAGGCCGCGCAGAACCTGATCGAGTACGCTATCCACCGATCGATGATCGGCCAGGACGACCGCATCTGGGCCTACAACACCATTCTGGAGTGCATCGGCGCTGCGGGACCGGCGCTCGATATGGCCTGGGCGCTCCAGGTTGAGAAACTCTCGCTCTTGCACCCCGATACCCTGCCCGACTTTGATCTTGAAGGCACGCTTGCCGCGCTTGCCGAGGCCGCCGTTGCCAACGGTGCTGCCGAGGACACGGCATCGGGCCGCGACCGCATCGCCATGCGCATCATGGGCGTGCTGATGCCGAGGCCTTCGGTTGTAAACGAGGAGTTCAGTGGACGCATGGGCGTCAACGAGCCCCGCGCCGCGACCGACTGGTTCTACGGCCTGTGCTGTGACGCCGGTTACGTGCGCCGCGCCGCCATCGCGCGCAATATCAAATGGAGCACCCCCACCAACTGGGGCGACCTCGAGATCACCATCAACCTGTCCAAGCCTGAGAAGGACCCACGCGATATCGCCGCGGCCGGTGCGGCCAAGAACACGGGCGAGAAGTATCCCGCCTGCCAGCTCTGTATCGAAAACGAGGGTTATCCCGGACGCTCCGCAACAGCCGACGGCGGCGCCCACCCCGCCCGTCAGAACCTGCGCGTTATCCCCATCCAGCTCGACGGCGAGCGCTGGGGCTTCCAGTACAGCCCGTATGCGTACTTTAACGAGCACTGCATTGCCATGAGCTCCAAGCATCGCCCGATGCACGTGGATCGCAAGAGCCTGACCTGCTTGCTCGACTTTGTCGACCTGTTCCCGCACTACTTTATTGGCTCCAACGCCGACCTGCCCATCGTGGGCGGCTCGATTCTGTCGCACGACCACTTCCAGGGTGGCGCGCACGAGTTCCCCATGATGCACGCCGCCGAGGTCTCGCAGTTTTGCGTGCCCGGTTTTGACCAGGTCAACGGCACCGTGTTGCAGTGGCCGCTTTCGGTGCTGCGACTGCGCTCGCACGACCGCGTTCAGCTGCTCGACGCTGCCGAGAAGATTATCCTCGCCTGGCGCGAGTGGACCGATGAGTCGGTGGGCGTCGTCGCGCACACAGCCGACGGCGTAGCGCACAACACCGTAACGCCCGTCATCCGCCGCGTCGACTCCCGCGGCAACGCCGGCGGCGAGATCTACGAGGCCTACCTGGCACTTCGCTGCAACATCACGACCGACGAGCATCCGCTGGGCGTATTCCACCCGCATGCCGAGTATCACCACATCAAGAAGGAGAACATCGGCCTGATCGAGGTTATGGGTCTGGCCATTTTGCCGCCACGCTTGGTTCCCGA
>CAJMRN010000007.1 GCA_905215815.1 uncultured bacterium | reverse complement strand
CCGGGGATGGACCGCGCCACCCCCGGACCCTGCGCGCCAAAGGGACGAGTCCCCTTGGAACCCCGTCTATTGCTCTCAACACGGAAACAGGGGAGTGGGGGATACGGGTTGTAAGATGCCGACGGGCGAGCGCTATGCTGTCTCAAGTCCGCATGTAGCTTGGTCGGAGGCCGTCTCTGCGTCTCAAGGCGGGCAGTGGATTCTGGCAATCGAACTTCTTCGTATCTGTTCACTGAGACTTGAGCGATGCGCTCCGCACAAATAATGTTGCCGAAGTATGCGGAATATCAGAAGAGAGATTGCGGGGCGCAAGTCAGCGCATGAAGAGCTGCCCGTCGTTTTGATAATGACATAATTAAGTGGCAAACTGAAGCGATCGGAGCGACCATGATTCTTGACAGCCTGCGTAACAGCGCGTCTTTTAATGAAACCGACCGAGCCATTGCTACCTATCTGCTCAATCATACCGGCGACCTTAAGACCCTCACTATGGCAAAGCTCGCACAGGAGACTTACACTTCGAACGCGACTATCATCCGCTTTTGTAAGAAATTGGGCCTAAGCGGCTATCGAGAGTTGATCATGCAGCTCATCCAGGAGATAAGCGGAGACTATCTTCTGGCTGCCACTGTCGATCACAATCGTCCTTTTGGCAGTACCGATTCAATTGAGGCCATCGAGGGCAACCTTGCAAATCTCCTGAAGGGCGTCATAGATCAAACGAAAATCGAGCTCGATAGCGCCAAATTGAGCATAATCGCCAAGGCAATTCTTAGCGCCCCACGAATTTACATCTTTGCTAAAGGGGAAAGCTATCTGGCGGGATGTATCTTTCGCAACAATCTTCTCAAGCTCGATCGTCATGTCACCATGGCAGACGACGGGGGCCTGCAGACGCTGCACGTTAAGAACGGTAGGCCCGGCGACCTGTTTTTATTCCTAAGCTACAGCGGCATTCACTATGATTATTCCAAATACGCCGCCGCTCTTTCCGAGCGCGGAATCAAGCCGTGCTTAATCACGGCGTTTTCTGATTCGGCGCTCGCCAGGCAATGCGACACTGTCTTGCTCATTCCAAAATCAGAGCGCGTGATTGGAAAGGTTGCCAATTACTCTTCCATGATCTCGCTCACGTATACGCTTCAGGTTATTTATTCGCTTATATTCAATCAGGATTATCAAGAGAACTATCGTGTAAAACACGAGGCCGATTCGTTCATCTTTACGAGTTTTGCGGAGATTTAGTCATACAAAAGGTGACCCCAAAGCATTTTGCCTTGAGGCCACCTTTTATGCTTTTG
The DNA here is from genome assembly GCA_905215815.1 of uncultured bacterium. Classification (GTDB taxonomy): domain Bacteria; phylum Actinomycetota; class Coriobacteriia; order Coriobacteriales; family Coriobacteriaceae; genus Collinsella. The sequence goes on along the minus strand of CAJMRN010000007.1, from coordinate 40,263 downwards.
CTATCTGGATGGCTTCTCTACTTCAGCTCAGGCCAATAGCCCTTGTTCGCCTCGATCATGTCGTCCAAGACTTCCTTAGCCACGCGCGCTGAGGGAATCGTGCGATTGAGGGTGAAGGCCTCGAGTGCCTTCTGGTAGGAGCCCTCGATAACGGCCTCGACCACAAGGCCCTCGCAGGCATCCTGCTGTTCGATAAGGCCCTTGTAGAAGCGGGGAATCTTCCCGACGCGGATCGGTTCGGCTCCTCGATCGGTGATGTACGCCGGAATTTCGACCGTTGCGTCGTCCGAGAGATTCTCGATTGCACCATTGTTGGGCACAATCACCAGCTGGCGATGGCGCAGGTCTTTCGCCAGGGACTTGACGACATCGACAATGAACCTGCCGTGGACGCCTACATAGAACTGCGTGAGATCGACCTTTTCACCGCGCTTAAGCGCCGCAGATGCGTCGAAGATACGCTTTTCGCGGCCGTTTACGACCTGCATGCCACGCGTGTTATTGATGTCCATGTACTCCACGCAGGCATCGGGCAACAGGTAATACTGGTAATAGGTGTTGGGGAGGTAATCCTGGAATAGCGTAGAAATCGTTGCCGCATTCTTGAAGGTGTGGGCCCAGTCTGGGTCCTTTACCAAGGCGTCATTGAGGCTTGCCTCGGAAATGTAGCCGAATTTACGCACATGCTCTTTGAGCTTGTCCGTAACGTCGACGCCCTTGCAGCGTACGCTGGTATACCACCCAAAGTGATTGAGGCCAAAGTAGTCGACTTCAATGTCGTTGAGTTCGCACCCCAAAATCTCCGCCATGCGGGCTTCAATCTCTACCGGCATATCGCAGATGTCGAGAATGCGAGCGTTTGGGCGCAGCTTGTGCATCGCCTTGGCTACGATGGCAGCGGGGTTGGAGTAGTTGACGATCCAGTAGTCCTTGCAGGCGTACTCCTCGCAGAAATCGACAAGCTCGCACATGGGGAAGATGGTCCTCATGCCATAGGCCATGCCACCTGCTCCGCAGGTCTCTTGGCCGACTACGCCATGGCGCAGGCTGATCTGCTCATCCTGGATACGCATCTTGAGCCCGCCCACGCGCATCTGCGCCATAACAAAGTTCGCATCTGTAAACGCCTCTTTGGGGTCGACGGTTACATGCAAGGGGATCTCGGGAGCAAGGTCATCGATAACCGCTTTAACCACCACGGCGACTGTGTCTTGGCGCTCCTCGTCGATGTCATAGAGCCAAAGCTCGCGTATTCCTAATTCATCCTTTTGGTCGATCAGGTCTTTGACGATGCCAGCGGTATAGGTGCTGCCGCCGCCGCAGATGACAATCTTGTATCCGTTCATGTTGTTCATGCCTTTCAAATCAAATTGAGCTGCAGACAATCTTGGTCACTATCTGCACGAAGTAGGTAGCGATGTTGATGGCCGCCGCCATGCCTGCAATGCTGCCTGCGTCCGCGTGCCTTCCTGAACGCCGGGTCCAAACCGCAGCGAGTAGACCCAGGAGCGGCCAGATAAAACCACATGCGAATGCAGCCATAAGTACGAGAAGACCCCTTGTCGACTTTTCTTTGTACATATTGAGCAGGCGTTCGAACATGCCTTGGATTGAATGAAACGTTTTGGTCAACATGAGGTCTCCTCGCTTATCGCTTATCGCTTATCGCTTAAGCGACTGTTAATCTTCCAGATTAAGGATGGGACGCAGCAGGTCGTAGACGGAGTGCACGTTGGTTCCCACGACAATTTGGACATTGGTGCCGTTCTTAAACAGGCCCTTGTCGATAGCCTTCTTGATGGTCTCTTCGTTGACCTTGTCGGGATCTTTGACTTCGACACGGAGACGAGTCATGCAGCAGCCCATGGTGTTGATATTGTCCTTGCCGCCAAGGCCGTTGATGATGTTCTGCACCATCTCCTGCTGTTTTGCGTCGACTTCCGGAGTTCCGGAGGACTCGAGAGCATTGTTGTCTCCGGAGACCTCTGCAGACCACTCTGCGGAACGGCCGGGCGTCATGAGGTTGAGTTTCTTAATCACCATCGCCAGAACGATGAACGAAACGGCGGCAAACACGATGCCCAAGACGATGTAAATCGGGAACTTGGTGACGCCCATTGGCAAAGGCAGGCCGAGCGTGAGCAGCTCGATGCCACCGTACATGTTAAGCAAGCGGACTCCCAGGACAAACAGGAGCATCTCGCCCAGTCCGTAGAACAGGCTGTAGGCAACCCAGAGAATCGGAGACGCGAACAGGATCATGAAGTCGAGCGGCTCAGTGATGCCGGAGAGCATGGCGGTGATGTAAATGGGCACCAGCATGGCTGCGACAGCTTTTCGATTCTCCGGACGGGAGGTTGCAATCATTGCGAGCACGGTTCCAAGGGTTACGAATTCCTTGCCAAAGCCGAACATGGCAAAGCGGACAGAGGGGTCGACTGTGGTGAGGGATCCGTCGGCGATATGGGGAAGCTCGGCATAGAAGATGTTTGCTGCGCCGGAAACACTCTGGCCGGCGACGACCGCCGTGCCGCCAATCGCGGAGTAGTCAAACGGCATCCACATAAAGTGGTGCATGCCGAGAGGTACGAGGACGCGGTTCAGGAAGCCGTAAATGAAAACGCCCAGACCACCCGAGGCTGCGATGAATGAAGACGCGCTGCTGATGGCGCTGGCGATAGGGGGCCACACGATAGTCGCTCCGATGCCGAAGACAATGCTCAGCGGAATCATCGCCAGAAGGGCCAGGCGGGGTCCGCCGTAAATCCGGATATAGTCCGATACCTTTACGTCGATCAGTTTGTTATAGAGCCAACCGCAGAAGCATCCGATGAGCACGCCGCCGAAGACGTTGACATCGGTAACTTGAAGATCCAGTACCGTTGCCTGGCCAGTGCCATACAGACCCATCGCGCCGGCTTTTGCCAGCTGATCGGTGAGCGTCAGGTAGGCGTTGTTGACATACAGGAACATGAGGTAACTAATAAGTCCAAACACTGCCGCGTTGGATTTTTGCTTCTTTGCGAAGCCTGCCGTTAGGCCGACTGCGAAAATCACCGGCAGGTTGCCGATCACCGCGGAGTTGGTTGCCGCGGAGAGCAGCGTGCCCAGATCTGCGACAACTCCGCTGCCGAGCGAGCATACCGTGGCGATGGCCAAAATGATGCCCGTTACCGAAAGGTACAAAATAGGGTCGACGATAACGCGGCCAAAGTTCTGGAAGGCCGTTTTGACTTTATCCATCTCTTCCCCTCTCCTAACTAATCTCGGGGGCTTGCCCCTTAGGCAGAGACGACACTCGCATACTTGCCGGCGTCAGGTGTTGATGTCGCCTCTGTTTACGGATTTCATGATAGTTGGGGTGTTTGCAAACAGGGCGGGCTGGAACAAACGGTTCTTAAAAACAAGTGCGACTAATCTATTTCGCTGTTACCATCTTTCCATTTCGGTCAGCGGTATTCTTTTTTGGTCAAACGGTTTTAAGTGTGAATGACTAACTGCACCTCAAACAATCCCTATTTCACCGCAACTTATGAAGGGATGGCTAGGCGAGGGGTGTGAGTTCCCATTCTCCGGTGAGGTGGGGGATGTCGAAGGTTCGATAACCGCAGTTGTAGGCGTGGGCCTGGGCCTCGCGGATGTTCCAGCAAATATCGCAGGCACGGTGCGCGTCCGAGCCAAAGGTAATCGGCACCTCGGCATGGGCAAAGCAACGCAGTAGCCCGGTCGCGGGATAGTAGTCGTCCAAGCCCTTGCGCGGTGCAGCCCCCGATGCGGCGAGCGCACCGGGGACCGAAATCGACTGGAAAGGTGGGTCGCGTGCGGGGGTCGCCACGCAGCATCGGCCCCGTGTCAAAACATGTACATCAGCCTCCAATAGCTGCAAAAAAATGACGTGTTTGGAGGTTGATGCACATGTTTGGCTGAGGCGGTGGAGTGTCGGTTTCTTGCGGACAAGGAAAATCGCGTTCATCGCGCTCCGCCACATCCACGTCGTCCGCGATGTGCTAGCGTTTGGATGAACAAAACGAGCCCGTGCGGAAAGGAGCCGGACCGTATGCCATGCGATAGCAAATCTCCGCTGTCCCGCGAGACCGATGCGCCCGAGACCATCGTCAAACTGGAATGCGATATCGACGACGCGTCGCCCGAGGTGCTCGCCTACGCCGCCGACCGCCTGCGCGAGGCCGGTGCGCGCGAGGTGCATTGGCTACCCCTCTATTGCAAGAAGGGCCGTCCCGGCTGGCAGCTGCAGGTAATCTGCACCCACGAGGATATCGAGCGCCTGCAGACGATTATCTTTTTGGAAACCACGACCAATGCCATCCGCCGCCAGGTTATGGAGCGCGTTTGCCTACCACGCCGCTTTGAGCGCGTGGCGACGCCATGGGGCGAGGTATCCGTCAAGGTAGCCACCCTGCCCGACGGCAGCGAGCGCGCGGCGCCCGAGTACGAGGACTGCGCCCGTCTTGCCCGCGAGCACGACGTGCCGCTCCAGCGCGTGATGCAAGCGGCCCAAGCCGCGGCGTTGCGATTTGAGTGATGCGGGCGAGTGACGCGCCGCGCCCGGCCATATCAACCCCACCCCGAAAGGACTCCCCATGAAATACCTTATCGCCTCCGACATCCACGGCTCGGCATACTGGACCGAGCGCCTCTGCGCCGCCATCGAGTCCGAGCAACCCGACCGCATCGTCCTGCTGGGCGACCTGCTCTACCACGGCCCGCGCAACGACCTGCCGCGCGACTACGCCCCCAAGCGCGTGATTCCGCTGCTCAACGCCCTGGCCGACCGCATCATCGCGGTGCGCGGCAACTGCGACGCCGAGGTCGACCAGATGGTCCTCGACTTTCCCGTCATGGCCGACTACGCCACGTTGTTCGACGAGACCGGCCGCGAGCTGTTCCTGACGCACGGCCACGTTTTTGGCGCCGGCATGCACAACAGTGTCGACCACGCGCCCGCGCTGCCCCATGGCTCCGCGCTCGTCTACGGCCACACGCACATCAAGGTTAACGAGGAAAGCACCGCGCACCCGGGCCTGTGGCTCTTCAACCCCGGCAGCGTGAGCATTCCCAAGGACGGCTCGCACAGCTACGGTATCTACGAGGGCGGCGCGTTCTGCCACGTGATCATGGAGGAGGACTAACCATGCCCGAGCATATGGCTCATCAAAATGCCGAGGGTTCGCGCGACCTGTCCACGCTGGTCGACGCGTCGGCCGAGCTGCAGCATCTGGTGCAGACCATCTGGCGCCTGCGTCAGCCCGACGGCTGCCCGTGGGACCGCGAGCAGACGCACCGCAGCATTGGCAAGAACATGATCGAGGAGGCCTACGAGGCGCTCGACTGCATCGAGGCCGACGACGCGGTTCACCTGCGCGAGGAGCTGGGCGACGTGCTCATGCAGGTCGTACTGCATGCACAGATTGCGGCGGATGCCGGTGAGTTTACGCTGGCCGACGTGGCGCGCGATATCGACGCCAAGCTCATCCGCCGCCACCCGCACGTGTTTGGCGATGCGGATGCTGATAGCTCCGACGAGGTGCTCAAGATCTGGGACGAGGTTAAGCTTGCCGAGAAGGCCGCCAAGGACAAGGCCGTGGCGGCGGGCGAGGCCGCGCCCGAGGGCCTGCTCGACGGCGTGCCCACGCATCTGCCGGCGCTGATGCAGGCGCAGAAGGTGTCGCGCAAGGCGGCTGCCGTGGGCTTTGAGTGGGAGACGGTCCAGGATGTGTGGGACGAGGTCGCCGAGGAGCGTGCCGAGTTTGAGGCCGAGGAGCCCGGCTCGCCCGAGCGCGAGATGGAGTTTGGCGACCTGCTCTTTGCCCTGGTCAACGTTGCGCGCAAAGAGGGCATCGACGCCGAGAGCGCCCTGCGCGCGAGCACGGCCAAGTTTCGCCGTCGCTGGGCTGCGATGGAGCAGATGGCGGCCGATGCCCATGTTGATCTTGCCGAGCTTTCGACCCACGGCCTCAACGACCTCTGGGATGCTGCCAAGGCAGAGGAGTAAGACTGCGGGAACGACGGGCTGACATGCCTTGTCGTTCCTGCTAATTTTTCGAAAAACAATTGTATCCCTCGGCTAACTTAGGGCATAATGCAAAAAGTGCGACATGGCTAACTTACGGAGGCTCACCGATGGTGCACAGTCGGCCAGTCGCTTGCATCAACTACGTTTCCAAGTGAGAGGGAGACAACATGAGCGATATTTTGGACGTCTACGGTCGCGAGGTACTCGACAGCCGCGGCAACCCCACCGTAGAGGTCGAGGTCGTGCTCGAGGACGGCAGCTTCGGCCGCGCGATGGTGCCTTCGGGCGCTTCGACCGGCGCCTTTGAGGCATGTGAGCTGCGCGACGGCGACAAGGGTCGCTACCTGGGCAAGGGCGTCTTGCTGGCCGTCGAGCACGTCAACAACGAGTGTGCCGATGCCGTCGTGGGCCTCGACGCCTTCGACCAGCGCGCTGTCGATGCCGCGTTGATCGCTGCGGACGGTACGCCCAACAAAACCAAGCTCGGCGCCAACGCCATTCTGGGCGTGTCGCTGGCCGTTGCCCGCGCTGCGGCAGAGTCGGCGGGCCTGTCGCTGTACCAGTACCTGGGCGGCGTCAACGCTCATCTGCTGCCCACGCCCATGATGAACATCCTCAACGGCGGCGTGCATGCCGATAACAACGTTGACTTCCAGGAGTTCATGATTATGCCCGTGGGTGCTCCGAGCTTTGCCGAGGGCCTGCGCTGGTGCGCCGAGGTCTACCACACCCTCAAGGGCGTGTTGCACGAGGCCGGCCTTGGCGGCGGCGTGGGCGACGAGGGCGGCTTTGCCCCCAACCTCAAGACCAATGCCGAGCCGTTCGAGTACATTACCAAGGCCGTCGAGAAGGCTGGCTTTAAGCCCGGCGTCGACTTCATGTACGCCATGGACCCGGCGTCCACCGAGTTCTACAACGCCGAGACCGGCATGTACGAGCTCAAGGGCGAGGGCGTTGAGTTTACGAGCGCCCAGATGGTCGATTACTGGGAGAAGCTCGTCGACACCTATCCCATCATCTCCATCGAGGACGGCATGGCCGAGGAGGACTGGGACGGCTGGGTCGAGCTCACCCGCCGCATTGGCAATAAGGTGCAGCTCGTAGGCGACGACCTGTTCGTCACCAACACCGAGCGCCTCAAGAAGGGCATCGAGCTGGGCGCCGCCAATGCGATCCTGGTCAAGGTCAACCAGATTGGCACGCTCACCGAGTCGCTCGAGGCTATCGAGACTGCCAAGGAGGCCGGCTACGCTTGCATCGTGAGCCACCGTTCCGGCGAGACCGAGGACTCCACGATCGCCGACCTGGTCGTGGGCGTCAACGCCGGCCAGATCAAGTCGGGCGCCCCGTGCCGCAGCGACCGTATTGCCAAGTACAACCAGCTCGTCCGCATCGAGGACGAGCTCGAGGGTAGCGCGCGCTACGCCGGCAAGTCTGCGTTCTACAACATTCGCTAGGCAGCGGCGTGTGCGGGGGCGGGGCTGACTCGGATTCGCCTCGCTTCCGCCGGGCACTGTTGAGCACCATTGGGCGCTGGGCCATACGGCTCAGCGCCTTTTTTATGTCGAGCAAAGGCTGGCGAAAGCGGTGCGGGCGCTCGTGCTATAACTAAAGGACTTAGCGCAAACAAACCTCAACCGCACAAGGCGCACATGGATCAGATTTACGACAACAGGTATTATTCCGCCGGCTCGCGCGAGCCGTCGCCTTGCCGCGCGGGTACCGTGCAGCTCGGCGGGTCCGACTACGCCGGCGTCGATCGCCGCGCACAGCGTCCGGCAAGTGCCTCACACCCCCGTGCTCAAATGAATATGCCGACGGACCGCCCGCCACGTTCGGCGCGTCCGACGCATGCTCAGCGCCCCTCGGCTCAAACACACGAAAAGTCGACCAGGCCCTCGAGCCGTCTTTCGGGCTCGGACTTCATGCACTACGCCAACGACAACGCGGTGGTCAAGGCGATCTACGACTTTACCCATGGACCCCAGCGCGGGCTGTTTATTGGCATTGTCGTCGTCCTGGTGCTCGTGAGCCTGTACTTTCCCATGCGCGACCTCTACGTTGCCAAACGCTCGAGCGATATCTTGGCCAAGCAGGTCGAGATTCGCCAGCAGTACAACGACGAGCTGCAGAAAAGCGTCGACAAGCTGCTCTCGGAGGAGGGTATCAAGGACGCGGCATCCGAGGACTTGGGCCTGGTGATGCCCGGCGAGAAGAGGATTGAAGTGCAGGGCCTGGACGGCGATTCGGATGCCTCGTCGAGCCAGAAGTCGTCGAACGCCAAGAAGGCCAGCGAGGTGGCCAAGGAGATCGAAGAGGTCGGCAAGGACGCGCCGTGGTACATTCAGACGCTCGACATGCTGTTTGGATTTAACGGCGTCGAGGGCCAGACGGTCGTGTCCAACGGCGAATAGCGCCCGGAGGGGAGCCCGCAATGACAAATTGCAAACGATATAAGGTGGCCGCGATCGACCTGGGAACGGTGTCGTCGCGACTAGTGCTAGCGCAGGTCGAGGGCGGGGCGATCGTGGAATCGTCCAAGCATACCGAGATTACCGATCTGGGCGAGGGCGTGGACGCGACGGGCTGCTTTTGCGAGGCGGCGGTCGAGCGCGTGCTCGCCGCATGCCGCATGTTTGTGGACGAGGCGCGTGCCTTTGGGGCCGCGTGCATCTGCACCACGTGCACGAGTGCTGCGCGTGATGCGTCCAACGCCGCCCTGCTGCTGGACGGTCTGCGCGATCTGGGGCTCGAACCGCAAGTGATTCCGGGAGAGGTTGAGGCGCGCCTGACATTTTTTGGCGTGGCGCACGACTTTGCCGGCGAGCGCATCATTGTTGCCGATTCGGGCGGCGGCTCCACGGAGCTCGCGACGGGCGTCTATGCGCCGGAGCGTGGGGTCTTTGCGCTGGAGGGCACGCGTTCGCTGGACATCGGTTGTCGCCGCGTGACGGAGCGGTTCTTCTCGGCGCTGCCGCCTGCGGACGGCGAGCTTGCTGCCGCTGCCGCGTGGGCAGGTGAGCAGTTCGCCGCCTATTTTGAAGGCCTGCCCAGCGACTTTGAGCGCGCCGAACGCCTGGTCGCCGTGGGCGGCACCGTCACCACGCTCGTGGCGCTCGTTCATAAGCTGGAACCGTACGATTCGAGCTTTGTGCACCTGCGCGAGCTTTCGCTGGATCAGGTTTCGGCCGCTATCGAGCGCATGTCTGTGTTGGATGCGGACGGCATCGCCGCTCTACCGGGTGTACAGCCCAAACGCGCGGGCGTGATCTTGGCGGGCGCCGTGGTGATCCGCGAGCTCATGCGAGCCGGCGGCTACAAGACGCTCACTGTAAGCGAGAACAGCCTACTCGCCGGCATGGCCGCCACCATCAACGAGGTTCTCGACGGTGCGACCCCCACCATCGCCTGGACCCACGCTCTCAGCACCCTCTAAATAAGCTGCGGTGAAATAGTTCCTAAATAAGCTGGTAAACGGTATAAACAGGATCTATTCCACCGCAGCTTAGAGCCCCACCGGCGTCCAAAAGAAACGAGCCCGCATCCCTTGGGGACACGGGCCCGAAAGCTCCATATGGTAGGGGCGGTGGGACTCGAACCCACAATCCTTGCGGCGAGAGATTTTAAGTCTCCTGCGTATGCCAATTCCGCCACGCCCCCGTGAGACTAGAAGTCTAGCACAAGCCGTCCGTTACGCGTTGACGGCCATCGAGTGTTGGCCCGACTTCTCCAGGAACTCCTGGAACTTGGCTTCGTCACCCTTGTTTTGGTACTGCAGGGCCAGCAGGTATTCCAGGCGGCAGCTCTTGACCTTGTCGTCACCGGCCTCCTTGAGCATGCGCTCCAGCTCGGGAATATCGTTGTGGCGCTTGAGGATCATCGTGTCGTACATCAGCTGGCACTCGTGTGCGACTGCCTCGGCCTGACCGCCCTCAAAGCCCTTGATCTCGTGCAGCAGCTCCTTGGACTTTTTGCGGTCCTCCTGGCCAACGTAGTAGTTAAAGGCCTTAATGACCAGGTCGACACGCTGCATCTTGGGCAGGTTGAGTCCCAGCAGCAGGTCGAACATCTCGTCGGCGCGCTTATGGTCCTCGCGCAGCAGATAGGAGTTCAGGCGCAGGTAGTCGCGGTTGTAGCGCGGGTACAGCATGCTGGTGAGTTTGCCGTCGAGCAAACGATCGAACTCGTCCCACTGCTTGGCGGCCATGAGCTGCTGCAGGCGTTTAAACGTGGTGCGTTTTTTGACGCTAAAGAACACCGACACGGCGATGCAGATGATAACGACGGCGGTCCAGAGTGTGCGAGAATCGGGCATATTAGGGTCCTTAGTCGCTCATAAAGCGAGCGGTATGACAACATGTACTCGATGTATTATACGCAGTGCGCAGGCAAACTGGCATAAAAGTGCATCGAGGCCGAGCGCCATCGCTCGCTGCGGTACACTTACCTAAAGTAAACCACGAAGGGAGACATTACCTATGAAGAAGATTGTTTTGGCTTGCGGTGCTGGCGCTGCTACTTCCACGCTCGTTGCCCAGAAGGTCGCCACCCTGCTCGACGCCAACGGTTACGCCGGCAAGTATGAGATTGTGCAGTGCGCCATCTCCGAGGCCAAGGACTACTGCGACGAGGGCGCCGACCTGCTGATCGCCACCACCGTTGCCCCCGAGGGCCTCACCTGCCCGTACGTGAGTGGCGTGCCCTTCATGACCGGCATGAACCGCGTCGCTGCTGAGAAGGCCGTCCTCGACGTTATGGCTCAGTAGGCGCTGCCTGTATGAGTGAGCAGAACGCCAATCCGGTCGAGCTCTTTGGCATGCGCGTTGCCCACGTGGGCATTAACGCCACCGACCCGGCAGACGCCCTGGAGATCGCGGAGCTGTTCTCGACGATGATGGGCCTGCCCGTCATCGAGACCCCCGTTTCGTACTTTAACGATTCGCTGGTCGAGATCATGAAGCAGAACGGTCGTGGCGCCAAGGGCCACATTGGCTTTGCCGTCAACGACATCGATGCGGCCGAGAAGTGGTTTGCCGAGCGCGGGCTCGAGGTCAACGAGGAGTCGCGCGTGCTGCTGCCCGACGGCGGCACCAAACTCGTGTACTTTAAGCGCGAGTTCGCCGGCTTCGCCGTGCACCTGTGCCGCGACTAGCGCACAAGCTGCTATAGCTAGCAAAAAGGGATAGAGCCGCGTGGCCCTATCCCTTTATTTATGCCGAGGGGCATCCCTACCGTGGCAGGCGAATCGTAAAGCGGCTGCCGACGCCTTCGACCGAGGTCACGCCGATGACGCCGCCGTGGCTATCGACGATCCACTTGGCGATGGCAAGCCCCAGGCCCGAGCCCTGCGCGCCGGCATCGCGCGCGTTGTCGGCGCGGTAGAACCGCTCGAACGCGTGGGCTGCGGATTCCTGGTTCATGCCGATGCCCTCGTCCTCAACGTTTATGTCGATCGTGCCCGCGCCCGCATCCGGCGCCACGCCAAACGTGATGGGCGTGCCCGCGTTCGAATACTTGGCGGCATTCTGCACGATTACGCGCAGAGCCTGCTTCACGAGCGCCACATCGACGGGCGCGTCGCAGCGCGGGTCGCTGGCAAATGCGGCGTCAAAAGCCAGCCGATACGTGTGCCCGGTATCGATCATCTGCGATTCCTCGCATACCTCGCCGACCAGTGCAGCCAGGTTAGTATTCGCGCGCCGCAGCACGGTGCGGCCGGCATCGCCGCGTGCCAAAAACAGCAGCTGCTCCACGAGCTCCTGCATGTGCTCGCTTTCGGCCTTGAGGGACGCGATGGACTCCGCCAGCACGTCCGGGTCGTTTTTGCCCCAGCGGTCGAGCATGTTTACGTAGCCCTGAATCACCGCGATGGGTGTGCGCAGCTCGTGGCTTGCATCGTTGACAAAGCGCATCTGCTGCAGCTTGGCCTCTTGCATCTGGCGCAGCAGGCGGTTGAGCGCGACCTCGATGCTTGCCAGGTCGGCGTCGCCGGTGGTGACGCTCGGCGAGTCGACGCTTGCGCGCTCGATGGCCTGCTCCAGTGTTTCCATCTTGCCGCCGGAGAGCTGCATGCGGCCGAGCTCGTCTACGCGCAAGGCCAGGTCGTTGAGCGGCGCCATGGTGCGACGCACGCGGCGGGCGCCGCCGAGCATGTTGAGCACGCTGATGACCTGCCAACCCACAACGACAAGGTAGAGAGGCCATAGCGCGATGAGGTCCTGCGCGAGGGGGAAGGTCTTGGTGGTACGCGCAAACTCGACGGTATAGGTGAGCGTTGTCAGGTCCCAGCCGCGTGCTGGCGTCAGCGACATGCCGTGCACGGCGGAGCCGGGGATCCACCCCGCGGTAAACGCGCCGTCGGGCAGCGTCTGGTTGTATCCATAGACGAGGATCGCCGCCGCAATCACCACTAGCAACAGATCGAGCCAGACGTAGCTCGCCAAGCGGCGCCACATGTAGCTCCAGTTGATGGCACGGGCGATGGAAGTGACGCGCTTGGCCTCGGCGTTACGCGCGACAGACATAGCCCACCCCGCGCACGGTTTGGATGATGCGGGCGCCGCCGGCGTCTTCGATCTTGGCGCGCAGGTGCGCGATATGTACGTCGACGTTGTTGGTGTCGCCCACGTATTCGTAGCCCAGCGCTTCGTGCGCGATGCGCTCGCGCGTGAGCACGGTGCCGGCATGCGCCATAAGCAGGGCGAGGACGTCGAACTCGCGAGCCGTGAGTGCGATGGGCGAGCCGCCGACCGTGACTTCGCGGCGGTTGGGGTCGAGCGCAACCGAGTCAACGGTAAGCGCGGCGGGGGAGGGCGCGGCAGCGGTCTGGGCCGTGTCGGTTGCCGGGGACATTGTGGCGATACCGGCGGCCGTGCCGCTCGCTACGCCAGCCCTGGCGCCGGCGCCGCCAACGCCCGAAGCCGTCCGCGCGGCCTCCGAGCGCTTCAGCGCCACGCGAATCCGTGCGAACAGCTCCTCGATCGCAAACGGCTTGGTCAGGTAATCGTCGGCACCGGCATCGAGCCCGGCAACCTTATCCATCACGGCATCGCGCGCGGTGACCATGATCACCGGCACGTCCTTGTGCTTGCGGACACGCCGCAGGACCTCCATGCCGTTGAGCTGCGGCAACAGCACATCGAGCAGAATCAGATCGTAGTCGCGCTCCAGTGCCAGGTCCACGGCGGTGCGGCCGTCGGCGGCGTGCTCCACCTGGTAGCCCTCGTGCTCCAGCTCGAGCGTCACAAAGCGGGCGATTTTCTCCTCGTCCTCTACGATCAGGATCCGTGCCATGCGTGCCCCCGTCTGCGATTACTTGTCGTCGTTCAGATTTTGTTTGATGTCGTCCGCGGCATCGGCGGCGTGATTCATAAGGTTGTTGATGCTGCCGGGCACGTCGCCGTCGCTGTCGATGCGGTAGCGCATGCCAAAGAACAGGCCAATCAGCATCAGCCATATCGTGGCGCCCCAAGCAAACAGCGCGACGATGGGGATCAGGATGGGGATGTTGAGGATGATCGCATCGCGGCGCGTGGCGATAAACTTGGTGTCCAGGCTCAGGCGGAAGAGCTTTTTGAGGTACTCCCACACGCTGTCCATCTTCTTGGAGAAGTCGGTCTTTTCGCTCGACTTTTCGTAGGCGGCCTGCGCGGCGACCATCTCGGCCGAGGGCTCATCGACTGGCGCGGACTCGGTGGCGGCGTGCGCCGACGTGGTCTGGGTCTTGCCCTGCGACTCGAGCCAAATGATGGCATCCAAGACGTTACCGTCGGCGGCGTCGAGCGCGGCCTTGGCATCGGTGTAGCTCACGTTGCACTTGGTGCGGATGGTTTCAACTTTTTCGAGGTCGTCCATGACCTGTCCTTTCGTTCGATGGGCGCGACGCCGGACGATCTGCCCGGGCGCGAGCGTTGCGTTCGGCGGCCTGCGTTGCGCGGTGCCGCCCCGCCCTCGGTCGAACTCTATAGTGCAGGTTATAGATTAAGCGATTCTTGAGCCAAGATTAATGTTGGATGAGTTTTTGGGTGGCAGTGGGGAAGGAAGAGGTGTCCTTCTGGGTAGCTAGCAGCGAGGTCTAATACTTTTCCGAGAAGTGAACGAGCTAAAACGGACCCCCGAAGCATCGACACTTTAAGGACATCGTTTCCTGCGGTTTCGATACTGGAATCCTGCGATCTTGCCGACGAAAAATGTGGATGCTTCAGGGGTCCTAAAACAGACGTTCACTTCGCGGAAAAGTATTAGACCTCGATAGCGAGGGATGGTGAGCCGGTAGCAAGTCGGCGTCAAGGGTTGGTCGAGCAGGCGGTTTTCAGGCGACTGGGACATGGCGGGCGGCCGATCGCCTATACTGGTTGGGCTCAACTGGAGAGGTGATAACTAGTTATGAAATCAATCAATGTTGCAGCAGCGATTATTCAGAAGGACGGGAAGATCCTGAGCTGCCAGCGCGGCTATGGCGAGTTTAAAGACGGCTGGGAATTTCCGGGCGGCAAGCTCGAGCCGGGCGAGACCGGCGAGCAGGCAATCGTGCGCGAGATTCAAGAAGAGCTCGAGGTCACGATCGGTAACCTCGACTATCTTTGCACGGTCGAACACGATTACGAGACGTTCCACCTGTCGATGCAGTGCTACCTAGCTACCATCCTTTCGGGGGAGTTCAAAGAGCATGCTCACGAGGATATGAAATGGCTTGATACCAATAACCTGTGGGATGTTGATTGGCTTCCGGCGGACGTTAAAGTCGTTAGGGAGCTCGAAAAAAAGCTTGGACTTAAGTAAAAAGGAGTGGGGCGTCACATGGCGATCCACTCCTTTTTGTTACTCTGTCTCACTCAAATCGCTGAGCATAAACTCGTAAATATCCTGCCTCACGGGCGCATTGAGCTCATATTCGATTTCGACGGCGTTGTCGCCGCTCTTAGTTTTAATAGCTTCGAACTCGCCGGTCGGATGCATTTCGCCTAAGAAATAGAACTCCTTGCCGCCCTTATCGTCCTTGTTCTTTCGCATAAACAAATACGTCTTCAGGCCGTTTCCCGGCCATGCCTGCAGTCGCAGAATCTCGGGAGAGTTGAGCGTGCGGTTGCCCTTCGAGATTGCGATGAACTTGCTCGGCGAAACAAAGCGGTCTTCATACTGAATTGACTCGCTAATGTCGGGCGCCTTGTCATAGTTAATAAACACGGGGAATGTATTGGTCTTCTCATCGTAGAAGTATCCGCCAAGGTTTTGGCCGTTGATGTTCTTTTCCCAGTTCATCAGACGGCAAACCTCCTCGTACGTGTACTTGGCGTTGAGAACGAAATTTGTGTTTTCGTACGTCTCGGCATAGTCGAGTCGGTTGCGCTCAATACCATAATCCAGCACCTCGAGAATCTGACGCTTGAACTCTGCGTTGCGCAGGGCGGTCGCGAACGCTTCGGTCAGACGAGGTCCGGTTCCATCGTCAATAAGCAGGGAAACGAAATCCTTAGGAGTGGCAAAGTCGCCCTTAAGGACTGCGATTGCCGACCTAACGGCGCTGTCCTTAAGCTGTGCGCGGTAGTTTCTAAGCGCAGCCTCGCGCATATGCCGGTAGCCCTCGTGTCCGGCTTCGACGAGCGTTTGAAGCAAATAGAGGTCTTCGAATCGCTTGCCCGCGGCAAGTTTTTGAGAAATAAATTTGAGAATCTTGGTTTGATCAGAGGTAAATTGAACCGTGTAGTCCGGCTCGTATTTGGAAAGAAATGCGTGATAGGACCCCAGGCCGCTATTCTTGAAGATAAGCAGCGGATCGATGGAGCCGTTACGATCAAATTCGAGCAGCGAGGGAATCTTGCCGAGTTTTTGGCGCAAGTCGAGATATTCGTTTTTCAAAAACCTGACGGAGGTGAAATCGCCGCCGTCGATGGCCTTGTAAATGCGTGTCTCGGAAATACGATCGAAGCTCACGGTCGAGCATCCGGGTATCGCCGAATCGCCCTCTTGGACGAGACGGCGCAGGCGATCTTTGTTGTACGTCTTGTCACCCGAAAGCGCGATGGGCACCAAGAAGTTGCTCTGGTAGTTGCCAATAAAGTCGAGCACCAGTGCGTATTCCTTGCCATCATTCAGGCGCAAACCTCGTCCGAGCTGTTGAATAAAGATGATTGCGGAGTCGGTGCGTCGAAGCATGATGATCTGATTGAGCGAGGGGATGTCGACGCCTTCGTTCATGATATCGACCGAGAAGATGTACTCGAACTCGCCGGCTTCAAGTCGGCTGATCGCGGCATCGCGGACCTCATCGGAATCTTGACCGCTAATCGCAGCCGTTCGATATCCGAGAGCGTTGAATTTGCATGACAGCTCTTTTGCCTCGGCGTTTCGATTGCAGAAAATTAAGCCCCTGCGGTTGCTTTTGGTGACGCTATATTCTTCGATCTTCTCGGTGATATGACGCACGCGCTCGTCGGATGTTAGGCGTCCGAACAAAGCGGTGTCTTCGACCGTTTCGTCGTCAATCTCCAGATCGTGAATGCCAAAATAATGGAAGGGGGCAAGCATCTCCTCGGCCAAAGCGTCCTGCAGCGTGATCTGGAACGCGATGACGTGATTGAAAAGGGCAAAGACGTCGTAGCCGTCGGTGCGATTAGGCGTAGCGGTCATGCCCAGATAAAACCGAGGCGTAAAGTGCGACATGATGGATTGGTAACTCTGAGATCCCGTGCGGTGGGCCTCGTCGATGACGATGTAGTCGAACTCATCGGGACGGAAATCGCTCAGATGTTTGGTGACCGAAGAACACATGGCAAACACGCAGGTAGCATTGCTTATATTCTTGCCAGTTTGATAGGTGTCGAACGTATAGGTACTACCTAAGAGGCGTTCGTAGCTTGCGCGGGAGGCGTCGATAATGCGCCGGCGGTGTGCAAGAAAGAGGACGCGCCGGGGTTTAGTTGCGAGCACGTCGAACGCCGAAAGGAAGGTCTTGCCGGTGCCGGTTGCCGAGACCAGCAGGGCGCGGGTCTCGCCCTTGCGGTGGATTACACCGAGCGCCTCAAGGGCGCGCTGCTGCATTTTATTGGGCTTGATTTCTTCGAGGTCATTCTGCGCCGGCGTTTCTGCAGATCTGAATGTCGGTTTCGATTTGGGCTTTGGCGGACGTGCCGATCGATATGCGGCATAGTTCTCAATCCAGCCTTGGGAAAGCAAAACGGTTGAGGTGTCGTTCCACAACGAATCGAACTCGCCCCTCAGTTCGCCGAGTAGGCGGCTGTTCTCGACAGTCTGGTACAGCACATTCCATTCTTTATTGCAGGTGAGGGCGGTCTGCGTCATGTTCGAGCTGCCGACGATGACTGTGCTGGTTTCGCCCTTATCAAAAATGTATCCCTTGGCATGCAAATTACCCTGGAATACGCGAACTTCTATGTTGTCGTATTCCAGCAGCTTGCGAAAGGCATCGGGTGAGTTGAAGTTGAGATAGGTGGACGTGAGCAGCCTGCCCTTAATGCCACGCTGCTTGAGCTCCTGGAACGTCTCGACCAGGATTTGAAGGCCGCCGTCTGCAACAAACGCTACGCAAAAGTCAAAAGAGCCGCAGGTTGAGAGCTGCTCCTTGATAACGGATAGTAGTGTTCCGCCTGTCGCCTTCGAGTTGGCGATGAGCATGGGTGAATCGTTCTCGCGTGCAAGCGAGTCGAATTCAATATCAATCTGCTGCGTAGTCATCCTGGCCAAACCTTTCGAAAGACTATGTTGGCGCCAGGATAACAGATCGATCGTTCGTGTTTTGGGCGTATGTGATTTTTAAACTATCGGCCACTCAAGTTTGTGGCTGCGGCCTTGGCGTCGTGTCTTGCTGGGCTTCTCTCTATCTATGTGTATGTGTTTTTGTCTTATAGGTTGCCGGGAGAAGTCCTGCCCCCAAGATTCCGCGCATGCCATGGCTCCGTGTCGGCCATGTGGCAAGCTGCTTGTCATGGCCTCGCCGGAATCCGACTGCAAATGGCCACGGACGGATATGCAAGTTCTTATCACGACATGAGAAGAACTTGCAGAATTCGCAAGTTCTTGTCATTCGATGAGAAAAACTTGCAGATTGGGACGAGCAATGGAGAACCAGATGGTTCCTAGAAATCAATATCTCGAATAGCTGATAGCCTTTCGTGACGTCCAGTCACGGAGTCGATTGACGAGGAGGCGACGCGTAAGCGCGAGCTGCGTCCATTTGAACTCAGATCGCTCGAGAAGATTACCGGCGGTTACGAGAAGATCATCGTCGTTCGTCAGGGGAGCCATCCGACCGACATCGACGGCATCAAAATCGTTTCTGCAGTCGATTTCTTAATGGGTAGGCTTGGGGCTTAGGGCGTTTGGAGCGCGTCTGTTTCCTATGCCTAGCGACATTGCCACAGCTCGTGACGCCGCCGGCTCCTTCCTCTCCGTCAAGCGGCACCAACTCAGCTGATCCGTTGGGGACGGAGGAAAGCGGATCATTTTCGGTGCGCCGCAGGTGATACGAATCCTGCGGCGCGCTGTTTTTTGCGCGGGGGCTTTCAGCTGTGTCCGCACGACATGTGACACTTGCCCTGCCGCCCTGCTCTGCCGCGGCGGCATGTACCCGAACAGCGACCCTCTAAGGAGTTCGATTTTGATGAGTGACAACACCAAGCATCTCGCAAAGAAATGCGTCAAGGACGCGGGGCCGTGCCTCGCGTTGTGCCTTGCCGGCGCAGCGGTCGCGCTGCTGGCTGTTCTGGGGCCGTTCGACGTGCTCCGAAGTGTCAGCTCTCTGCACGTTTGCATGGCCCTTGCCGGCGCCATGATAACCGGCGGCGTGCTCGATCTGATTTTTTGGGTGCTTGACCCGTTTGGATGGAAAAATGAAGGGTAAGCCCTAAGGGATGGATGCCCCGCAGCAACAGGAGGTCCCCGTGATCTGGTTTACCAGCGATACTCATTTTGGACACGAGAACATGCTACGGCTTAGCGATAGGCCTTGGTCGGCTGTTGCGCAGATGAACGACGCCATGGTCGCCAACATTAACAGCAAGGTTGCTGCGGATGACGAGCTCTATATCTTGGGCGACTTCAGCTTTAAGATGACGGTCCAAGACGCCTATGAGCTGCGCAAAAGCATTACATGCAAGCGCGTTCATCTGCTGCCCGGCAATCACGACAAAGACTGGACGCAGTCTGCGGTAGCGGATGCTTTTATCGTTGAGCCGCCCATTTGCGTGCTCAAGATCGACCGCCAAAAAATCGTGCTGAGTCACTATCCCATGGTCGACTGGCAGGGCATGTCGCACGGCAGCTGGCATCTGCACGGGCATATCCACAGCTGCGGCGGCTCGTACAACAAGTTCAACCTCAGACAGGGGTTGCTGCGCTATGACGTGGGCATGGACGCTAACGGCTACGCCCCGGGAAGTCTGGATGAGCTCAGGTCGTGGTTTGCGCAGGTAGACGAGCCGATGCGGTGCGTTAAATGGCCGTGGTGGGTCAACGCCACGGGTGACGAGCAGATCGAGCACGATCTCGAAGCCTATAAGAGGGAAGTGGTGATCCGATGACGGTCTATGTGACAGGCGATATTCACGGCGGCCTCGACATGCAAAAGCTGCGCGATTGGGAGCTTGGGGATAGTCTGACGAGCGACGACTATCTGATTGTTGCGGGCGACTTTGGCTTTCCGTGGGATTTCTCTGCCGAGGAGTGCGCCGACATCGCTTGGCTGGAGTCGCGCCCCTATACCGTGCTGTTCGTCGACGGCAACCACGAGCGTTTCGATCACTGGGCGGAGCGACCCATGGAGTTGTGGCACGGTGGGCTGACGCAGCGCCTGTCGGATACCTCTCCCATACGGCGCCTGACGCGTGGCGAGGTTTTTGAGTTTGACGGCTCAACGATCTTTACCATGGGCGGCGCCACGAGTGTGGATAAGGAATACCGCATTCCTTATTCCAGCTGGTGGCCACAGGAGCTGCCGGACGAGCGTAACTTTGAGGAGGCGCGGACAAAGCTCGACAGCGTGGGTTGGAAGGTCGACTACGTGATCACCCACACCTGCTCTACGCGCATGCTTTCGCCCACGCTCTATCCGGGGCCTGGCTGGAATTATCCCGCCGTTGATTGGCTGACGGCATTTTTCGATGAGCTGGAAGACCGCTTGGATTACAAGCGCTGGTACTACGGGCATTTTCATCGGGATGCCAATCCGGCCGAGCGTCACACCGTACTCTACGACTGCATCGTTCACCTGGGCGACGAGCTCCAGCCTTGGGATGTTGTGTAGCGGCAAGGCGTTTGGCTACTCGGCCGTTATGGTGATGTTCTCCCGGTGTGCGCGGATAACGTCCCAGCTAAAGTGCTCGACCAGCTGCTCGGCAGAGCGTGACGTGGCGTCCGGCGCGATGCCCGTTTGCCCGGCGAGCCAGCCCAGCAGCGCCTCGGGCGTGCCAAAGCGGGCGCGTAGTTCGCCCAGGTCCAGGTCGCGGTCGCGCTTGGAAAGGCGGCGACCGTCCGGCGACATGAGCAGCGGAATGTGCGCGTAGTGCGGCGTGGGAAGTCCCAGCAGATGCTGCAGGTAGATTTGGCGCGGCGTGGAGCCTAGCAGGTCGCATCCGCGCACGACCTCGGTGACGCCCATGGCGGCGTCGTCGACCACCACGGCTAGCTGGTAGGCAAACACGCCGTCGCTGCGGCGCACCAAAAAATCGCCGCACTCGGTGGCGAGCGCCTCGCATTGGGCCCCGTACGTGCGGTCCACGAATTCGATCACGTCGCCCGCGAGGTCGTCGATGTCGGGCACGCGCAGGCGCGTGGCCGGGGCGCGCAGGGCACTGCGGCGGGCGACCTCTTCGGCAGAAAGGTCTCTGCAGGCGCCGCGGTAGATGGGCGTGCCGTCGCTGGCATGCGGTGCGCTCGCGGCGTGGAGCTCGGCGCGCGTGCAAAAGCAGGGATAGGTGAGGCCGGCGTCTTGCAGCTGGTGCAAGGCGCTCTCGTACAGGTCGAGGCGATCGTGCTGGTAGTAGGGGCCTTCGTCCCACTGAAGCCCTAGCCAGGCCAGATCGTCAATCAGCTGAGCGGCAAGTTCCGGGCGCTTGCAGCGATCGTCCAGGTCCTCGATGCGCAACACGATGCTGCCGCCCTGGCTGCGGGCCGAAAGCCACGCGCACAGGCAGCTGAACACGTTGCCCAGGTGCATGCGGCCCGAGGGCGACGGGGCAAAACGGCCCACGACAGGTGCGGGAACGGAGGCAGGCTGCGTCGTTGGCGCATCCGCGGCGGGCGTTGGTATGTTGCGTGTTTTGATATCCATGCGGACGAGTATAGCGCGGGGCACGGTAGGGAAGGCGTTTCCGTGGCTCGCAAGTTGGCGGCGCTGCGCATTGCGCACGGTGGGTCTGCGGCCCAACGTCTCGATCGCCGTACGCCGACTCGGCCTTATACACGACAGAAACCCCGGCAGCTCTTCGCAACTGCCGGGGTTTCCGCGGAAAAGGGGGACATGATCCTCGAGCGAACGGGAAAGGGGCAACCGTTTTCGCTCAATTGGTTTATGCCCCTCGACTGACGGCTCAATCAGCGCATGCCGCGCCCACACAAAGCCGCTACACCTGTGACGGAGCTGTGAAGTGGTATCTATCGTTGGCGCGGGACTCGGCCAAAGAACGTCCCAAACGACAAATTTGTTGCAGTCCGTCGGTTCAACCCAATGATCCGTTTTCCTCCGTCCCCAATAGATCATTAGGAACGTCCCTAAGTGCCAGACTCGGGTGGGACTTTTGTCCCATTTGACGTTCCGTTGGCCCAGATATTCGTCATGTGTGTCCGCAAACGTGGGACAATGGCGATGTTGGTTTTACAGACAAAGGATGTGCCTATGAACGCCCCCGTTGCCAATACTTGTCGGCAGCGCTGCCTGTTTGCGCGATTCGCTTCCGTCTGCGTGCTCGTCGCGCTTGCGTTGTTGCTGCTGCCTGTCGCCGCGCACGCCGACGGCTACTCCATGACCCAAACCTATATCGGTGCCACGGTCGAGGCCGACGGCTCGCTGACCGTTGTCGAGGGACGCCAGTTTGATTTCGATGACGACATCAACGGCGTGTTTTGGGAGATCAATACGGGCACCAACCAGCAGGGCGGCACGGCGACCGTCGATGTGCTGAGCGTCGAGGAAGACGACACCGCGTTTAACAAGGTCGACAGCGCAAACAAAGGCGACGACGGCGTTTACACGGTGGAACAGTCCGACGATGGCGTGAGAATCAAGGTGTTCAGCCCCCACGAGAGCGGTGACAGCGCGATCTATTACGTGAGCTACACCATGACCGGTGCGGTTATGAACTGGGCCGATACCGCCGAGCTCTATTGGAAATTTGTGGGTGACGGCTGGTCTGCGGATTCCGATGACGTCGAGATGGAAGTGTACTTCGCAAATGCCGCCGCCGGGACGGCGGCCGTCAAGGGCGATAACTTCCGCGCATGGGGCCACGGCCCGCTGACGGGCGACGTGTCGCTCGATGCGGACGAACCCATGGTCACCTATACCATTCCCTGCGTGCATCAGGGCGAATTCGCCGAGGCGCGCATCGCCTTCCCCAGCGATTGGGTGCCTCGGCTTTCCGCTTCGAGCGAGGAGCGCATGTCAACGATCCTGAGCGAAGAGAAGGAATGGGTCGACGAAGCTAACGCCCGCCGCGCTCACGCTCGCATGATTGCCAATGCGCTTGCCGCGCTAAGTGTTGTCGCGGCGGTCGCCTTTACCGGCACAATCGTTGTGCTCAAGCTACGCAGGCCCAAGCCCAAGCCGCTCTTCCAAGACGAGTACTTCCGCGATGTGCCCTCCGCCGACCATCCCGCGGTGCTTGCAGCTCTTATGAGCTGGAACAACGTGCCCGATCAGGCATATATCGCCACGCTGATGAAGCTGACCGACGACCGCGTGATCAAGCTGGAAGAAGCGACCGAGGCCAAGAAGAAGGGCCTGCTCCGTCGCGAAAAAGAGGAGCAGACGTATCGCATCACGGTGACCGACGAGGCCTGGAAGGCTGCCAAGAAGGACGGCATCGATCGCGATGTGCTCAAGGTCTTCTTCGCCGGCGTTAAGCCCGATAAGGACGGAGTCCGTTCGCGCACGTTTAGCGAGCTGGAGGAGTACGCTAGCGAGCGCACCACATCTGTTGGCGACAAGCTCGAGGACTATCAGAGCACGGTTAAGGGCAAGCTGGAGGCGCGCGAGTTTATCGCATCGGATGGCACTATCGCGATGGTGGCCGGCCTGGTTCTCGGCATCATCATTGTCTTTGGCATTCTGGGCTCTCTGATCTATACCGACTTTGCGGACGCCAACGTCGGCGCCGCTATGATCTCGATTCCCGTCACGATCGTGGGCTTTGTCCTGAGCTGCACCTTCCGCCGTTACACGCCGGAGGGCGCCGAGGTGGCGGCTCGCTGCAAGGCGCTCAAGCATTGGCTCGAGGACTTTACGCGCCTGAAGGAGGCTATCCCCAGCGACCTGATCTTGTGGAACAAACTGCTGGTGATGGGCGTTGCCCTGGGCGTTTCGAAAGAAGTGCTGCGACAGCTGGCCGAGGCCGTGCCTGCGGATCTGCGCAACAGCGACGATTTCTACGACAACTACCCCTGCTACTGGTGGTATTACCATCACTACGGCAACGAGTCTCCGCTCGATTCGTTCAACGATGTGTATCACGAGACCATCCGCGAGCTGGCTTCGAGTTCCGATAGCTCGAGCGGCGGCAGCGGCGGCGGCTTTTCCGGTGGCGGCGGTGGCGGCGTCGGCGGAGGCGGCGGCGGAACGTTCTAACGGTCGTGAATTATGGGATGGGCTTTTCTCGACAGCCGTCGGGGAAAGCCCATCCCATTTTTATGCGTTACCTACGAGGACTGTCCCCAACGACTAGTCACTGGGGACAGTCCTAAATGACTAGGTATGGCTGCTGGGCCTAGGCTGTTAGGTCGAGTTCGTAGAGGAAGCTTTCGCGCGGCATGTCGTGACGGCGCTCTTCGCGGTTGGCGCGGTGCGTGGCCGTGCGCTTAAAGCCGTGCAGCTCGTAGAACTTCCACGAGCAGTTGGAGTCGGTGTACAGGTGTGCCCTCGTCGCTCCAAGCGAGGACAGGTGCGAGACCGCGGCATCGAGCAAAACCGAGCCAACGCCCAGTCCGTGGACATCGCGATCCACGGCAAGCAGCGTGACCTCGTTGTCGTGTGGCAATGGGCTGCTTTCGAGCAGGCGGTTGTTGGTTCGGATGGTTGCGCGCACAAACGATAGATACTCGGCGCAGGCATCGGGCTCCAGCTCGCGCATTTGCGATAGCAGTGCGCGTTCGGTATCCAGCCAATGTTCCTTAACGGTGGCGCCGGAGCTCTGTCCCGCACGCGCGAGCGCAATGCCGCGCGCCTGACCGTCGATTACGGCAACCTGCGAAAACGTCGAAGACGAAAGGTAATAGGCGAGGTCGCACGCGGCCTCGAGGCGGTTGTACTCATCGTTATCCGAATTGTTATGCCAAAGCTGCTGCAGAATCAACGCGATGGCGTCGAAGTCTTCGGTATCAAACGGTCGGTAGAGAACCCGCGAGACCATGGTGCCTCTTTCTTTTGCGGATGCATATCGAGCACAGTTCTACCACGCTATTGGCATCTAATTATGGTGCCCCTGTGTTCCATGAACTCACCGTGCCCGGTGCCGTGCCCATCCCCTCCGCTCGCAAACTTTTTCTGCATATGCGCCCGTTGCGGGGTGCATCGATGCGCTCGATGCGCTACATTGAATCAGTATTTTCAATGCCGCTGCGCGAGCGCTGCAGATCGACGTATCACCGGCTCACAGAGCACGGCGGCGTACCAGACAGGAGGACTGCATGGGATCTGATGTGAAGATCGCACGCGCGTTGATCTCGGTTACCGATAAGACGGGCGTCGTCGATTTCGCACGGACGCTGGTCGATGACTTTGGCGTCGAGATCATCTCTACGGGCGGCACGGCTCGTGCCATCGAGGACGCGGGCGTCCCCGTAACCCCCATCGAGGAGTTCACGGGCTGTCCCGAGATGATGGACGGCCGCGTTAAGACCCTGCACCCCAAGGTTCACGGCGCGCTGCTGGCCCGCCGCGATTCCGAGCAGCACATGCAGGAGGCGGCACAGCACGGCATTAAGCTGATCGACCTGGTCGTCGTCAACCTGTACGAGTTCGAGAAGACCGTCGCCAACCCCGAGGTCACCTTCGCGGATGCCATCGAGCACATCGACATCGGTGGCCCCTCCATGCTGCGCTCTGCCGCCAAGAACGCCGCGAGCGTTACCGTCATCTCCGACCCGGCCGACTATGATGCCGTCCTGGCCGAGATGCGCGAGACCGGTGGCTGCACCACGCTTTCCACCCGTTGTCGCCTGCAGGTGAAGGTCTACCAGACCACCGCCGCCTACGACACGGCTATCTCCCGTTGGCTTGCCGCCCAGGCAAGCGACGTGGCGGACACCTCTGCCAAGCTCGAGATCTCGCTGGAGAAGGTCGACGACCTGCGCTATGGCGAGAACCCGCAGCAAAAGGCCACGGTCTATCGCTTTGCCGAGGGCTGCGAGAATACCGCGAGCTCGCAGTTCCCGCTCGTGGGCTCCGAGCAGATCCAGGGCAAGCCGCTCAGCTACAACAACTATCTGGATGCCGACGCCGCTTGGAACCTGGTCCGCGAGTTCGACGAGCCGGCCTGCGTGATCCTCAAGCATCAGAACCCCTGCGGCTCCGCCGTGGCCGAGGACATCACGGCCGCCTACGACCGCGCCTTCGCCTGCGATCCCAAGAGCGCCTTTGGCGGCATCATCGCCTGCAACCGCGAGGTTCCCTATGAGCTGGTTGAGCACTTTGCCGATCAGAACAAGCAGTTCGTCGAGGTTATCATCGCCCCGAGCTACACTGCCGAGGCGCTCGAGCGCATGGCCAAGCGCCCCAACCTGCGCGTGCTGGCCACCGGCGGCGTGGACCACGGCGCCCAGGTGGAGCTGCGCTCCGTCGACGGCGGCATGCTGGTGCAGGAGGTCGACCACGTGACCGAGGATCCCGCGACCTTTACGTTCCCCACCGACCGCAAGCCCACCGACGCTGAGATGGCCGAGCTCGAGTTTGCCTGGAAGGTCTGCAAGGGCGTCAAGTCCAACGCCATCCTGGTTTCCAAGGGTAAGGCCGGCATTGGCATGGGCCCGGGTCAGCCCAACCGCGTTGACTCTGCACTGCTTGCCTGCGAGCGCGCCGAGGACTTCTGCGAGCGCGAGGGCGTGGAGAAGGGCGGCTTTGCCTGTGCAAGCGACGCGTTCTTCCCGTTCCGCGACAACGTCGACGTGCTTGCCGCGCACGGCGTGACCTGCATCATCCAGCCCGGCGGCTCCAAGCGCGACGACGAGAGCGTCCAGGCCTGCAATGAGCATGGCATTGCGATGGTCTTCACGGGGGCCAGGCATTTTAGGCACTAAGTTTCGCCCCGGGACAAAATAATCTCTGCAAAAGACGGCTGCTCCGTTTGGAGGGCCGTCTTTTTGGTATAAGAGGACGGAATGACTAACACGAAAGGTATGACCATGCCCCAGATTGATGATGCCGAGCTGTTTGGCAATGCCGAGGATCAGCGTGCGTACGAGGACTTTTGCGCCAATCAGGAGGCGGTCGAGAAGTTCACGCTCGACAAGCCCGCGCTTGTCTGCCGTTGGCGCATGTCCAACAAAAAGGTGCCCATGCTCAACCGCCACATCCGCGCACTGTCCGAGCGTCTGGTGCAGGGCGAGCCGCTTACCCATAACATGCTCAGCTGGGCCAAACAGCACGTTGAGTGGTCGCTTGCCGAGGGCGATTACACCGCACGCGACGGCGTGCTCATGCTGGTGATCGACATCAACGGCAACGCCGCCATGACGGTGGGGGAGTACGAGCCGCTGGCCGACACATCGGCCAAGGCGCTGCGTGCCCGTTCTGCCGAGGCTCGCTCCGAAGCCGACGAGACCGGCGTGGCGCCCGAGCTGCTCGCCGCCGTCAACAATGGCGAACTTGCCTTTGTGGCGCCGGCGGACGAGTTCCTGTGCGGCACGGCGACGCTCATCGAGCAGCTGGCCCAGACCAAGGGCATCCCGGTCACGCGCGTAGACATTCCCGCGCAGCTTAAGGGCGCGCTGTTCCTAGTGAGCGACGAGCACGGCGTGGTCCCCGCGACCGAGACGGACGCCGCCGAGGCCGACGCCGCCACGGTCGCCTTCTTCGCCGAAGGCTACGAAAAGCTCCGTGCCCGCCGCTCCTAACCTCAAGGCGGGGTGGGCTTACTGAAGTGAGTGAGCGCGTTCGATGGCGTAGGCGAGCGACAGCTGCTCCATCTCCGGGGCGCATTTGTAGCTCAGTCCGGTGAGAGCCATCACCTTATCGAGGCGATATCGAATCGTGTTCGGGTGCTGGCCAGTCTGCTTGGCGGTTTGCTCGATACGTCGGTCGTTCTCGATGAATGCGGCGAGCGTGGATTCCAACTCACTGCCATGCTCGCTGTCGTGCTCGCGTATCGGCGAGAGAATCGCCTCCGAGAACGACCGCATCTCCGGGGTTTCCGCAAAAGGCATCACGGTTCTCAGGATGCCGAGCTGCGCATAGCGGATGGGACCCTCGGCTCGTTGACAAGATAGGCGCTGTGCGTAAATCGCCTGCGAGATCGCCTGCGCCACCGCCTCGTCTCCAAACAGAATATCGCTGATGCCGAGCCCTTCCGCTCCGCCGTCGATACCGCTAGTCTCGATGAGCTCCGTGAGCGCCTGCACGATTCGCTCCACATCGAGCGTCTGCTCCGAGTCACTTGTCGCTACGAATAACAAACCTCCGTCATAGGGTGCCAGCATGTTGTGGCATCCGGCGAGGGTCGATTTTGCACAGAGACGTTCGATTTGCAAAAACGTACGCGGGTCGAGGGGCTCTGCAAACGATGCGAACAGGGCGACCGCTTCGTCCAGAAATGACGGGTTGAGGCCTCGGATGCGTCGGCAGATGGACTCAGGCGATACATCTGTCCTTAGGGCATCGATCTCGCGCTGCGCGAAGTCGATGGACGCGAGCTGCTCGATATGCCGTTTGACCTCATAGATGACGCTGTCAAAGAACAGCGAGTCGTCGGTCGTGAGAAAGACCGGGTAGTGCCGCGCGTTGGCGTAGCGGATGGCTTGGTCGGGAATCGGGATGTGCAGGACGTTTTTGATGATAAGACCGCTCGTTCCCTTGGCGACGAGGTATTTCACGGCTTCAGTGATGAGGTATGGGTCGTCCTTCGCATAGAGGAAGGTGCTGAGGACGATCTCGTCTGAGCTGAAGTTGACGCGCTGGTACTTGCTCTTGAGGCCGGGCATGAGTTCATAATCGAGAATCCCGACGCCGGAGACGGCACGCGAGACGCCATCGCTGCCGGCGATTAGGCGGACCGACCCCTCATATTCCCGTGAGAAGTCCGAGATGGTGTATAGCATCAACATCACCTTGTAAATCACTACAATAAGTACAAGTATAAATAGGATAATCGCACATCCGTATGCCTTTCATGTGAGAAATAGTTCAAATACCTACTGATAGAACGAAAAATCAGATCGAGAATCGTTGTAGATTCCAACAAGAAATGATCCTTGGCGGCATCGTTACTAAACCGTACAGTGAAGCAACGTAAAGCTTTCGCTGAGAGGAGCGATGATGGGGCAGATGGTGGTGCTTTCGGCCGAGGAAGTTTCCAAGGTACTGACGATCGAGGATGCAATCGCTGCCGTGGAGGAGGCATATCGCCAGAAGGCAACGGGCAAGGGTGTTGCGTGGCCGATGGTATATGAGCAGTTCGAGCCCGGCGTGGCCGATATGGATATTCGTTCGGGCGAGTTGGCGGGAAGCGGCCTCTTCGGTCTCAAGCTCACTGCCTGGTTCTCTCAGAATCCCAAAAAGGGGCTGCCCGGGATCTTTGGCACCACGCTGCTGTGCGACAACGCGACGGGCGAGCCGCTGGCGCTGCTTAATGCCTCCGCCGTCACTGGGCTTCGCACCGGTGCCGCCGCTGCGCTCGGTGCCAAGTGGCTGGCTCGGGAGGATGCGTCCAAACTGCTTGTTGCGGGTGCCGGCCATATGAGCACCTATATGGTGGCGGGCGTGCTCGCCGCCTGTCCCAAAGTGAGCGAGGTCAAGGTGTGGGAGCCGGTTTCCGATGCCGCGCCCGAGGCCCGCGTCGAGCGCATGCGTGACGAGGTCGCCCATATCTTGGGCGCCTGCGAGCATGCTCGCGAGGCATCCGCCTATTCCATCGAGGCGACGGCCGACGGCCAAGGTGCCGCGGCAGAGGCCGACATCATCGTGACGATCACGCCGGCGACCAAGCCCATCATCCCCGATGCATGGGTGCGCCCCGGTACGCATATCTCCTGCGTCGGTGCCGACATGCCCGGCAAGCAGGAGCTCGCCTCGGCGCTTGTCGCCCGCGCCGCTGTTTACGTCGACGACCGCGAGCAATCGGTCGCGTCCGGTGAGCTGGAGATTCCGGTTGCCGAGGGTGCCATCGCGCCCGAGAACATCAAAGCGGAGCTCGGCGAAGTCATCGCCGGCACGGCCACGGGGCGTTCGGATGACGAGCAGGTGACGGTGTTCGATACGTCGGGCATTGCCGTTCAGGACCTTTCGGCATCGAAAATTGCCTACGACCGCGCCGTCGAGGCGGGGCTGGGCACCGTGGTGGAACTGTAAGAAAGCCAAGGAAAGGAAACGACAATGCAGATTAAGGATTTCGCCGTCGAGCAGTGGATGAACGAGTGGGAGACCAAGTGCACCCACAACGTTGCGGAGACGTGCGTCTACTCCCTCACGCTCGACCAGCTGTTCGAGCTTACGAACACCGACAAGAAGGCGTGGCTCGATAGCCTGTGCTCGCGCCGATTCACCTACGGAGACATCGAGGGGCAGCCCGGCTTCCTCGAGGGGGTCGCGCGTCTCTATAAGACGGTCGAGCCCGGGCATATCGTGCCCACGCACGGCGCGACCGGTGCCAACTCCCTGGTTATTTCCACGCTCGTCGAACCGGGCGATCATGTAGTCTCCGTCAAGCCCACCTACCAGCAGCTTTACTCGATTCCCGAGATGTGCGGTGCGAAGGTCGATATCCTTCAGCTCGATCGCAAGAACGGCTACCACGTCGACGTCGACGCGCTCGATGCCCTGGTGACCGACGATACCAAGCTCATCTGCATCAATAACCCGGACAACCCCACGGGCGCCCTGCTCGACACCGATACGCTCAAGGCGATTGTCGAGGTCGCACGCAAACACGACGCGTGGGTGCTCTGCGACGAGGTCTACCGTCTGCTTACTCAGACGGATGAGTACTCCGAGTCCGTGATTGACCTGTACGACAAGGCCATCGTCACCGCATCCATGTCCAAGGTCTGGTCGTTCGCCGGCCTGCGTCTGGGCTGGGCGGTCACCAAGAGCCCGGAGCTCCGTCGCGCGCTGCTCTCGCATCGCGACTACAACCTGATTTCTGCCGGCATATTCAGCGAGTCGGTGGCGGAGCTGATTCTGGGCAACGCTTCCGTGATCCTTGAGCGCAGCCGTCGCATCGTCCGTCAGAACCTTGCTGTTCTGGAGAAGTGGGTCGAGAGCGAGCCGCACCTGTCGTTCGTCAAGCCCGAGGCGGGTACCACTGCGCTCGTGTATTACGACTACGACATCGACTCCAGGACGTTCTGCGTTGACATGATTAAGAAATCCGGCGCGCTCGTCACCCCGGGCGATTGCTTCGAGGAGCCCAAGAGCATGCGCATCGGCTATGCATACTCCGATAACACCGACGACCTGCAGAAGGGCCTGGATGCCATCTCTGCGTACATGCGTACGCTCGAGTAGAGGCTCGAGGTCGAAGTGATGGGGCCGATCGGTTTAGGACCGGTCGGCCCCTATTTTCTCTCAAGGCTACCGAACACTTTTGTCATATTAGGTGCCCACGGGGTCGCATCGCTGCGACGCCGTGGGCATAATGGTGTGAAAGGTGCAAGTTACGCGAAATGGGAGGACACATGGCGCTGATCTATGTCGTTGAGGACGACGAGCCCATTCGTCGTGAGCTTGTCGACATCCTTGCCCGCGCCGGGTTTGAAATCGAGGCCTGCGAATCGTTCGAACATGTCTCGCGCGATATTCTCGCCGCCGCGCCCGACCTGGTGCTGCTCGACCTCACGCTCCCTGTCAAAGACGGTCAGCACATCTGCCATGAGGTCCGTCGCGAATCCGAGGTTCCCATCATCGTCCTCACCTCGCGCACGACCGAGATCGACGAGGTTATGGCCATGACGCTCGGCGCGGACGACTTTGTTCCCAAGCCCTACAGCGCGCGCGTGCTCGTGGCCCGCATCAATGCCCTGCTGCGCCGCACCACGGCGGCAGGCGAGCGCAGCACACTCGTCCACAAGGGACTGGAGCTCGACCTCGCCCGCTCTACGGTCACCAACACGGCAACCGGCACCAGCACCGAGCTTACCAAAAACGAGCTGCGTATCCTCTCGCTGCTTCTGAGCCGCGCGGGCAAGATCGTTTCGCGCTCGGCTATCATGCAGGATCTGTGGGACTCCGACGCCTTCGTGGACGACAATACGCTTACCGTCAACATCAACCGCCTGCGCACCACGCTCGAAAAAATCGGCATCAAGGGGTATTTGACTACGCATCGCGGCCAAGGCTATTCGGTCTAGGGGCCGGCTATGTCGTTTGGCAAATTCTTTAAAGATGCGTTGCTTCCCGTCGCCGTGTGGACGTGCGGCGTGCTGCTGAGCTGCTTTGTGCTGACGGTTGCCGGTGCACCCGTCTCTATCGTGGTCGTGGCGGTCGGCGTGTCCTTTATCTTTGGTATGCTCGGCATCGTGATCGAATACGCGCGCCGTCGCCGTTTTCTGCGCCAGCTGGAGCGTGCGGCAGAGGAGCTCGAGAGTCCCGCATGGGTGCAGGAGATGGTGCAATGCCCGACCTATGCCGAGGGCGAGCTCGAGTACGAGGTCTTGCGCCGGGTGGGCAAAGCCGCTTGCGACGAGGTTGCCGAAGGCCGGCGTCAGACCGATGACTATCGCGACTATATCGAGAGCTGGGTCCACGAGGCCAAGCTGCCCCTGGCGGCGGCTCACCTGATTTTGGAAAACCTGGATGGCAGCGAAGACGACCTGTCGCGCGTGGATGACCTGGGCCGTGAGCTGACTCGCGTGGAGCGCTATATCGACCAGGCGCTGTACTACGCGCGCTCGGAAGTCGTGGAGCGGGACTACCTGATTCGCCGCTGGGATCTCAAGACCTTGGTGACGGGCGCGATTAAAGCCAACGCGCGCGAGCTCATCGCGGCGCACGTGGCCCCGGTGTGCGAGAACCTCGACTTCGAGGTCTTTACCGACGAGAAGTGGCTCGAGTTTATTCTGGGCCAGCTTATTCAGAACAGTATTAAATATGCGCGCGAGGACGGCGCGAAGATCGTGTTTTCGGGCGCGTTGCTGGACGAGGGTCTGGCGAGCGAACGCATCGAGCTCACCGTCGCAGACAACGGCTGCGGCGTGAGCGCGGCCGACCTGCCGCGCGTGTTCGAGAAGGGCTTTACCGGCGATAACGGCCGCACCACCAAGCGTGCAACAGGTATTGGCCTCTACCTGGTGGCGCGCCTGTGCTCCAAGATGGGCATCGACGTCACCGCGGCATCGGAGCCGGGCGAAGGCTTCGTCGTCACGTTCGCCTTCTCGACCAACAAGTTCCAATACTTTGAGTAGCGCATACGGTAGACGTCCGCCCAAACAAAAACGTGCCGCCCCAAACAAAACGTGCCGGCACGCCATTTTTCTATCAGATAACTCGCTGAAGTACGGTGACGAAGGCGCAAGGCCGGGAGGGGTTATCTAAGCCGACATCCCGCAGCCGCGAAGCGGCGAGGACGTCGGCGTGATAACCCCGCAGGCCTTGCGCCGGCGGGAAGGAACCTACTTCACGACCAAGATGTCGCAGTCGGTGTTGCGCAGCAGGAACGTCGAAATTGAACCCAGGAGTGCATACTTGATCGAGGACAGGCCACGAGCGCCGCAGAGCACCAGGTCGGGCTTGACCACGTCGAGCATCTCGTCTTTGAGCGTCTCGCGAATGCGGCCGGCGCGAATCATGACCTCGACCTCGGGAATGTCGGGATTGGCCTTGGCCTCTTCGAGCTGCTTGGCGATGGAGTTCTTAAATGCCTCCTCTAGGCCGTTGACCAGATCGACCGGATAGGAACCGGCGCTCTCGAGTGCCGTGGAATCGATAACGTGGCCGATAATCAGCTTGGCGCCGTTGTTCGCGGCGACCTTGATGGCGCGTGCGAGCACAAAATCCTGCTGCTCAGTACCGTCGAGTGAAACAAATACCTTGGTGTAGCCCTCGTTCATGGTTTCCTCCTTGGTCTATCGCACGGGCGTGGGGCTCGTGCGTCGGGCGGGCGCGGATGCGTGGCCGCCGGACACTTTATCTTGTTGCAGTTATACCCAAGGATTTGGGTTTGACCGCTCGCAATTCTGTGAACGGGCGAGTTTTTTGGTAAGGGTAGGCGCAGGCGCGCCGCCAACGGTTGATAATGGGACATCGCCCGCACCGTCCGCAGAACAATATCGGCGGGTGTCTAACGAGGGGGTCCCTTTGGATATCATCGAGCTTCTAAAATCTGCCTTCATGGGCCTGGTCGAGGGCATCACCGAATGGCTGCCTGTTTCGTCGACCGGTCACATGATCTTGGTGGACGAGTTCGTCAAGATGAACGTGAGCGAGACGTTCTGGAATATGTTTCTGGTCGTGATTCAGCTTGGCGCCATTTTGGCCGTCTGCGTCCTGTTCTTCTACGATCTCAACCCGTTTTCTCCCAGCAAAGGCAAGGAGGGCCGTCGCGACACCTGGGTGCTGTGGGGCAAGATTGTGCTCGGCTGCATTCCCGCCGCGGCGATCGGTCTGCCGCTTAACGACTGGATGGAGGAGCATTTCTACAATGCTCCCGTCGTGGCGCTGGCGCTCATTGTGTACGGCGTGCTGTTTATCGTGATCGAGAACTGGCGCGCGAACAAGCGCGACCAGGCCTCTCTTGCCGGTTCGTTTGGTTCGCGTGCCGTGGTGGCGGGCGGACGCCCCGCTGGTGCGCATTTTGCCACTCCCGCTGCGGCTGCCGCTGCAGACGATGACGATAACCTGGACTTTGGCTCCATCACTACGCTCGAGGATCTGAGCTGGAAGACCGCGCTGGGTATCGGTTGCTTCCAAGTGCTTTCGCTGATTCCGGGCACATCGCGCTCCGGCTCCACGATCATCGGCGGCCTGCTACTGGGCTGCACGCGCTCGGTGGCGTCTAAGTTCACGTTCTTCCTGGCCATTCCCGTCATGTTTGGTGCGAGTGCGCTCAAGCTGGTCAAGTACTTTATTAAGGGCGGTACCTTCGGCACCAACGAGATCGCCATCCTGGGCGTGGGCTGCGTCGTCGCCTTTGTGGTGTCGCTCATTGCCATCAAGTGGCTTATGGGCTTTGTCCGCCGTCACGACTTCAAGTGCTTCGGCGTCTACCGCATCATCCTGGGCATCGTGGTGCTCGCGTACTTCTTTGTCCTGGAGCCTATGCTCGGCCTGTAACTTGGTTGACGCTGCGCGGCGGCCAGAGCGACAACTTGTCATTCAAAGGGGGCGGCATGACCAGAAGGTCTATGCCGCCCCTTTTCATGCCAATTTGTTCGCCCCGGCCACCGCTCGCTGCTGCTGCCATGACATCGGCGACGCCCTGATTGGTGCATTGGGGCCGGGTTACTTTGCAGCAACATGGTGCAGATCAACCTGACCCCATTGCGCCAAATCCGCTGGGGCGGGTCTGACGGTGGCGCACGGAGTCGTGGTGTGATTTGCGTCGGTGTCCGCGCGGCTCGGTATACTGGTACGGCTCAAACTATGGCGCTGCCCGCAGGCGCGCCGTCCGTCAGATGAGGAGTCGCCCATGACCCAGCCCCTGCCCTGGGAAAAGAACGCCGCGGTACCCGTGCCGCCCGCGCCGGAACCCGTGCCGCTCGATGCATACACCGCCCCTGCAGCGCCGGAGCCCGAGCTCGTCCCGCTCGACATCTACGACGCTCCCGCGCCGGCGCCCAAGCCCGCCAAGCCGCTCGTCGACATTGACAGCCTTAATCCCGCCCAGCGCGAGGCGGTCCTGTCCACCGAGGGTCCGTTGCTGGTGCTCGCCGGCGCCGGCTCGGGCAAGACCCGCGTCTTGACCTTCCGCATCGCACATATGCTCGGCGACCTGGGTGTTAAGCCTTGGCAGGTTCTTGCCATCACGTTTACCAACAAGGCCGCGGCCGAGATGCGCGAGCGTCTGGCGGCGCTCATTCCCAGCGGCACCCGCGGCATGTGGGTGTGCACCTTCCATGCCATGTGCGTGCGCATGCTGCGTGAGGACGCCGACTTGCTGGGCTATACCGGTCAGTTCACCATCTACGATGATGATGACTCAAAGCGCATGGTGCGTGACATTATGCAGGCGCTCGGCATCGAGCAAAAGCAGTTCCCCATCAACATGATCCGCAGCAAGATCAGCTCGGCCAAAAACGCCATGATCGGCCCCGAGGACATGCTCAAGAGCGCCGATAGCCCCAACGACAAAAAGGCCGCGCAAGTCTACCTGGAGCTGGAGCGCCGCCTGCGCGCCGCCAATGCGATGGACTTCGACGACCTGCTCGTGCGCGCGCTTGAGCTGCTGCGCACCCGCCCCGAGGTGCTCGATAAGTACCAAGAGCGCTTCCGCTACATTAGCGTCGACGAGTATCAGGACACCAACCACGTCCAGTACGAAATCGCCAACCTGCTGGCCGCCAAGTACCAAAACCTCATGGTCGTAGGCGACGATGACCAGTCCATTTATAGCTGGCGCGGCGCCGACATCACCAACATCCTGGACTTTGAGAAGGACTTTAAAAACTGCAAGACCGTCAAGCTGGAGCAGAACTATCGCTCCACGGGTCACATCCTGAGCGCCGCCAACGCCGTGGTGCGCCACAACTCGCAGCGCAAGGACAAGCGCCTGTTTACGGCCGAGGGCGATGGCGAGAAGATCCAGGCCTTCCAGGCGAGCGACGAGCGCGACGAGGGCCGCTGGATTGCCGGCGAGATCGAGAAGCTGCACGCCAAGGGTACGAGCTACGACGACATCGCCGTGTTCTACCGCACCAACGCCCAGTCGCGTATTCTCGAAGATATGTTCCTGCGCGCGGGCGTGCCCTACAAGATCGTGGGCGGCACGCGATTCTTCGACCGTGCCGAGATCCGCGACGTCATGGCCTACCTCAAGATGATCGTGAACCCGGCCGACGAGATGAGCGTCAAGCGCGTCATCAACACACCTCGCCGCGGCATCGGTTCCACCTCGATCCAAAAGATCGAGCAGCTGGCGCGCGACAACCACTGCTCGTTCTTCCAGGCTTGCGAGATCGCGTGCGCCGAGACCGGCATGTTTAGCGCCAAGGTGCGCAACGGCCTGTCGAGCTTTGTGTCGCTGGTGCGCGAGGGCCGCCGCATGGACGGCGAGCTCAAGGACGTCGTCGAGATGATTGTCGATAAGACGGGCTTGCTGCAGGCATTTCGCGCCGAGGGCACCATGGAGTCCGAGAGCCGCGCCGAGAACATCCAGGAATTCCTGGGCGTCGCTGCCGAATTTGAGGAGACGCACGAGGACATCGAGGGTACGCTCGAGAGCTTGGAAGAGCTGCGCGCAGCCGGTGTTGCCGACGTTCCTGCCGGCGCCGAGCCCGAGCCCGTCGTGGTGAGCGCGCCCGCGCCCGAACCGGGGCCGTCCGCCCCGGCATCCTCGTTTGAGGCACTCGTCGGCGCGCGCGATGCTGCAGGTTCCAATCCGCTCGATAGACTAGCCGCCCCGGCGCTCTCACCGCAGGATGCCCTGGCCGCTGCCATCGCGGGCAACGCGTATGCCGCGCCGACGGAGATGCCGGCGGGTGCCGTGCATGCCGACGAGATTGAGCGCACCTACGGTCCGCTCACCTGTAAGGCGCTGCCGGCACTCATGGAGTGGCTGGCCCTGCGCTCCGACTTGGATTCCCTGGCCGGCGAGACGCATGCCATCACCATGATGACCATCCACTCCGCCAAGGGCCTGGAGTTCCCGGCGGTGTTCGTGGCCGGCATGGAGGAGGGCATCTTCCCGCACGTGCACGACTTTGGCGGCAGCGATGACCCGGGTAAGCTCGAGGAGGAGCGTCGCCTGGCCTACGTCGCCATCACGCGCGCCCGTAAGCGCCTGTTCTTGACCTATGCGGCCACGCGTCGCACCTACGGCTCGACCTCTGCCAACCCGCGCTCGCGCTTCCTCAACGAGATTCCGTTTGAGGATATCGAGTTTAGCGGTATCGGTTCTGCCGGTTTTGAGGGAACGGGCTGGGAGAAGCGCGGCGACCGTCGCGGCACCTTTGGCTCGGGCATGGGCTCGGATATGTATGGCGGCAAGGTGTTTGGCTCGCATACGCGCTCGACCGGCGGTTCCGGTTCGCGCGGTGGATCGAGCTTTGACGATTTCTTTGGCGGCAGCAGCTACGGGACCGAGCGCCATCGTGGGGTCTCGCCCGACGCCGGCCGTGTTGCCTCGACCTTTGGCTCGGGCACACCGCGAGCCAAAAAGCCCTCGTCCAAGGTGTCCCCGACGGTGGAGCGCAAGGTTGATCGCGCCAGCGCGTCGCAGGACTTTGCCGCGGGCGATACCGTGAGCCACAAGACCTTTGGCACGGGTACCGTGATCTCGGTCGCCGGAGACATGATCGAGGTCCAGTTCGAAAAGACCGGCCAGACCAAAAAGCTGATGAAGGGCTTCGCGCCGATCGTTAAGCTGTCATAATCCCGGCGGACCTGGGCGGGCGTATGGGGCAACATCGCCTGCTCGGGCAGTCCTGCGCAAGACGGAGGCCACATTAAGTGGCCTCCTTTGCGTGCGGAACTCGCGATCGATGCTGCCCCATACGCCCGCCCAGGTCCTTGGGTAACGCTGCTTGCGAACGTCGCTTTGCTCGTTCGCTTTTTGATCTGGAGAGCCGGGTGGGCTGATAGAAAAATAGATGTGAGTAGGGGCTCTCCCATTTGATGAGCGGGGGAGCCTCTTTATTGCGTTTGGATTGTTTCTTATGACTTTAGGGATTGAGCGTTTTATACGATTCAGTATAATTTCAGATAGATACTAAAATGTAACTGAAATGAAAAGGGTGATTGGACATGCTGCTAAATTGTCTCCCAAAAAGACTCTTCTCTTTAGAGCTCGCCATCGACCCGGAGCCAGTTGAGATGCAGATTCCTCGCATGTATCTTGAACGGTATTCGCTTCGCTTGGCACGGCTTGGCATGTCTGAGCAGGGCCGTTTTATTGTTGCGGAACCTAAAGAACCGCCCAGTGTCATTTCGGCGCGAAATCTCGTCAATGCAGTGCTTACGTTAGATGCTCGTCCGGTGGCAATTTGCTGGGATGCTATGGATTTAGGTTTTATGCGCGCGCTTTCTTCGGAGGGAATCGCATATATCCGAGATGAGCGAAATGCGTTCCTGCCGTTTATCGGAGCCGTTATTTCCGATGAAGTGCTGGGTGCTTCTCCCGCTGCTCCGCTTTCGTTCCAATCTCAACGAATCGTCCTAAATCTCATTGCGGGACGATGGGTTGACTGCTCCGCCGGCGACCTAGCGCGTCTGTGTGGCAAAAGCGCGGCAAGCGTCAGCGGCTATCTTTCGGAAATCGCCGCTATAGCTCCTGGGTTGATTATACGGGACGGCAAAAAGCGTATATTGTGTGACGCCGGGCTGTCGACCGAGACGTTGCTAGATGGGTTTGAGGACTATCTTCGCACGCCAGTTTTAGAGCGAATCCGGCTCAAGAAGGTTATCGAGAGAACAGAGCTACGTGCCGTTGATGCGCTGCTTTCCGGTGTGTCTGCCCTTAGCTATATGTCCGACCTTGCCCATGAAGACTCTGCTCCAACCATTGCTCTCGAAAAATATCAGCTAGAGGCTTTGAAAGAGCATATGGGCGACAGATGGCTGGAGGCTCAGTGGTACGAACCGGCGGCAGTTGTGATTGAGGTCTGGTCGTATCCCGTGGACGCGCCGTCCGATATTAGTTTTGACGCGACTGGTTTGCAGTGTGTCGACCCGTTTTCCTTATACGTTGCTTGCGCAAAAGCAGATTACAAAGAAGATCGTCTGCTCGACGCGGTCGAACAGCTCAGGAGGACGATATGTCAAAAGTGAGGGGAATAGAGCGATTTGCCGATGCCATGAGCGGCTGTAAAGGCGGTTACGTCCTTATTGGTGGAGGGGCCTGCAGCGTTCTATTTGACAATGAGGGCGATTCGTTTAGAGCTACTGAAGACTTGGATGTCGTCGTAATTGTTGATGGGAAAGGCGTTGAATTCGCCACTGCATTGTGGGCATTTATCAAAGCTGCCGGATATGAGACTGGAAAGGTCGGCGATGGAAGGTGCACTTACTATCGGTTCTGTTTGCCCGAAGGATCAAGGCAAGTCCTAGACTATCCCGGCCAAATTGAGCTATTTGCCCGACATCCTGATTTTGTGCTCGAAGATGAAACGAGCGAAGTGGCACCTCTTTCCTTTGACGGGGCCGTATCAAGTCTTTCGGCAATTATTCTCGACGATGGCTACTACGAATTTATTCGCGACAACGCAACGAACGTAGAGGGCATTACGTTGCTCGATGCGCTCCATATCATTCCCCTCAAGATGCGTGCACACATTGATATCAATAGGAGCTATGAAGAAGGGCGCCATTGCAACGATAAAGATCGACGAAAGCATCGCTCGGATATTGTTCGACTTGCGGGTTTGTTGCCGCCTTCGGCTCGCTTGGAGCTAATAGAGCAAATGAGGGCTGATGCCGGAGACTTCTTTGCGGACTTTTCTTCTTATGTAAATCGGCAGACCGATCGTAAAGAGAGAGCGCGTCTTCAGGACACATTATCGTTTCTCGAAAAGGTCTACCTATAGGCACCTTGATTCGTTATGTATGGCGAGGGGCTCTCCCGTTTGATGAGCGGGGGAGCCCCTTGTTGCTTTTTGATTGTCGTAACTAGCCAGAGGCTCGCCGGGATGGGACGCGGGGTTTGGTCGATCGCGAGTTCCGCACGAGCCGGAGAGCACTTAATGTGCTCTCCGTGCGAGCAGGA
>CAJMRN010000006.1 GCA_905215815.1 uncultured bacterium | reverse complement strand
AGGGATGAACGAGGCCTGAAATACGAGGTTAATCGTGATGTTCACGGTATTGAGAGCTAGCCATCCGGTTCGGGTCCTATATATTGCTAGAGGGATAAGCGAAATAGGCAATTGGTGTGCGAATATTGCTTTGCCAATGCTGATTTACGAGGTAACTCACGATGTTTCTGCAACTGCTTTGATGGTCTGCTGCAGATTTGCCCCCTCTCTGTTTTCAGTTTCGCTCGCGCAGCTGCCTCAGAAGATGGGTATCGGGACACTGCAGGCCATGAGATTGGCAGACTTAATTCGCGCGGGATTATTCGTTTGCTATATTTTTGTTGATAGTAAATGGAGTATGTTTGCTATTACGTGCGCGGTATCGCTTTGCCGAACGGTTGAAATGCCCTGCTTTTACTCGTTGTTAAGAGCCAATACGAATAGTATCAATCGCGACGTAATTAATAATTCGTTTGGGTTTCTGCAGAATTTGATGATGGTTC
The DNA here is from genome assembly GCA_905215815.1 of uncultured bacterium. Taxonomy (GTDB): domain Bacteria; phylum Actinomycetota; class Coriobacteriia; order Coriobacteriales; family Coriobacteriaceae; genus Collinsella. The sequence continues at coordinate 46,577 of CAJMRN010000006.1, read as the reverse complement.
TGGGGCCAGTTGCCGGCGGTTTTGTTGTCGCTCAATTTGGGGCGGAGGCTGTTCTTGCATTAGACGCGCTTTCTTTTGCCGCGTCGTTCTGGTTGCTGCGAGATGTTCCGTCGGTTATCGAGGTTAATGATAAAGAGGGGATAAGCAAAAATGAAAAAAACAGGACTGCATTTAGTGATCTTAGCGCGAAGCACTTGGCAATTGGTTTCCTATTAATCGATATTTCTAGTGGCGTGGCATTCGGCTCTCTGAATTCTCTTTTGCCAGCTATAGCGCAATTGCAATTTGACTCGTCATCGATACAATATGGATTCCTTCAGAGTAGTCTTACAATCGGACTGTTGTTCGGAAATACAATATATGGTCGTTTAATTAGTGGTTCCGATTGCGTTAAATCATATTGTTTTGTGACGTATCTTGCGCTCGGTGCGTATCTGGCGTTTGGCTATCGTTATGCGTCTGGGATATCGTTTATTTTCCTTTTTATCGTCGGTGCCGGAAACGCCATTCAAGATGTGCTTCTCATAACATCGCTGCAGGATTTGGCGAGAGACGAATCTGAATCGATAAGCCTGTTTTCAATTAGGGAGTCTTTGCAATCGGTTGCTGTTGTTATTTCAACACTCCTTGTTTCGCTGTTCACGAGCACCGCGATGTTCTCAATTCTCGTTACAGGACTTGGTGTATTTTCAATTATGATGGTAGCTGCGTTTCAATTGAATTATTTGCGAAAGATGTGACGTTGATATGCCTAAAACGCTTTTAGTATTTCCCCCAGGATGGAGTCCAGTGGGGCCGTATCTTGCCTTGCCTGTTTTGAAGTCATATCTTCAAGAGGTTGAACAATATAAAGTTGACATTGTTGACTTAAACGTGGAATTTTACGATGACCTCCTATCTTTTAGACATGTCGAAGAGTGCTGTAAAAGGTATCGGGAATCAAAGGATTCGTTTAGTTCGAATGTTCAATTAACAATCGAGTTGATACAAAAGTCAGCACTTAATGTTGACGAGGCAAAAGATATTTTCAGATCGAAGAGATACTTTAATCTAAAAGAAAGACAATATGCTGAAAACATTTTTAGAAATGCACTCTATATCATAAATCACGTCTCGTATGGAGTTAAATACACGTTCAACTCCATAGATCTGCCCTATGATTATTATTCGACACCAGAAATAATGAAATCGCTTGCGGATACCTTGCATAATCCGTTTATTTCCTTCTATGAAACTGCCTTTCTTAAGCGTATTCAGAGGGAAAAAATTGAGTTTATTGGGATTTCGGTGAGCGGCTGTTTCCAATTGATTTCTGCAGTTACGTTAGCGAAACTGATTAAAGAAGAATGTCCATCTGTTAAACACGTCTCATTGGGCGGCAATTACATTACTCGTTTAGCAGATGACTGCATGAAAGAATGGCATCCCTTTTTTGAATACATTGATTCGATAATGATGTATGACGGCGAAGAGCCGCTTGCACGTCTTCTTGAGGCTCTTGACTCCGGTGATGACAATCTCGACTGTGTTCCAAACCTTTGCCATGCTAAAGGTGGAAAGATATATAAAAACCATCGGATTGAGCAAACATTTATCAACGATACAGTTCCCGATTTCGATGGCTTCGCCCTTTCTAAATACTTCATGCCTGAGTTAATATTGCCGGTTTATTCCTCTAGGCAGTGTTTTAATCATTGCGCCTTCTGCACCATTCCCGGTGCTACCGGTGGTTGTTACCGAAAGATGCCTATATCGAGAGTATTTGAAATAATGTGTCGGTTAAATGAAAAATACGGCACGAGAGTTTTCTCTTTTGTGGATGAAACATTCGAAGGCAAAAGAATGGAGCAACTCGCGGATGAAATAAACGCATCGGGAAAAACGTTTTTCTGGCATGGAGAAACGAGGTTCTCTCCAACCCTAAGTACAGACGTTTTCAACAAGATATACCAAAGTGGATGTAGGCAGATTCAGTTTGGCCTCGAGTCATACAACCAAAGAGTTCTTGATCTAATGAAGAAGAACACGAGAGTTGATTGGATTGATCGCAATATCCATGATTGTCTCAATGCGGGTATTCCTGTTCATCTATTCTTTATGATTGGCTTCCCGACCGAAACTAAAGAAGAGGCTCTGAACACCTTAGCTTATACAGAGAATGTTTTGAATTATTCAAAACAGGTATGTGGTGTTCCATATTCCACGAGAGGATTTACGAATTTTGGTCTCGTTATGGGGTCGGATGTTTGGAATCATCCCGATAAGTATGGTGTCTCTGTAATGCCGAAGTCCCAATATGAGGATTTGCGCCTCGAAGTGGATTATGTTTCAGGCACTGGTTTAACTTTAAATGAAGCAAAATCCTTATCTGATGAGCATCATATTGATTTTTATATGCAAGAGGTCATAAACGGTAGCGACACAATTGACTTGCCCCAGCGGCTTCATATTTCAGAGGTGACCTGGATCCTAGATTCTATTCACGCTGTCAGGTATAAGGGACATTTGACCAAAGTAAAGCGACGGCTAACTAGTCTAAATCCAGCTGATCGAATCTGGCTGGATTCCAAGACCTCTGTCGTGCTCGTTGAGCCATTTGCCTACTTCTATAATTCTGAATACCATCATGTCTATGCTGTTTCCCAGTTGGTATACCTTAAGTTGGCCCGTTTATTGGAGGCCGATTGTAGCATTTCTCTTATCCTTGATCAGGGCGACCTCGAGCTGACAAGGGCGATAGAAGAACTGTTGCATTATGGATTGCTGAATACAAATATCGATGCCGATTATGTAATGCACGATAATGGTTTTCAATTGGTTAAAAGTTCGTTTGTGAAAGAAGTCGGACGCTCAAAAGAGGGGTTAAGAGTACTGCTGAGTTGTGCCACCCATAGAATGTGTGCGGTTAATGATTTTTCGTTCGCTTTGCTTTCGTTGTTTGAAAAGCCGATTACTAAGAACGAGGTGCGCGACATTTTGAAAAAAGAGGGACTATCGGCAAACGAGGAGCAATTAAACAAGTTGGTTGATAATTGCATGAAAGCAGATATACTACAATTGATTAGATAGAGGAGGTTTCTGCATGGACGTTATTAACAAAGATCTCTTGGAGCAACTGAAAGAGTTTCAGGAAGAGGGCGTCGTGGTGGAAGTGTTCGACTTTGAGGACTACATGGATAAATTCTGCCATTAGTTTCGGAATTTACTCGCCTCGCTTAAAGGAGAAGTCGATTATCGATTTCTCCTTTTTTAATTAAAGATATTTTTGAAATACATGCTTTTAGCACAGGTTGGCCTCTCAGTAAACTGGGAGGTTGCTTTGGCTAGTTAGAGATATGTGAACGTCCGTTAGACTGAATCTCAGGGTAGAAGGGGCCTCCAGTGTCCAGATCAACAAGGCAATGCTGCGTTTCGGCTAATAAGAACGATGGCTTTTTGCGTGTGGCGGCGGCGTCGCCGCAGATTCGCGTGGCCGATGTCGAGGGCAATGCCGAGGTTGCACTGGCGGCTGTTCGCGAGGCTGCCGAGCGCGGCGTTCGCACGCTGGTGCTGCCCGAGCTTAATCTGACCGGCTATACCGCGGCCGACCTGTTCCATAATCGCACGCTGCTGCATGCCTGCGAGGTTGCTCTGGTGCATATCCTCGATGAGACTCGTGAGCTGCCGATTGTCTTTACCATCGGTCTTCCCGTGGCGGTGGCCGAGAACATCTACAACTGCGCCGCCGTGTGCTGTGCGGGTGAGCTTTTGGGTCTTACGGCCAAGAAGTATCTGCCCAACTATGGCGAGTTCTATGAGCGCCGTTGGTTTGCTCCGGCGCCTGCGGATCCTGTGTGGGTCGAGTTTGCCGGTCAGGGTCCGGTTCCGCTGGGTTCGGGGCTTGTCTACCGCTGCTGTGATGAGGGCGCCGAGGACCTGGTGCTGGGCGTTGAGGTCTGTGAGGACCTGTGGGTGCCGGCGCCCCCTTCGACCGAGATGGCGCTTGCCGGTGCGACGGTGATTCTCAACCCGTCGGCCTCGGACGAGATTATCGGTAAGGCAGATTACCGCCGCAGCCTCATCTCTAACCAAAGCGCGCGCCTGTACTGCGCCTATGCCTATGCAGACGCGAGCGAGGGCGAGTCCACGACCGACATGGTCTTTGCGGGGGAGAACCTCGTCTACGAAAACGGCTCCAAGCTCGCCGCGACCAAGCTGCTTACCTGCGACATGGCCGTCGCCGACGTTGACCTTGACCGCCTGGTTGCCGAGCGCCGTCGCTCGACGACGTGGACGCGCGCGGACGATGCGCCGGAGGCCACGACCGTTGAATTTTCGTTTGAGGGCGTGCCGGCAGATGAACCTGTCCTGCGCGATGCGTTCGACATCGACCGTGTCTTCCCCCGCGCGCCCTTTGTGCCGGACGACCATGGCGACCTGGCCGAGCGTTGCGAGACTATCCTCGACCTGCAGACCGCCGGCCTCAAGACTCGCCTGGCCCATACGGGCACCAAGGCGGCTGTCATCGGTCTTTCAGGCGGCCTGGACTCCACGCTGGCGCTGCTCGTGACGGTTCGCGCCTTCGATGCACTGGGACTGCCGCGCACCGGTATCACGGCCGTGTCCATGCCCGGCTTTGGCACGACGCATCGCACCAAGTCGAATGCCGAGTCGCTCGCCCGCGACCTGGGTGTGAGCTTCCGCGAGGTTTCGATCCACGCAGCTGTGGAACAGCACTTCAAGGACATTGAGCACGATCCGGCCGTGCAGGACGTGACCTACGAGAACAGCCAGGCGCGCGAGCGTACGCAGATTTTGATGGATCTGGCCAACCAGGCTGGCGGTTTTGTCATCGGCACGGGCGATCTGTCGGAGCTGGCGCTCGGCTGGGCTACCTATAACGGCGACCACATGAGCATGTACGCCGTCAACGCGAGCGTGCCCAAGACGCTTGTGCGCCATCTGGTGCGCTATGCGGCCGATGTCTTTGGTGGGCGCATAGCCGAGGTCCTGCTCGATATCCTCGATACGCCAGTGTCCCCCGAGCTTCTGCCGCCCACGGGCGATGGCGAGATTGCGCAGAAGACCGAGGATTTGGTGGGGCCGTACGAGCTGCACGATTACTTCCTCTATTACCTGCTGCGTTTTGGCTTTGAGCCGGGCAAGATCTACCGCATGGCGCTCAAGAGCTTTGAGGGCGTCTACGACGCCAAGACCGTTCACACGTGGTTGCGTACGTTCTACCGTCGCTTCTTTGCCCAGCAGTTTAAGCGCAGCTGTCTGCCCGATGGTCCCAAGGTGGGCTCGGTGACACTCAGCCCGCGCGGCGATTGGCGTATGCCGAGTGACGCCAGCTCGCATCTGTGGCTTGCGCAGATCGACGCGCTCGATGCAGTTGACTAAGGTTGGCTAAATTGAACCAATACGGGGGTTGCAAGCGTTACACTTTTGCAATCTGATGGCCCGTATCGCGCGGCGCTCTTGTCAGAGCGCCGCGTTTTTCATATCGAAAGGTGGCACCATGCAGGCATCGCAGCGTCTCGACCGCTTTGGCGCGGAGGTCTTCGCCTCGCTCAACAACAAGCTTCTCGCGCTGAAGGCTCAGGGCAAGACCATTTACAACATGAGCGTGGGCACGCCCGACTTTAAGCCGTACGACCACGTGGTCGAGGCGCTCACGCAGGCGGCCCAAGATCCCGAGATGTGGAAGTACGCCCTGCGCGACCTGCCTGAGCTTAAGCAAGCCGTGTGCGATTACTACGAGCGTCGCTTTGGCGTTTCGGGCATTACGCCGTCCATGGTGCAGTCGTGCAACGGCACGCAGGAGGGCGTGGGTCATTTGGGCCTGGCCCTGCTCGATCCGGGTGACACCATTCTAGTTCCCGATCCGTGCTACCCGGTTTTTGAGGCGGGGGCCAAGATCGCCGACGCCAAACTCGAGTATTATCCGCTGGTGGCGGAGCACAATTACCTGCCCTATGTGGCGGGCATCGATCCCGAGGTGGCCGATCGCGCCAAGTACATGATCGTTTCGTTGCCCGCGAACCCGGTCGGCTCGGTGGGTACGCCCGAGGTCTACGAGGAGATTATCGCCTTCGCGCGTGAGCACGATCTACTGATTGTTCACGACAACGCGTACTCCGACATCGTGTTCGACGGCGAGCCGGGCGGAAGCTTCTTGCAGTATCCCGGTGCGCTCGAGGTGGGCGTTGAGTTCTTCTCGCTCTCCAAGTCGTTTAACGTCACCGGTGCGCGTATCGGCTTTTTGGTCGGCCGCGAGGACGTGGTCTCGGCCTTTGCCAAGCTGCGCAGCCAGATCGACTTTGGTATGTTCTTCCCGATCCAGAAGGCTGCTATCGCCTGTCTGAACGGTCCGCGCGATGAGGTCGAGGCGCAGCGTCTGAAGTACCAGGAGCGCCGCGATGCCCTGTGCGACGGTCTTGAGGGCCTGGGCTGGGAGCGTCCCAACGCGCATGGCTCTATGTTCGTGTGGGCCAAGCTTCCCGGTGGTCGCACCGATTCCATGGCGTTTTGCGAGGAGCTTATGGAGAAGGCCGGCGTTGTGGTGACGCCGGGCGCGAGCTTTGGTCCTTCGGGCGAGGGGCACGTGCGCATGGCGCTGGTCTTGCCGCCCGACCAGATCGCTTTGGCTGTCGAGGCCATTCGCGAGGCGGGCCTGTATTAGAAAGTTGTTTCGGCCCGTCAATAGCTCGAAACCGATTTCGTGCAGTTATTTTACGAATTCTGCAAATAATTTCGGTAAGCGGTCGATATTTGGCTGCGAATAGGAGCATAATCAAAGTCCCGATTGGATGTATTGGGATTACGGCAAGCCGCTCGGGTCGTTCCCGGGCGGCTTGTTTGTGGAGAGAGATGGGAGTTTCTAATGGTTAACGAGAAGAAGGTCGCTATTGTCGGCTGCGGTTTCGTCGGTTCGTCTTCGGCGTTCGCGTTGATGCAGAGCGGTCTGTTCTCCGAGATGGTTCTCATCGACGTGGACAAGAACCGCGCCGAGGGTGAGGCCCTGGATATCGCGCACGGCATGACGTTTGCCGAGCCGATGAAGATCTACGCCGGCGATTATTCCGATGTCGCCGACGCCGCCATGATCGTCGTCACCGCTGGCGCTGCCCAGAAGCCCGGTGAGACCCGCCTGGACCTGGTCAACAAGAACGTCAACATTTTTAAGTCCATTATCCCCGAGATTAAGAAGTCCGGCTTCGACGGCATTCTGCTCATCGTCTCCAACCCGGTCGATGTTCTGACCTACGCCGCCATCAAGATGTCCGGCCTGCCCGAGGGCCATGTCATCGGTTCCGGCACCGTGCTCGACACCGGCCGCCTGCAGCAGATGCTTGGTGCCCACGTCGAGGTTGACCCGCGCGATGTCCAGGCCTATGTCATGGGTGAGCACGGCGATTCCGAGTTTGTCGCTTGGTCCAGCGCTCAGGTTGCCGGCGTTCCGCTGAACACCTTCTGCGAGCTTCACGGTCATCTGGAGCATGAGGCTGCCGAGAAGCGTATCGCCGAGGACGTCAAGAACTCCGCCTACACCATCATCGAGAAGAAGCACGCCACCTACTACGGTGTCGCTATGGCCGTCAAGCGCATCTGCACTGCCGTCATGCGCGATGAGCAGACCGTTCTGCCTGTCTCCTCGCTCATGGTGGGCGAGTATGGCCTGTCCGATCTTGCCATCTCCATGCCGACCGTCGTTGGCCGCGACGGCGTCGTCTGCCGCGTCCCCGTGCCGCTGAACGATGACGAGCAGCATGAGCTCACCGTCTCTGCTAAAGCCCTTAAGGACATCATCGACAGCGTCGACTTCTCCTGCTAAATTCGGCTCGTTTAAGCAACAGGCTACAATGAAGGCGTCCGGGTCCATATGGCCCGGGCGCCTTTTTGGTGCATCGGGGACAGGTTTGTTTGCGTCAAATGAGGTGCAAACGCTGCAAAACCAACCTGTCCCCCCCCCTTGCACCGTTGTTGATGGGAGGGCCATGTCTGATTCGCCTAACTTTTTGACCTATGCCCAGACGGCCTTTGACTCGTTTGATGAGCGGCCGTTCTGCGCGGTGGATAGCCTCGTCTTTGCGTGGTTGTCGTATTTGCGCCTGCCGCAGGACATGTCAGAGCTTGAGGGCTGGCAGGGGCTTGATGTGCGTGAGCTGCTGCGCGCCGAGTGCTATCGGGATATGGTCGGCGATCTGTGGAATCCAGAGGGAAGCCGTGCCTTGTTGGAGGCCGTGGCAGCAAGCCCTCGCTACCGTGGCGTGCACGTTTGCGGCTATCGTGCCGTGAGCGATGTGGTGGCGACAGAGCAGTTTGCAGCCATGGCGTTCCGGTTTCCGGCGGGGTTTAGTTATCTTTCCTTCCGGGGGACCGACAGCACGATTGTGGGCTGGAAAGAGGACTTTAACATGGCTTTCCGGTGCCCTGTGCCGGCCCAGGAATCAGCGGCGCGTTATGTGGACGAGGCAGCGGATGCAGTCGACGGGCCGCTTTTGTGTGGAGGTCATTCCAAGGGCGGAAACCTTGCGGTATACGGTGCGGCGATGTGCTCCGATGTCGCCCGCGAGCGAATCGAACGGGCGTATTCCCATGATGGCCCGGGCTTCGTCGAGGAGTTTCTGAGCAGCAACGCCTTTGTCGATCTTTCCGGTCGAATCGACAAGACGCTACCTCGGTCGTCGATCTTTGGCATGATGTTCGAGGCACAGGAGGACTATGCCATCGTTGAGAGCACCGAGTTCAGCCTGCTGCAGCACAATCCCTTTAGCTGGGTGGTTGATGGTCGCGACTTCGTGTACTGTGAGCGCCTGTCCGCCGGTGCTCGATACGTTGATGGCTCCATTCGCGAGATGCTGCTTGCAGTGTCGCCTAGCGAGCGCGAGCGTTTTGTAGATGCGTTGTTCTCCGTGTTTGAGGCTACGGGTGCTGAGCGGTTTGCAGATATCGCAGGAAATCTGCGCGAGAGCCTGCCCGTGATGCTCCAGGCTGCGCAAGGCTTTGACAAGGATACGCGACGCTTTGTCTCTCAGACCATCGTGGCAATTCTTAAGTGTGCGCTGCTGCCCAAGCGTCCCGAGTTCAGCATGCCTTCTAGCGGTAAGAGCCTGACAGAACAGCTCGAGGTATGGCAGTCCGAGTTCCTGCGCTAACCATTGGTGCAGAGCAACCTGTCCCCGATGCACCAATCTTCGATACGCCCGGGGCGGGCTCGACCGCTATACTGGTTCGTGCCGAAATCGATCTAGAACGGAATGCCGTATATGAAAATCAATCACGCGATTCTGCATATCCTGGACTTTGACTCTGCCGTCAACGTTATGAGCCAGCGCGAGCTCGATATCGAGAGTCGAACCGTGCGCAACTTTGTGACCACGCACCTGCGCCGTGCCCGCACCTCTGCCGATAACAAGCGCGCCACGTTTGCCGAGAACTCCGCATTCGGCGGTGAGCTCAAGGGCTATTTCTTTGGCGAGCGTGAGTTCGTGGACCTGTCGCAGCAGATTGCGGAGTTTATCTCTTCTGAGCTCACCAAAGCCGAGAAAGCCGAGTCCACTGACGTGCTTGTGGCGGACTTTGACGATGATGAGGATGCCCGCTGGTTTGCCGTGATGCTGCTGGGCTCTAAGCAGGCATTCATGCACGAGGTGGGTCGCGAAGAGGGCGAGGTGCGTAACGACATCGCGCGCCACTACGCCATTCTGCCGAACCCCTCGCAAAAGGTGCCGAGCTATGCAATCGTGCGTGCAAGCACCATGGAGATCGGCTATGTGGATAAGAAGCGCAAGATTGCCGGCGAGGATCGCATGCTCATTCCCGACGGCCTGCTGCAATGCGACACGGGTGTTTCGGGTAAGGAGGTCATCGACACGGTGACGCGCGTGGTCGAGGAAGTTGCCGAGGAGCACGGCGCCAATACCGCCGTGGCGCTTGCCAAGGTCAAAGCCGCCGTTGCCGAGAAGGTCGAAGACGACGAGGAGCTGCCGCCTTGGGATATCGTCGATGAGGTCTTTGAGGACGAGCCGGTCATCAAGGAAAGCGTGCGCGCGGCACTGACCGAGGAGAAGGTTCCCGAGCGCGTTCCCGTGGAGCGCAAGCAGGTCGAGCGCGCGGCCGTGCGCAATCACAAGATTCGTACCGACACGGGCATCGAGATCAGCTTCCCGGCCGAGATGGGTTCGAACTCCGAGTACATCGAGTTTGTCAACGAGCCCAACGGCCTCATCTCCATCGAGCTCAAAAACATCGGGTCAATTGAGAATCGATAAACTGCGCTTGGACGCCGCAGAAAAACAAAGGCCGAAGCCTCGGATGAGGGCTTCAGCCTTTTTGCTTGGAGCTGAATTGCGCCGTAGGTTGAGCATACGTCAGCGAAAACGCCCCTAAGCGAGCAAGGTGACGTGAAAGAGGAGGGAAGCGTACTTCGGTACGCGACCGACGATTGAACGTCAGGTTGCCGCTTAGGGGCGTTTGCAGCGTCGACCGGTCCGTCGTTCGTTAGAACGACGGAACCAAAAGTGCAGCGTCGACTAGTTACGCGGCTTGGTAAAACCGCGTAACTTTAAAGCTGACGTAAGCCCTCCTCGAGACCGGTCTTGCTGTCGGTCTTTTCGTCGCGCATCTTGATGACGCGGGCGGGGACACCGGCCACGACGGCATCGGCGGGGACGTCCTCGACGCACACGGCGCCGGCGGCAACGACAGCGCCCTTGCCTACGTGCACGCCCTCCAGGACCACGGCGTTGGCGCCGATCATGACATCGTCCTCGATGATGACGGGCGTGGCGCTGGCGGGCTCCACGACGCCTGCCAGCACGGTGCCGGCGCCGATGTGGCAGTTCTTGCCCACGGTGGCGCGGCCGCCCAGCACAGCTCCCATGTCGATCATGGAGCCTTCACCAATGACGGAGCCGATGTTGATGATGGCGCCCATCATGATGACGGCATGGTCGCCAATCTCGACGCGGTCGCGGATGATCGCGCCCGGCTCGATGCGGGCGTTGATGCCCTTAAGGTCGAGCATGGGGACGGCGGAGTTGCGGCAGTCATTCTCGACGTCGTAGTAGTCGATGGAGTCGGCATTGGCATCGAGGATGGCCTTGAGCTCATCCCAGTCGCCAAAGACGGTCTTGCCACGACGACCGCCGTAGACATGTGCGTCGCCCCAGGCAACCTTCATGCCGGGCTTCTCGCGCACGTACAGCTTGACGGGCGTCTTTTTGGGCGTGGTGGCGATGTAGTTGATAATCTCCTGTGCATCCATCTCGGCTGCATTGCTCATTTGCTGTCTCTCCTTTGGATGGATCCGGTTGATACCTGATTAGGCAAACATGACCTGGTCGAACGTATAGAAGCCAGGCTCGCGGGTGACGAGCTTCTGCGCGGCTGCCAGGGCGCCGTTGACAAAGATCTGACGGCTCGTGGCGCGGTGCGTGAGCGTGACCTCCTCGTCCTGGCCAAAGAAACTCACTTCGTGGACGCCGGCGACAGTGCCGCCGCGCAGCGAGTGCATGCCGATCTCCTTGGGGTCGCGCGCTCCGCACATGCCCTCGCGGCCATAGACGGGGTGGTAGCCTGCTTCGGGCTCAGCTTCGACGATGGCGTCGAGCAGTAGCTTGGCAGTGCCGCTGGGGGCGTCAACCTTTTGGTTGTGGTGCGTCTCGACGATCTCGCAGTCAAAGCCGGGCAGCTCGCGTGTGGCCTGTGCTACCAGATGACGCAGGGCGGCGATGCCGATAGAGTAGTTGCCCGAGTGCATAACACGGGCGTTCTGACCCAGCTCGCGCAGGCGATCCATCTGATCGGGCGTATAGCCCGTGGTGCCCGAGACCAACGCCGCGCCCGTGCGCCCGACATAGGCGACGACGGCATCGAAGGTCACGACGTTCGAGAAGTCGATGATGACGTCGGCTGCCGGGGCGTTCTCGAGCTCGGACAGGTCGAAGCCGATCTGGGCGACGATGTCGAAAACGGGCTGACCGGCGGCGTCGACAATGCCCTCGGCGGTAGTGCGGATGAGCGAGCCCATGCGGCCCGTTCCCATAATGACGGTCTTAATCAAGCAGACCAGCTCCCTTCAGAGCATCGGTAAGTGCGGCGCGCGTGTCGTCTGTCATGGGGCACAGCGGCATGCGATAGTTTGCCTCGATCATACCCATCTGAGCGAGCGCTTCCTTGACGGGGATGGGGTTGACCTCACTAAAGAGGGCGTTGATGAGCGGCTGACCGGCAATTTGGATGTCGCGGGCGCGCTCCACGTCACCGTCCAGATAGGCGCGGCACATGTCGTGCACGAGCTGCGGCTGAACATCGGCCCACACGCTGATGGTGCCCGAGGCGCCCAGGCTCATGAGCGGCACGGTGAGCGCATCCTCGCCCGAGTACATGCGGAAGTCGTCGGACAGCAGGTGGGCGATCTTGGCCGCGTAGGCGACGTTGCCCGAGGCCTCCTTAATACCCATGATGTTGGGGTGTGCGGCCAGGCGCTCCACATTGCGCTCGCTGATGCCGCAGCCGCAACGGCCGGGGATGTTGTACAGGATGCAGGGGATGTCCACGGCATCGGCGACGGTCTTAAAGTGCCGATAGATGCCCTCTTCATTGGACTTGTTGTAGTAGGGGGTGATGAGCAGCAGGCCGTCGGCTCCCAAGCCCTGGTAGGTGAGCGACTTGGTGAGCATGGTTTGCGTGGAGTTGGAGCCCGAGCCGGCGATGACGGGGACGCGTCCTGCAACATGCTTGACCACGGCGGCGACAACGGAGTTATCCTCGTCATCAGTCATCGTGGCACTCTCACCGGTGGTGCCTAGGGTGAGAATGGCGTCGGTGCCATTTTGCAAGTGGAAATCGATAAGGCGCTCGAGTGCGTCAAAGTCGACACTGCCGTCCTTTTTAAACGGCGTAACAAGGGCGACGATTGAGCCCTCAAGATTGCGGATGTCCATGTTCTTCTCCTTCGCGTCCGCGATCTGGATGCGCTTATTCCATTGGGCGGCGACTGCCAGGCGCTCGTCCTGAGCGCGACGGCGAGCACTTTCGGCGCGCGACTTGGCCAGCAGCTCTCGGCCGCTCGGCAACACGTCGAGCGTGGCAAAATAATCGCCCGGGCGCTCGGCGCGGCGTATGAGGTCGGCCGAGCCATCGGGACGTAGCAGGACCTCGGCGGAGCGCAGCCGTCCGTTGTAGTTGTAGCCCATGGAGTAGCCATGCGCACCGGTATCGTGAATCACAAGCAGGTCGCCCATGTCGATATGCGGTAACTCGCGATCGATGGCGAACTTGTCGTTGTTCTCGCACAGATTGCCCGTAATGTCGTACGTGTTTGTGACAGGCGCCGCGGTCTTGTCGGCGCCACCCGGCTGGCCCATCACCGTAATGTGGTGGTAAGCGCCATACATGGCAGGGCGGATCAGATCGACGGCGCTTGCATCGACACCGATATAGTCCTTGTAGATCTGCTTCTCGTGGATGGCCTTGGTGACCAGGCAGCCGTAGGGGCCCATCATAAAGCGGCCCATCTCGGTGCAGATGGCTACATCGCCCATGCCGGCAGGAACCAGGATCTCGTCGTAGGCCGCGTGCACCCCCTCGCCGATGGCGTGAATGTCGTTGGCCTGTTGCTCGGGCAGATAGGGGATGCCGACGCCGCCGGACAGATTGATGAAGGCGACATGTGCGCCGGTCTCGCGCTCCAGGCGCACGGCAAGCTCAAAGAGGATGCGCGCGAGCTTGGGGTAGTAGTCGTTGGTGACGGTGTTGCTGGCAAGGAATGCGTGGATGCCAAAGTTTTCGGCGCCCTTGGCCTTGAGCATGCGGAAGGCCTCGAAGAGTTGCTCGGTGGTCATGCCGTACTTGGAGTCGCCGGGGTTATCCATGATGCCGTTGGAGAGCTGGAATAGGCCGCCCGGATTAAAGCGGCAGCTGACCGTCTTGGGGATGGGGCCTGCGACGCGCTCAAAGAACTCGATGTGGCTGATGTCGTCGAAGTTGACGATGGCGCCCAGCTTGTCGGCGAGCTCAAAGTCGGCAGCTGGCGTGTCGTTGGACGAGAACATGATGTCGTGTCCCGTGATGCCCAGCGAGCGGGCAATCATGAGCTCGGTATAGCTCGAGCAATCGCAGCCGCAGCCGTATTCGTTGAGAATGGAGATGAGCGCCGGGTTGGGATTGGCCTTGACGGCAAAGTATTCCTTAAAGCCCGGGTTCCATGCGAAGGCGTCGCGCACCTCTTGCATGTTGCGGCGGATGCCCGCCTCGTCATATAGATGAAATGGCGTGGGGAACTGCTCGACGATATGCTCGAGCGTCTCCTTATCCACAAACGGCTGCTTGGCCGCATATGCCTCGTTGGGGGTCAATGCCATGTCCCGTAAACCTCGCTATCCAGACGGCGCCATCAGCGCATCGAATCCACATAGCGTGGACCCCATGTCCGGATAGCGCTCCCGCATTGCTGCAGACAGTCCTGCGGGTGTTTCCCGCAGGCCCACCAGGTTGTTCGCGCCCGAAAAACCCAGTTCGGCGGGTTTCGCCTCCCCACGGGGTCAAAGCCTGCCGGCTCGCCCGCGGTTCTTCGTGCCCGCGCCTCTATCAAGTGGTAACGACCCTACCACGTTGCACTTTACCAAACAAGAGTATTCGTATATAACGTTTAAAAAATGCAGCAATATGCTGGAAACATGTGTGCCACAATCCTGTATCAAAATAAGTTGCAACAGATATGCCTCACGAAGGGATTCTCTATGACCGAGCTCCAAGAACTCCGTCGCTATCGCCGCGATCTCCATCGCATTCCGGAGCTCGATTTCGATCTTCCGCAAACCATTGCCTATATCGAGGGCGTGCTGGCACCGCTCGCTTGCGAGGTGACCCATCCGTGCCCCAGCTGCGTCTGCGCTTTCTTCGATGTTGGCGTTGATGCCGCGCATGCCACGGCGATTCGCGCCGATATGGACGCGCTGCCCATTGTCGAGGCAACAGGGGCAGCGTTCGCCTCGACACATCCCGGCAAGATGCACGCTTGCGGACATGACGGACACATGGCTATGGCACTTGCCGCCGCGACATATGTCGACCGTACGATTCACGAACAGCCGGGCGCCATGAGGCGCAACGTGCTCTTTGTGTTCCAGCCGGCCGAGGAAACGACCGGTGGTGCCAAGATGGTATGCGAGAGCGGCGTGTTCGAATGCTACGGGGTCGACCGCATTTTTGGCTTTCACGTGTGGCCCGATCTGCCTGCCGGCACGTTGGCGAGCTGTTCCGGCCCGCTGCTGGCGCGTTCGAGCGAAACGCATATCCATATTCACGGTACGAGCATCCATATTGCTAAGACTTATGGCGTGCCGGTTGAGGAGTCGCACGATGCCGCGTTGGCGGCAGCGAAGTTTTTGGTTGCCGAGCGCGGGCTGATGGACGAGCTGGGCACCGACGAGCCCTGTATCGGCAAGTTTGGTCTGCTGCAGGCCGGTACCGTCTGCAACGCGGTGGCGGGGGAGGCCCATGTTGCCGGCAGCCTGCGTGTGTTTACGGACGACATGTTCGACCGTGCGCGTGAGGGCGTGCGCCGCGTGCTTGATGAGGCATGCGCCGCAACGGGCTGCACATATGACCTCGATTTTGCCGAGGGCTATCCGCCGGTCGATAACGATCCCGAGCTATTTGCCAATGTCGCGCCTGCCTTGCCCGAGCTGCAGCTCGTGGATGAGCCTTTGCTGATTGCCGAGGACTTCGCCTTTTACCAGCGCCATCTGCCGGGCGTGTTCTTCTTGCTGGGCACGGGCGTTCCTGTCAGTCAGGATAATCCGAGCGACGCCGAGGGCTGCCCCGCCTATTCCACGAGTGCCCTGCATACTGATACCATGCTCTTTGACGAGGAAATCCTGCTCAAAGGCCTCGATGTCTACAAACGATTACTTTTGCTTGGTTAATTGACGTGGACGTTTGTTCTCGAAAATACGAACAAATGTACGCTATAATAGGGATGTAACTCTATAGAAACGCTTGACGTTATTAACGTAAGGCGATACTATGATTGCATCATATAAAGATGAAGACACTGAACGCTTTGCAATGGGTGTGCGGATTAGGAAGTTCATTCCTTTTGAGCGGGTCGCCTTGAGGAAGATTCGCCAACTGCAGATCTGCGCTTCGCTTGATGATCTTCGCGTTCCGCCAGGCAATCGTCTTGAAGCGTTGAAGGGCGATCGCGCCGGTCAATATAGTATCCGTGTCAATGAGCGCTATCGGGTCTGTTTTGAGTGGAGACAGGGGATGGCTTGGAATGCTGAAATCGTCGATTATCACAAGTGACAAAACTGATGCTGGCTTGTTGTCGCCCGTGGCCCCCGGCGAGCTTCTCAAAGAGGAATTTCTTGTCCCTATGGGTATTTCTCAATATCGCCTTGCTAAGGAGACCGGGATTCCGGCTCAGCGTATTGGGCAGATTATTTTGGGAAGGCGTCGTGTTACGGCTGACACCGATCTTCGTCTTTGCCGCTACTTTGGCCTGACGGATGGCTATTGGCTTCGAGCCCAGATCGCGTTTGACCTCGAGGCAGAGAAGAGGCGCATCGAACCGGAACTGGATAAGATCGTTCCCGTTCAGCAGGTCGTTGCGTTGTAGCGCTCAAAGATGTTGAGGTTGGAGTGACGATGAAACGACGCCGACAGTCTGTCGTATATAGTCCTGGTGGGTGCGGATGCGGCTTGCTGATGCTCCCGGTTATTGCTGTGAGCATTGGCGTGATGTTTGCGCTTGCTGGACTGGCGGCAGCGGCACTTGTGCTGTTGATTGTGGCCATTGGCGTGACGATTTGGCTCTGCCGCAATCGCGAGCAACGCCGTGCCGACGGTAACACCAATGTCGGATGGGTCTTCTTTCTGATCATTGCGTACCTGCTGAGTGTCAGCTACCTGGTGTTCTTTGTCCTGTTGATGATCAGCGCCTTTACCGGGGAATCCGTCACGGTGGGTTGATGCGCTGCCAGCAGACGGTCGCGCAAAGTGCGTTTGCTCGGCGTTTGGATAACTGCGTTGGCCGTTTACCGCAGCCTTAGCTCTCAGCTAATGAATTCAAGTTTAATCCTTCCTACGATGTGCTGTGTGCCGGCGCGGTGGCCGGATCGTAGGAAGGATGCATAATGGCAAAAGAGGGAAAGAAGCCGATTGGCAAGATTGTCCTAGGCGTCATCGTGGGGCTGGTTATTGCCGGTGCCGTGGGCTCTATGGGCGGCAACTCAACCGATTCGTCTGCGAACGATTCGGCAAAACCTGCCGAGACGACACAGCAGGCTGAGGAGCAAAAAGAACCGCAAGAACCGTATACCATTGCTGACGAGGCTGAAGACGCCTCCAATCAGTTTGCCTATAAGATCACGGGTACGCTGACCAATAACACAGACAAGGAAAAGAGCTACATTCAGATTGAGTATGTTCTGTATGATGCTGATGGCAACCAGGTTGGAACGGCTCTTGCAAACACCAATCATCTGAAGGCGGGCGGCTCCTGGAAGTTCGAGGCGCTGGGCACGGTGTCTCCCGATCAGGTCGCCAGTTGGGAACGCTCGGACGTGAGCGGTTTCTAGCATGTTGCATGCACTGGGGGAGGTGAGGCCGTATGCCCGATAAAAAGCTGACTGAGGAGCTGCTCAATGAGCTTCTCGATGCGCCAAGCATTGATGGTTATATCAAAGAACACGACTTTGCCGCCCCGTCGCTTTCGGAGTATCTGAAACAGCTTTTGGAAGAAAAGGGGCTGGAGCGTTCGCGCGTGGTGCGCATGGCTGACCTCAACGAGACGTTTGGCTATCAGATCTTTACCGGTGCGCGGCATCCGAGCCGCAATAAGGTGCTGCAGATTGCATTTGCCATGGCGCTGACACTCAAGGAGGCCAACCGCGCCTTGACGGCGGCAGGCGCCAATATCCTCAACTGCAAGGACCGCCGTGACGCCATCATCATTTTCTGTATCGATCGTGGCTGCAGCCTGCAAAAGGTGAACGAGGAGCTGTATCGCTTTGGCGAGGAGACGGTGAGCTAGCGGTTAGCTGCCGGCGGAGGTGCCGTTCACGACATTTTGAACGTGCAGGGCACGGGCGTCATGGTGCGTCCGTGCCCTGCGTTATTATGGACGCTATGGATACTCAGAGCCCAACATATTCCGATGATGAGCTGACCGCTGCGCTCGCCGGACACCTGGCGTCACTTGAGCGTGATGACAGCTATCGCGTAGACCGTGTGCTCAAGCACTCCGACGTCGAGACGACCGAGCTCGTGTACTTTGAGGGCTCCGGCGGAGGATCTCTTGGTCCCTTTGTTCGCAAGCGCATCGACGCGTCGGCCCAGATTGGCGGGGCGTATGAACGCCTGTTTGCGGCCCAGCATGCCGGGCGACGTTACGAGCACTTGCCTCGGATTGTCGATTGCCACCGCGTGGGCGACGAGCTTTGCGTGGTCATGGAATACATCGAAGGCGAAACGCTCGGGGCCCTGGTGGGGCGTTTGGGTGCAACGCCCGATTATGCTTGTGAGCTGTTTGGCTCCCTTTGTGATGCAGTTGCGGAGCTCCACGCCGGCTTTGCGTCGGCGGGGGAGGTGGCTGCTCCGGTGATTCATCGCGACCTAAAGCCCTCGAATATCATCGTGTCGGGCGCGAACTATACGCCTGATGACGGCCTGACGTTTTCATCGCTGGTGATTATCGACTTGGGAATCGCTCGCGTGTGGCGCGAAGGAGCCGATGCCGATACCGTTAAGTTTGGCACGCGACCCTATGCGCCACCCGAGCAGTACGGTTTTGGCCAGACGAGCGTGCGCAGCGATGTCTATGCGCTCGGTGCCCTGCTGTTCTTTTGTCTGACGGGGGCCGACCCCAAGCCGGGCCGGGACATGCGCGAGCAATGCGAGGCATGTGACGTTCCCGTCCCGTTTGCCGATGTTATTTGCATGGCGATGGCGCTCGATCCGGACAAGCGCTTTGCAAGCGCGAAGGCGCTAGGGCACGCTGCACGCGCATCGTATGCGTTGTCCACACCGACGCCATCGTCCGCGCCGAATGTTGCTTCCTTCCAAGAGCCTCCAGAGCGGCGAGTTGTGTGCCCTTCGCCCGTGCTCCCCACAGATCAGTCTCAGGGTGGATTGCCGTTGGTGCCTGAGCGCCCGAATTTACTCTCCCACATTCCCGACACCGTTGGGCGCATTTGGAACGCATTCGTCTATCTTTCGCTACTTGTTTTCTTTGCCGGAAGCCATTTTGCCGTTTTTCATCCCACAGGCGCCAACCAAAACTACCCGATGTGGTTTCTCGCGGTTGAGTATTTTGTCTTCGTCGACGGTTTCGTAGCGCTCATTCATTTTGTAATGCTCGATAAACGCCGCCTTCGCCGGCGGTTTGAGCTACTCGATCGATATCGCGGTAAAAAGCTTGCAAAGCTCTGTTTCAAGGCTATGGGCGTGCTCTTGTTGGCAATGATTATCATTGTTGCCATCGCAAACGCGACGGGCGTCGTCGATACCTCCGTCGCGTAAAAGAAAAAGGGCCCCGATTGGGGCCCTTTGACGTTGATCTTAGATGCGGTTCATCTGGGTTGCAACCTTGTTGTACCAGTCCTGCCACGTGGGCGGGCAGTACTTTTTGGCGGCTGCCGGGGTAAGCGTGGAGCCATAGTTGGCGCCCAGGTAGGCGACGTGGGCAGAGACGCCCTCGCTCCAGCTACCAAAGCTCCGCCAGCCGCCGCCACGGGCGCTCCAGCCCCAGGCGTTATAGGAGCCGGCACAATAGAGGCCCTTGCTGCTCTCGACGCAGGCGATGGCAGGGGACCAACGGGGGTCAACACCGGTGTTCCAGGCTGCCACGGCAAAGTTATAACCCTGGCCTGCCATGGGGGAGCCGGCGAGGTAGTTGTCAATGCGACTCGTCCACTCGTTGATAAACGAGTCGTAATCTGAGTTGCCGGTATTGGAGTTGTTCACCGTGGTGTCGATGGTGGCGTTGGCGTTGTTGGCCTGGCTGTTGGAGTTGTTGCCGCTTACGCCCTCGCCCGAGAGCTTCTCGGCGGCAGCGGCCTTGTCTGCCTCGAGCTTGGCCAGCTCGGCGGCATTTTCCTGCTCGGCTTTTGCCTGGGCTTCGCTGCGAAGCTGCTGGGCCTGTGCCAGTGCATCTTCGGCGGTTTTCTGCTCGGTCTCGAGTTGGGATTTAGCCTGTTCAAGCTCGGTCTTGTTCTGCTCGAGCTCGGTCTGCATCTTGTTGAGCTCTTCGATCTCATCGACGCTCGAGCTCGCGATCTGGTTGGTGTACCTGCAGGTGGTGATGAACTCGCCAAGGCTCTGTGCGTTGACCAGGAAGCTCACGATGGGGTTGGTGCCCTTCTGGTACTTATACAGATCGCGCATGGCGGAGCTTGCCTTTGCCTGCTGATCGGGAAGCTCGGCTTCGATCTGCTCGATGCTTGCCTCGTTGGTGTCGATTTGCTTTTGCAGATTCTCGAGCTTGGTGCGGGCCTCGTTGTAGGCGCTCGTGGCGGCTTCGATCTTCTGCTGGGCGGCGGAAAGCTGATCCTGCGTTGCCTGCGAGGCGGCATAGGCCGCGACGGGGGAGAGCATCGGCGTGGCCGTCAGCGCAACGGCGAGCGCGGCGCTCGTGATGATACGAGCCGGCCTCGACGCGATGAACGCTGCGGTGCGATGGTTCGAATGCTGCATCCAGTCCCTCTGCAATCAATCGTAGGTTATGGTTCGAACGGTATTCTACTACTGCTTTCGACCTCAACTTGAACCTTAAAGGTTCTAAAGGGTCAAGTTGAACTTGAGGCTTTGGCCTTGACCTGCAGTTATAGTGAATTGTTGAGAAACCATAGAGTTCAACTTTAACGTTACGGAACCCTATCGAAGCTCGATTTAGAGCTGAAAAAGCTGCCTCACGTGGGGTTTTGCAACTATAGGGTTCCTTCGCGGCGAGCTCGCTCCACCTCTTTAAGTGCTTCAGCAGGGGTGAAGGAACAGGTGCCATCGCCAAGTTTGACTACCTGGATATCGTCCCCGGTATGGACCTCTCCGCCGTGAAGGACTACGCCAAAGATGCCCTCGTGGGGAAAGAAGGGCCCCGGCTCGTTCAGTCCGAGTCGGGGCTCATTGCGCTTGGTTGCAGTTGTTGCACGGCTGGACTTACGGGGAGAGCTGACGTTCGCCCAGAAAAAACCGACCAAAAAGCCTGTCCCAAATTGGCAGGTTAGAACAGGAAGCCGAGGACGATGAGGGCAATGCTGACAATAAGTATGGCAATGTCCAGGCCCTTGATGGGGTAGCGCTTGTGCGAGCTCGCGCGCGTGCGCAGGTAGAAGCCGCGCTGCTCGGCCGCCAAGGCCGTGGCATCGGTTTTACCCACGCTCGAGATCAGTAACGGCACGCACAGCGGCAGCATGAGCTGAAGCTTCTTGATGGGGTTCTTGGTGTCATACTCGATGCCGCGTGCGGTCTGCGCCTCCATGATGGCGTTCATCTCTTGGCCAAACACCGGCACAAAGCGTAGCGCCGTGGTAAAGGTGAAGGCGTGGCGATACGGCACGTGCAGTACCTCCACGCAGGCGTTGGCAAGGTCGTTGAGCTTGGTCACCATGAGCATCAGAATAAGCGGAAGCGCCACGCCCAGCAGGCGCAGGCAAGCCTTGGAGCCGGTGATGAGACCCGTGTCGGTAACGAAGCCCCACACGATGTTGCCATCGCGCATAAAAGCCAGCTGCAGCACCAGCATGATGAGCGCGAGCGGAATCAGCAGCCTGAGCAGCGCGAGCAGGCGGTCGACGACGCCGGCGTAGGCTCCCAGCGCGAGCGTGAACGCCAGAAAGCCCAGCAGTGCCACATAGGTGTCGGACAAGAAGATGCCGATGATGATGGCGGCGGCGAGGCCCAGTTTGATGACGGGGTTCAGGCGGTGTAGCAGCGTGTCACCCGGCATGTAGTCGATGACGTTAACCACGGCGGACCATCTCCTCGGTAATGCGAACGATATCAGTGACCTCACTCACCTGTGTAAAGGCGGGCGAGACGGTGGATGCCAGACGGCGCGAGAGTTCGATGACCTGGGGCGGCTCAACGTAGGCACGCTGCATGAGCTCGATGTTCGAGAACAGCTCGTGCGTGCGCCCGCGGTCGAGGATGCGGCCGTTGGCCATCACCACGATGCGCTCGGCAAAGTCGGAAACGACTTCCATGTCGTGACAGACCATGATGACGGCGCAACCGCGCTCTGCCATGGTGCGCACCGTTTCCATCACGGTCATGCACTCGCGGTAGTCCAGGCCGCTCGTGGGCTCGTCGAGCACCACGATCTTGGGCTCGACCACTACAACGGAGGCGAGCGCCACCATCTGGCGCTGACCGCGCGACAGCGAGAACGGTGCCTCGTCGGCGGGCAGACCAAAGCGGTCGATGACCAGCTGGGCGCGACGTAGAGCTTCGGCGCGGTCGATGCCGGCAAGTTCTAGACCAAAGGCGACCTCGTCGAGCACGGTGTCTTTGCAGATTTGGCGGTCGGGGTTCTGGAAAAGCGTTGCCACTTCGCGTGCGATGCGGCTCGTGGGAACCGATGCCGTGTCCAAGCCCGTAACGCGTACGCTGCCCGATGCGGGCTTGAGCAAACCCGTGAGCAGTTTGGTGAGCGTGGTTTTGCCGGCTCCGTTTTGGCCGACAATGCCCACGAGCTCGCCGGGGTAGAGCGTCAAGTTGAGGTCGTGAACGGCGGCGCCTCCATGGGGGTAGGAAAACTCGACATGGTCAAAGGTGAGCACCGGCTCGGCGTCTTTCGCATGCGGACGCAGCGACGGCGCGTGCGGGGAGCCTGCGGGCGCCTGGGTATCGCTTGTCGCACGGTCGGGGTCGACGATGCCTGCGATCAGGCGTTCCGCCTCGTCGACATCCAGACAGGGCGTGCCGCTTACCAGGCCATCGGCTTCGAGGCTGTTGAAGATGCGCGTGACGCGCGGGCAATCGACGCCGATGGTGCGAAGCTCGTCGGTGCGTGCGAAGACCTCGTGCGGCTCACCCTGCAGCGCGATCTGGCCGTGATCGAGCACCAACACACGGTTGCAGTACTCCGAAAGTAAAGCGACCTTTTGCTCAACGACGACGATGGTGATGCCGAGCGCACGGTTTGCCTCGCGCAGCGTCTCGAAGACCAGGGTGGAGCTGGCGGGATCGAGTGCTGCGGTGGGCTCATCGAGTACCAGGACGCGCGGGCGCATGGCGAGGATGGCGGCGATGGCTACCTTTTGCTTTTGGCCGCCCGAGAGGGTGGCGATCTCGCGGTCGCGCAGGTCGCTGATACCGACGGTTTTAAGCGCCTCGCTCACGCGCTGCTCGATCTGGTCGTGCGGAACGCCAAAGTTCTCGAGGCCAAAGAGCATTTCGTCCTCAACGACCGAAGCGACCATCTGGGTATCGATGTCCTGCAGCACGCTGCCGACGATCTGCGATATGTCGGCGAGCGAGACCTCGCAGGTGTCGTGGCCGTCAACTAACACGGAGCCATAAAAGGTGCCGGTGTAGTGGTGAGGCACGGCGCCCGACAGGCAGGCGGCGAGTGTGGACTTACCTGCGCCCGAGGGTCCGATGATGCCGATGAATTCCCCCTTGTCCACGCTGAGCGAGACGTGGCTGAGCGCCTGCTCGGTTTGCGTGCCATAGGAGAACGAGACATCGTCGACGTTGATGATCGTTTCCATGGATACCTTTCATAGTCATCGGGGACGTTCTTACATGACTGGTCGTTTAGGAACGTCCCCAAATGCTCGTTGTTTGGGACAGTCTTTGGTGGTAAAGCCGGGCAGGTTAGTTGAGCTTAAGGGCCTTCTGGATGGGCAGGTAGAGAGCGCCGACCAGAATTGCGTTAAACACGGCGGTCATGGCGACGACGGGCAGCATGGCTGCGGCGAGCTCGCCCACAACGCCGAGCATGGCCATCTTGATGACCATGAAGATGACGCCCGAGACAAAGGTGGTCACGAATGTTGCGACGATGGCGATGACGGGCTTAACCTGGCCGTCCTTGGCGGTGGCGTTGACAATGACGGCCATGAGCATAGCGGCGATGCCCTCGGCGGCAAAATCGACAAACGGCGAGGTGGTAGTGATCTGGATCACGGCCGCCGAGATGAGACCAATGACGAGCGCCTGGCCAATGTTGGGACGAACGACCAGGATGGTGAGGCAGAAAGCCGAGATGATGAACTCGGGGCTGATCATGCCGCCCGAGATGCCCGAGATTGCCTTGCCGACGGTGAAGTTGAGGATGAAGCCGGCGGCAAGCAGGATGGCGAGCAGGACAAGGGCGCGGATATCGAGTTTGCCGCGGTCGGCGGTCTGGACGGTGCGGGGCTGGGCGGTGGCGGTGGTGTTCTGAGACATGGTGAAAGTCCTTTCGAAAAAGGGAGTGTAAGAGAAAAACGGAGGCGCGTGATGCGAATGCGATCGGGCTCGAGATAGAAAAAGGCCCCCGGTCGAAACCGGAGGCCTTCCAATACACCTAGAGCGCAAAAACAGGCGTGAGGGACTCACTTTCGACCGATCGTATTCGCATCACGCCACCACCAGTTGTTGAGGGACTTCATCGTGTTCATCATCTTGGTGGCTCCTTTCGTGATGCCTTGGCGCGGTTGCACCTCATTGCTGTTGCGCTGCACTATAGCACAGCGAAGTGTGTGCGGGGAAATCTTTTTTTGAAAAGATTTCGGCGGCGTTTCCTGCCGGTCAAAAGGGCAGGCTGAGCGGGCGGGATGACTCATGCGATCCCGCCCGTCTCTCGGAACGTGAGGGTCTTAGGCCTTCTTGCGACGATAGAGCACGAAGCCGCAGACACCGATGATGACGATGGCGCCAACGGCCATGGCGGCCATGTTGTTGCCCTCGGACTTCTCCTCGGTCGCCTCTTCCTCAACCTCGGGCTCGGCAACGTCCTCATCGGAGAGGGCCTCGTCGGCGTAGGTGATGGACTCGACCAGGCAGTCGTTGTCGGCATCGTAGTCACTCGGGACGAACTCCTCGGAGAAGTCGCCCTCCTTGAGGTAGTCGCGCATCTCCTCGAGCATGGCCTTGCACTTGACGTAGGTGTTCTTGGTCGCTGCCTTGCCGGCCTTGTTGGCCAGGGCGGTGCGGGCCTCGGTGTCCTTGGCGGCCTGCATGGCCTCGTCGACGGTCAGGTTCTGCTCAATGAGCTCCTTCTGCAGGGCGTCGAGATAGGCGCGGACGCCGGTGGCGCAGCTGTCGCGGTTCTCATAGGCAAGCGTGTTGATGTCCATGAGAACGTAGTTGATGGAGTTCTTGGGCTCCTCGTTGTTCACGACGTCTTCCTCTTCACAGTGATCAAAGGAGACATCCTGATCGCTGAAGTAGGGGCTGACCTCGGTGAGCAGTGCGGAATAGAGGGGGATAGCGACGGAGAACTCGGCGTTGGAGAGCATCTCCCATTGGATGGTCGCGATCTCGGGGTCCATGCCGTGACGGATCTGGAAGGTGTGGATCTCGGTGTTGCGGTTGGAGCCGATGGCATAGGCGCCGTCGGTGTTGGCGTTGAGGCCGGCGACATTCTCGCCGCGAGCGGCGAAGGAACGAATCATCTCAAAGGTGTTCCAGTCGGACTTGCCGGGCGTAAAGAACAGCGGCTGCATCTCGTGGACCAGGGCGCCGGTCGTCGCACGAGCGTCTTCGCGCTCGTCCTTGACGATCTCGTAGTCGGTGCCCTCGGCAAGCGGAGCCATGAAGTAATCGCGGCCCTGGACATAGCGCGACCACTGGTGCATACCGGCCTCGCTAATCTCCTCGCCGTAGGTCTTGGCGACGTCGAACTTGCCGTCGGTGTACTCGGCAAAGCCCTTCTCCTTAGGCATGGACTCGATGCCCTCGGAGTGGAGGCAGTTCTCGGTGTCGTCGAGGTCGACGTCATAGGTGAGGTTGCCGATGTTGGGGTTGAGCGAGGCGATATCGTCGGTGAGCCTCATGGCAATCCACTGATGGCCGGAAAGCGCTGCAAACAGCTAGGTCTCGTTGTTGTCGGCGATGATGATCTGGTCGTTGGAGCAGACGCCCTGCTCGTCAATCAGGTTGCCGAGGAGCTCGACACCTTCGCGGGCCGTGGCACTCTCGCCCAGAATGACGCTGGCGTAGTTGTACTCGCCGATGCCGGTCTCCTCGGTGACGGGGTCGGCTTCCTCTGCCTTCTCGTTATAGGAGGTGCTCAGCGTGGCAGAGCAGGAAACGCCCTTCTCGTTGATGCCAGCCTCGGAATATGCGTCGTAACGATCTTCCCACTGAGAGGGGTTGTCGCGAACGAAGGTGTAGCGGTAGGTTGCGCCCTTGGACTTGTATTCAAAGCCGGACTCGACCGAGGTGTACTTGCTGCCGTCCTTGTGTGCGGGCTCGATGCCAAAGTGCTTGACGTAACGCGGGCCGAAGTCCTCGGAGCGGCCGTAGTACGTGTTGCCGTCTGCCGTGAGCTGGCTGCCCATGTAGATCTGGGTGCAAGCGAGCGCCGAAGTCGGCATAGCCATAATGGCCGCTGCTCCAAATGCAAGGCCGCAGCCAAGCTTCTTGAGCGTGTTGACAGGATGAGTAAACCTCATGATCCCTCCCAACTGTTGAAACCCCGCGAAATCGTACGGAGCTTCAGCTAATAAATACATCTACTAGCCTAAAGGAAGTTTAAAGAGTATTCATTCGACAATAGCTTTTACTCGATGAGCGTGAAGAAATATACGATGAGCGGATAATAATACTCATTATATGGCTTTAGTTAAATAAAGGCACCCTGCATTTACTATAGCTGAATAAAGCGCCAGACAGTGCTCAAAAAGGAAACTCTCCCGCTGTTTAGGATTTGCATAAACAACGGGAGAGTCGATAACTGGATGAATATCATACCAATGTGGATTTACTTCTTTCGGCGGTGAATCACATTGATGGCGTAACCGACGAGCATGGCCAAGACGATGACGATAAAGCCAATCAGGGGATTGTCGTTCATGGGGTCCTCCTATTTTCCGAGCGGTGAAAATTCGTCGACGATAAGATCGAGGCATTGCGGCAGTGCGCGGGCGCCAAAGACGCCGGAGTTGCTGGAGATGATCTCGCCATCGAACTGCATGCCCAGCGATGGCGTGCAGGTGATCTTGGCTTCCTTGGTCTGGATGATCTTAAACTGCGGACGGCCGAGCAATTTGCCAGCGGGGTCGAGCGCGGCGGTAATTACCGTGGGGAGCAGCTGCACCGTGCGTACGGGCTCAATAACGACGATGTCGACCATGCCGTCGTCCATGCGGCAGTTAGGGAATAGGTTGATGTCGTTTTGGATGACCGAGGTATTGCCTGCCATGCAGCAGATGCCGTCGAGCTCCTCGACAATGCCGTCGTGCTCAATGGTGAAGTGTGCCACCGTGGGGTTGGGCGTAGCGAGCGCGGAGAGGAAGTAGGCGATCTCGCCAATGTCGTTTTTGGTGGGAGCGGCCTTCATCATGATCTCGGCGTCGAAGCCCGAGCCGGCGATGATGATAAAGCCGTGGCGCTTCTCGTTACCGTTCTCGTCGAGCCAAAAGAGCTCACCCATGTCCACCTTGACCGTGCGGCCGGCGCGGCAAGCCTTGGCGAGTGCCGCCGCCTCGGGGGCATTGCCGATGTTGTTAAAGAACAGGCAAGCCGTGCCGGAGGGGAAGACGAGCGTAGGGACACCGCACCCGCGCATCTGGTCGAGCACGTTGGAGACGGTGCCGTCGCCACCCGAAACGACCACGCGATCGAACTCACGAACGTCCGCTACCGCGTCCTCGGGCTCCATGCCATCGCCGATAAAACGCATCACGACCTCGTCGCCGCCCTGTGCAAGGGCGTGCGTGAATGCGAAGATTTCATCGGAGCTGGGACCCGATGCCGGGTTGTGGATGATAAGGCAGCGCATACTTACGTTCCCGTTCTGTGACTAACCGAGTATAGTTGTAGAGCAATGCCGATATCCTACCCGTGTTTTTCGGGCCTAACCTTATTCGATGGGTTGATATGTACATTTCCACACATCAGGCTCTGGTCGACTTTTGCCAGCGCGCCCGCGAGTTCGACGCGATCGCCGTCGACACCGAGTTTTTGCGCGAGCGCACGTTTCATCCGCGCCTGTGCCTGGTCCAGATTGCCACCCCCGCCGAGAGTGTCGCGGTCGATCCTCTGGTGATCGACGACCTGTCGCCGCTTGCCGAGCTTATGGCTGACGAGGGCGTGGTCAAGGTATTCCATGCCTGTTCGCAGGACATGGAGGTTATGCTCCATACCGTGGGTGCGCTGCCGCGACCGATTTTTGACACACAGGTTGCCGCCGCCTTTTTGGGCGAGCGTCAGCAGATCTCGTATGGTGCGCTCGTTCAGACGTTCTGCGGCGTATCACTTCCCAAGACCGAGTCGCTGACCGATTGGTCGCGCCGCCCGCTGAGCGATAAGCAGATCGAGTACGCGATCGATGACGTCAAGTACTTGATCGTCGCCTATACCGAGATGATGAGCCGTCTGCGCGAGCTGGGCCGCGTGGACTGGGTGCTCGATGAGTTGCGCCCTCTGGCCGACGAGTCGCACTACCGTGCCGATCGCCACGAGGCATTCCGCAAGGTCAAGCGCATCAACTCGTGTAGCCGCCATCAGCTGGGCATTGCGCGTGAGCTTGCCGCCTGGCGTGAAGACCGCGCTGAGCGCCGCAATATCCCGCGCAAGTGGGTTATGTCTGATGATACGCTGCTAGCCCTGGTTAAGCGCAATCCCGTGCGTGTTGAGGAGTTCCGCAGCATTCGCGGCACCGACCAGCTGGGGGAGCGCGACGTGGATGGCGCGTTGATGGCCATCAAGCGAGGCGCGAGCTGCCCGCACGACCGCCTGCCGCTTATGGTGCGCGGGCATCGCCAAATCTCTCCGGAGCTGGAGAGCGTGACGGATCTCATGTACGCGCTCATTCGCCTGGTTGCCGAGCGCTCGGGCGTGGCGACCTCGGTCATTGCCTCGCGCGATGACCTGGCCGACTACATTGAGCATCCTGAGCAAAGTCCCCTGCGCGAAGGCTGGCGTTTTGAGCTTGTGGGTTCGCGTCTGGACGATCTGCTCTCGGGCAACATGGGACTCACCGTGAAGGACGGCAAAATCGAGCTCCTGTAGGGAAGCCTAGCCGCTTGAGTGGGTAGAATGCCTCCAACGTGTAACTCGATTCGGAGGAATTCGCATGCCCTATTACTATGGTTACGGCTTTGGCATCGACCCGCTGTACCTGCTGGTTGTCCTTGTTTGTACGGTGCTTGGTCTTGCGGCGCAGAGCTATATCAACTCGACGTACAAGACCTGGTCCAAGGTTCGCTCGGACGGCGACACGGGTGCTACGGTCGCTCGCCGCATGCTCGACGCCAACGGTTGCAACGCCGTGGGTATCAAGGGCGTAGCTGGCGAGCTTACCGACCACTACAACCCGCAGGATAACAACCTGTATCTCTCGGACGCCAACCGTTCGGGCGGGTCGGTCGCAAGCGTTGCCGTCGCCTGCCACGAGGCGGGCCATGCCGCCCAGCGTCAAAGCGGCTACGCCATGATGAAGGTGCGCACCGCCCTGGTCCCAGTCGTCAACTTTACCCAGAACACCTGGACGATCGTGTTGCTCTTGGGCCTGTTTATGAACATTGCCGGGCTCACGACCCTCGCGTTGATCTTCTTCTCGTTTAGCGTGCTGTTCCAGCTCGTTACGTTGCCGGTCGAGATTGACGCTAGCCGACGTGCCGTGGCGTACATCGAGCAGTCGGGTATGAGTTCCAAGCAGGTCAACGGCGCCAAGAAGGTGCTGACGGCGGCCGCGCTTACCTATGTGGCCGCAGCGCTGACTTCGATCATTCAGCTGCTCTACCTTATGGCCCGCTACAACAGAAACTCCAACCGATAACAAATTGGCTTGGCAGGCGCCGCGGAGATTTGTGTCCCCGCGGCGCTGTACTATGTGTTGGACTTGAATTTGCGCAGGGCCGGAGCCCTTGTGCACGATGACGAAAGGAGGCTGCGTGGCAGGCTGGAATCTAACCGGCAATGCCGTTTCCGCCGAGTTCGACGGCTCGGACGATCAGGAGCGCAAGGAGCTCAGCGTGAGCCAGGCGGTGGAGATCGCCGCCGGTGCGCTCGATGCCATTCCGCAGCTGAGCGTCTTGGGCGAGGTCACGGGTTTTCGTGGCCCTAACGCCCGAAGCGGCCACTGCTATTTCCAGATCAAGGACGCTTCGGCCGCCGTTGACTGCATCATTTGGAAGGGTGCCTATCTCAAGCGCACGTTCGATCTGCGCGACGGTATGCAGGTGAGCTTTAAGGGCAGCTTCAATCTCTATAAGGCTACGGGCCGCATGAGCTTTGTCGCTCGCTCGTTTTCGCTGGCGGGGGAGGGTCTGCTGCGTCAACAAGTGGCGCAACTGGCCGAAAAGCTACGCCGCGAGGGCCTGATGGACGAAGCGCGCAAGCGCCGCATCCCGGTGTTCTGCTCCCGCGTGGCGGTCGTCACCTCGCTTTCGGGTGCCGTAATCGACGACGTCAAGCGCACATTGCGTCGTCGCAACCCGCTCGTCGAGCTCGTCTGCGTGGGTGCCAAGGTACAAGGCGAGGGTGCGCCGACAGAGCTCATTGAGGGCCTGCGCCGCGCCGCTTCCATTACGCCGGCGCCCGACTGCATCTTGCTGGTGCGCGGCGGCGGCTCCTTTGAGGACCTCATGACCTTTAATGACGAGGAGCTTGCCCGCGCGGTGGCGGCTTGTCCCGTGCCCGTGGTGACCGGCATTGGCCATGAGCCCGATACCTCGATTTGCGACATGGTGAGCGACCGTCGTGCCTCCACGCCCACGGCGGCGGCCGAATCGGTGGCGCCGGCTATGACGGAGTTGGCCGATGTGCTCGAGACACGTCATCAGCGTCTGGGTGCAGCGATGGCATCGATGATTGGGTCGAATCAGGTTGATTTGGAGATGCTCGATCAGCGCGGTCGCCGCGCCTGGGATACCTATACGGCCCGTCTGGGCGATGCACTCGATGCCGCCGCATGCCGCCCGTGCCTCAACGACCCCACATTTATGGTCGAGCGTCGTGAGTCAGAGCTTGCGTTGACTGCCGATCGCCTGTCGGGCGCCATAATACGCTCGGTCGGGACATTCCGCTCCAACTTTGAGCGCCTGCCCGAGCGTCTGGTTGCAAGCACCTCGGGACTCGATGGCAAGCGCCATGCGCTCACGCTTGCGAGTTCCCGTCTGGAGCATCAGGGGCGCACGATGCTCAGTAAGCCCGCGTCCGACCTGGGCCGTGCGGCAGCCTCGCTCGATGCCCTGTCGCCACTCAAGGTGCTTGCCCGTGGCTATTCCATCGCGTACAGCGATGATGGGGTGGCTACGAGCGCCAAGACCTTTAAGCCCGGCGACGCCATCCGCGTGCGCATGGCAGACGGCAACGTGGCGGCAACGGTCGATACGGTCGAGTAGACCGCGTTTCATAGCGATAAACCTTTAGGAAAGGAAACAGATATGGCAGAGAAGACCCCGGTCGAGCAGCTTACGTACAAGCAGGCCTCGCAGGAGCTGGAGCTCATCATCCGCAGCTTGGAGTCGGGCGATATGGAGCTCGAGGAGTCGCTCGAGAGCTATACCCGCGGCGTCGAGCTCCTCAAGAGCCTGCGCACCCGCCTGTCCGATGCCGAGCAGAAGGTCTCGGTGCTCCTTAAGGACGTCGACGGCAACGACATGCTCGCCGACGGCGAGGCCGCCAACACGGACGACAACCTTTCGTTCTAACCATCCCGACCAAATATAATTACCTTGGTCTGTGAGAAAGGAACCAACCATGTGTGATTGCATCTTCTGCAAAATTGCCAACCACGAGATCCCCTCGACCGTTGTCTATGAGGACGACCAGGTCATCGCCTTCGACGACCTCAACCCCCAGGCGCCGGTCCACTCGCTCGTGATCCCAAAGAAGCACTACAGCGACATCGCCGACAACGTGCCGGCAGAGACCATGGGCGCCATGGCTCACGCCATCCAGGAGGTCGCTAAGGCCAAGGGCCTGGAGGACGGTTTCCGCGTCATCTCCAACAAGGGCGTCAACGCCGGCCAGACCGTCATGCATTTCCACATGCACGTCCTCGGCGGCAAAAACCTGGGCGAGAATCTCATCTGAGGACGCTTCTTCCGTGCAATGAAACGGAAGCTCTGGCATCGATAACTTATATATCAACGCAATAAACCCGAGCGCGAGGGCGTTTGGGTTTATTATTGAAGCGTATGTAACCTGGCGGCGCCACACCGCCTGTTAGTAGGGAGACACATGAACGTTCTGGTCGTCAACGCGGGATCTTCGACTCTTAAGTATCAGGTCATCGACACCAAGTCCCACAAGGTGTCCGCAAAGGGCTCCTGCGAGCGCGTCTGCTTTACCGGCGGTACCTTCACCCACGCTGCCAACGGTTCCAAGAAGGTGACCGAGAACATCGAGTTCCCCGACCACAAGGTCGCCATCGAAGTCGTCCTGAAGGACCTCGAGGCCAACGGCGTTAAGATCGAGGGCATTGGCCACCGTATCGTCCAGGGCGGTTGGTACTTTGGCGATTCCTCCCTCGTCGACGAGGACGTTCTCGCCAAGATCCGTGAGGTCGCCCCGCTGGCGCCGCTGCACAACAACCCCGAGGCCAACGTTATCGAGTTCTGCCTGGAGCAGTATCCCGACCTGCCCAACGTTACGGTCTACGACACCGCTTTCCACTTCAACATGCCCGAGGTCGCCAAGACCTACGCCCTTCCCAAGGATGTTTGCGACAAGCTGCACATCCGTAAGTACGGCGCCCACGGCACCAGCTATCGTTACATCTCCAAGAAGGTCGCCGAGATGACCAACGGCGAGGCCCGCAAGGTCGTCGTGTGCCACATCGGCTCCGGTGCCTCCCTGTGCGCCATCGAGGACGGCAAGTGCATGGATACCACCATGGGCCTCACCCCGCTCGACGGTGTCATGATGGGCACCCGCTGCGGCTCCATCGACCCGGCTACCGTGTGCTACCTGCAGCGCGAGGGTGGCTACACCTTCGACGAGGTCGACGAGATGATGAACAAGAAGTCCGGCCTTTTGGCTGTGACCGGCGGCAAGACCAACGACTGCCGCAACGTCGAGGAGCTCGCCGCTGCTGGCGACCCCGAGGCTCAGCTCGCCTTCGATATGTTTGTCTACAAGATTGCCGCCAAGGCTGCCGAGATGGCCACTTCCATGTGCGGCATGGATACCCTGGTCTTTACCGCTGGCATCGGCGAGCACGCTCCGGCCGTCCGCGCCGGCGTGGCCGACCGTCTGGCCTTTATGGGCGTCAAGATGGATCATGCCCGCAACGCCCTGCGTGGCGACGGCGCTTGGTGCCTGTCTGCCAAGGATTCCAAGGTCAAGATCTTCGTCATCCCCACGGACGAGGAGTTCATGATCGCTTCTGACGTCGAGCGCATCGTCAACGGCAAATAATTGCAAGAGGGGGGCTGGACGACCGAGTGCCGTTCGGCCCCTCCTTTGCGCTCGCTGGGCGATATTCTGATAGCTATTTATCAAGATATGATAACTTCTTATTAAAATGCGGCCGCCTTAAGGGGTCTGCGTCGACCGTATTGCACTGCAAAGGAGTCTCATGAACGTACTTGTTGTCAACGCCGGCAGCTCAAGCCTTAAATATCAGCTTTTGGATACCGATACCCGCGAGGTTTTCGCCAAGGGCAACTGCGAGCGTATCGGATCGGACATGGGCATCTTCGGCCACTCCGAGAACGGTGGCGCCAAGCAGACCGAGGAGGTTCCTTTCCCCGATCATCGCTCTGCTATCGCTCGTGTGCTCGAGGAGCTCGAGAAGACCGACTTTACGATTGATGGCATTGGGCATCGCATCGTTCAGGGCGGCTGGCACTTCGATGATTCCGCGGTCGTCGACGACGAGGTCATGGCCAAGATCCTTGAGGTGGCACCGCTTGCTCCGCTGCACAACTACGGCGAGGCCGCAGCAATCGAGTATTGCCGCGAGAAGTATCCTGAGCTGCCCAACGTCGCCGTTTTCGACACCTCGTTCCACATGACCATGCCCGAGGTCGCCTACACCTACGCCCTGCCCAAGGACGTGTGCGACAAGTACCACGTGCGCAAGTACGGCGCCCACGGTACGAGCCACCGTTACGAGTGGATGATGGCCAAGGAGATCCTTGGCTCGCGTTGCCACCGCCTGCTCTCGTGCCATTTGGGCAACGGTGCCTCGCTCGCTGCCATCGAGGACGGCGTGTGCCGCGACACCACGATGGGGCTCACGCCGCTTGACGGCCTGATGATGGGAACCCGCTGCGGCTCCATCGACCCGGCTACCGTGTGCTACCTGCAGCGTGAGGGCGGCTACAGCTACCAGGAAGTCGACGACATGATGAACAAGCAGTCTGGTCTGCTTGCTATCTCGGGTATCTCCAACGACGCCCGCGACATCCGCACGCGCGCCTCCGAGGGCGACGAGCGCTGCCTGCTCGCCTTCGATATGTTCGCCTACAAGGCCATGCAGCAGGCCGGCTCCATGATCGCTTCCATGGCGGGCGTGGACACCATCACCTTTACCGCCGGCATCGGCGAGAACGACTGGTCGATCCGCAAGGCCTTCTGCGACTGCTTTGAGTGGCTGGGCGTGCGCATCGACAACAACAGGAACCGCGAGGCCGTAGGCAACGGTCCGCAGGTCATCAGTGCCGCCGGTTCCGCCGTCACGGTCATGGTCATCCCCACCGACGAGGAATACATGATCGCCCACGACGTCGAGCGTCTGACCAAGAACAACTAACGCACCCGTTTGCATGTAAACGAAAGGCCTCCCGAGCAACAGCTCCGGAGGCCTTTTTGCTGGCAGGCGGAAATTCCAGTCCCAAAGTGACCATCGCCAGCAACGCCTGCGCTCCCAGCAACGGCGCCCGATCATTCAGACCTTCAGCTCCAGCTCGCAGCCAAGCCGCCGTCCACCCCAGATACCCTGATTGTTACGTGACGGTAGAAGGCAGCACAGGTTAACCCCTGAAAACACTCCGCAGACCAGAAACGCCCCCGTTCATAGCTCCGAAGGAGCAGAACGGGGGCGTTTCATTGGTCGAGGACGTTTTCAGGGGTTAACCTGTGCTGCCTTCAGCGGGGATATGTCCGCTACTCAGCCATCTGAGCCTGGACGGCAGTGATGGCCACGACACCCACGATGTCGTCGGCAGAGCAGCCGCGCGACAGGTCGTTAACCGGCTTGGCGATGCCCTGCAGGATGGGGCCGTAAGCGTCGGCGCCGGCGAAGCGCTGGACCAGCTTGTAGCCGATGTTGCCGGCCTCGAGGTCGGGGAACACGAGCACGTTGGCCTTACCGGCAACGGAGGAACCGGGAGCCTTGAGCTGGGCGACGGTGGGAACGATGGCGGCGTCGAGCTGCAGGTCGCCATCGATGGCGAGCTCGGGAGCCTTCTCCTTGCAGAACTTCACAGCCTCCTGGACCTTCTTGGCGACCTCGCCGCCGGCGGAGCCCATGGTGGAGTAGGAGAGCATGGCCACGTGCGGCTCAACGTTGCCCATGAAGGTGGACCAGGAGTGAGCGGAGGCGATGGCGATCTCGGAGAGCTCGTCGGAGGACGGGTTGATGTTGAGGCCGCAGTCGGCGAAGATCAGCGTGCCGTCGGTGCCGAACTGCGGAGTGTCGGTGCACATCACAAAGAAGGCCGACACCAACTTGGTGCCCGGGGCGGTCTTGAGGATCTGCAGCGCGGGGCGCAGCGTGTCGGCGGTGGAGTGGCAGGCGCCGGAGACCAGGCCGTCGGCGTCGCCCATCTTGACCATCATGGTGCCAAAGTAGGTAGCATCCATCACCTGGGCGCGAGCCTGCTCGATGGTGACGCCCTTCTTGGCGCGGAGCTCGGCAAACTTCTGCGCGTACTCCTCGTGCTTCTCGGCATTGCGCGGGTCGATGACGGTAGCGCCGGGAACGTTGATCTCGTCGGGGTTGCCCAGGATGACGATCTTTGCCAGGCCCTCCTCGATGATCTTGGTGGCTGCGACGATGGTGCGCGGATCCTCGCCCTCGGGCAGGACGATCGTCTTAAGGTCGGCCTTGGCGGCAGACTTCATACGGTTAAGGAAATCGCTCATGTTACTCCTTACAAGCGTTTCGCTAAGCTCCAGGCGCCTGACTGCACACGAATAAACCCGCTGCTAGCGGGTTTACCTTTCAATAATGTACGCCGCGGTGCTTGAGCTTTCCTTGTGTGGCAAGCTCATTATAGGACGCATTAGCGCTATAATCGCTCTGATAAATATGTCTCGAAGAATGTTCGAGAAAAGCCCAGCTAACGAGCCCGTGGCTTTTGACAAGGAGTATCGATGCAGATTACCTCAGGCCTGCCTGAAGGCTTTAACGCCGGCGCATACGACATGATTGTTGTCGGTGCCGGATATGCCGGTGCCGTTTGTGCCCGCCGTCTCGCCGAGACCATCGGCTATCGCGTTGCCGTTCTGGAGCGTCGTAGCCACATTGCGGGCAACGCCTACGACTGCGCTGATGAGGCCGGGATCCTTATCCACGAGTACGGTCCGCACATCTACCACACTTTTAACGAGCGCGTCCATAATTTCCTGTCGCGCTTTACCAAGTGGACGGACTATCAGCACAAGGTGCTCGCCAACATCAACGGTACCCTTATGCCCGTGCCCTTTAACCACGCGAGCCTCAAGCTCGCCTTTGGCGATGAGCGCGGCGAGGAGCTGTATCAGAAGCTCGTGGAGACCTTTGGCAAGGACGTCAAGGTGCCCATTATGGAGCTGCGCAAGAAGAACGACCCGGATCTTGTCGAGGTCGCCGATTACGTCTACGAGAACGTCTTTTTGCATTACACCATGAAGCAGTGGGGTCAGACGCCCGACCAGATCGATCCCTCGATCACCGGCCGCGTTCCCGTCTTTGTGGGCGACGATGACCGCTACTTCCCGCAGGCTCCCTTCCAGGGCATGCCGCAGGACGGCTATACCGCGCTGTTCGAGCACATGCTCGACCACGATCTGATTGATGTGTTCTGCGACGTGGACGCCCGCGACCTCTTCGAGATCGACGAGACCACCGTCAAGATCGACGGTAAGGTCTATGGCGGCGAGATCGTCTACACCGGTCCGCTTGACGAGCTGTTCAACCTCGACCTGGGCGCTCTACCGTACCGTACGCTCGACATGAAGTTCGAGACGCTCGATATGGACCAGTTCCAGCCCGTGGGCACCGTCAATTACACCACGAGCGAGGATTACACGCGTATCACCGAGTTCAAGAACATGACTGGTCAGGTCCTGCCCGGCAAGACCACCATCATGAAGGAGTATTCCAAGGCCTATACGCCCGGCTCGGGCGAGACGCCCTATTACGCCATTCTGGAGCCCGAGAACCGCGAGCTCTATGAGCGCTATCTTGAGCGCGTCCAGAACCTGACGAACTTCCACCCGGTGGGTCGCCTGGCCGAGTATCGTTACTACGATATGGATGCCGTGACCAACTCTGCCCTCGATCTTTCGGATGAGATTATCGCCTGCCATGCATAAAGTCATATCATTCGGTATTCCCTCGTATAACGCCGCCAAGGACATGGACCATTGCATCACCTCCATTCTGGAGGGGAGCAATTACGCCACCGATATCGAGATCATCATCGTCGATGACGGTTCCAAGGACGAGACGGCAGCTAAGGCCGACGAGTGGGAGACGCGTTATCCCGGCATCATTCGCGCGGTGCATCAGGAGAATGGCGGCCACGGCATCGCCGTCCTCTCGGGCTTGCGCGAGGCACAGGGCACCTACTACAAGGTCGTCGACTCGGACGACTGGCTCGATGGCGCAGCCCTATCGACTATGCTTTCGATCCTTCGCGGTTTTGAGGAGCGCGACCAGCGCGTCGACCTCTTTATCTCGAACTATGTGTACGAGAAGGTTTACGAGGGCACACACACCGCTATCGGCTACAAGTTTGCCCTGCCGCGAAAAAAGATCTTTACCTGGGACCAGATTGGTCATTTCCGTCTGGACCAGAATCTGCTTATGCACAGCCTGTGCTATCGCACGGATGTGCTGCGCGCGTCCAATCTGCCCATGCCGCCGCACACGTTCTATGTAGACAACATCTACGCCTACGTGCCGCTGCCGCGTTGCAAGACCATGTACTACGCCGACATCGACCTCTATCGCTACTTTATCGGCCGTGAGGGCCAAAGCGTCAACGAAGCCACGATGGTCAAGCGTCTGGACCAGCAGTTCCGCGTGACGCGCATCATGATGGAGTCGTTCCATCTGTACGGCGATGTCGAGTCGTCGCGTCTGCGCTCGTACATGATGGGCTATTTCACCATGATGATGGCAATCTGCTCGGTGCTTACTAAGCTTTCCGACGAGGATTGTGCCGACGAGCGCCTGAAGACGTTGTGGAATGATCTGAAGGCCTATGACGAGCGCATGTATCGTCGTGCACGCTACGGTGTGGTTGGCTTCTTCACCAACCTGCGCGGCCGTGCCGGTGACAAAACCACACTCGGCCTATACCGTCTTGCCTCAAAGATCTTCAAATTCAACTAGCACAGAAGTGCTCGGGTAACGGGGACCCCTGGTCCTTAACTTGCTACTTCGAACGGTCCTGCGCAAGACGGAGGCGCCACTGGCGCCTCCTTTGCGTGCGGAACTCGTATCAAGTTAAGGACCAGGGGTCCTCTGCTATGTCTCGCTTTATGTCAGCAACCTGAATTTGAAGATCTTAGACGCGCGGTACACAGGGGCCTGGGCTGAAAGGGATCTTGTTGAGTAGGTTGCCCGGTGAGTCTTGGTTATGTTTGTCGCGAGTTCCGCACGAGCCGAAGAGCACTTAATGTGCTCTTCGTGCGAGCCAGGACTGTAGAGCAGCAAACATAACCAAGACCCACCGGGCAACCGGACGAGCTAGTTTACTTCGCGGCGCCGGGGATGCCGTGGGAGGTTTTGGCGGTTTTGGCTCCGTTTACGATGGCGGTTTCTAGGGCCCTTACGGCGAGCATGCCCAGCAGGTCTAGGGGAACGGCGGCGCTTGCCTGGGCTCCCAGTTTGCCGCTGGCGAGGGTGTAGATGGTGTCGCCGTCGTTGGTGGTGTGTGTGGGGCGGATGGCGTGCGCGTAGGCGTCTGCTGCCATCTGGGAGACCTTGGTGGCCTGGGCCTTAGTGAGCTCCACGTTGGTGACGATGCAGCTGATGGTGGTGTTGGTGCGGTCGAGCGGCATCTGCATGGATCCGGCGGCGGCAAAGGCTGCGAGTTCCATGTCGACGATCTGGTCGCTATCGGCCGCGGCACGCATACCGGCGACCCACTCGCCGGTGGTCGGGTCGACAACGTTGCCACAGGCGTTGACCGAGACCACGGCGCCCACCTTGATGGGGCCGAGCGCCACGGCGGCAGCGCCAAGGCCGGCCTTCATGCAAGTGGCAGGCCCCATGAGCTTGCCCACGGTGGCACCGGTGCCGGCACCTACATTGCCCTGCTCGAGCATGGTGGGGGTGTTGTCGAGTGCCTCACGCACGGCGGCGATGCCGGCCTCTATGTCGGGGCGCACGGTGGGATCGCCAAAGGCGAGGTCGAAGATGCAGCTGGAGCACACGATAGGCACCTGCGTGGGGCCGACGGGAAGGCCGATGCCGCGGTTCTCAAGCTCGCGAGCGACGCCGCTTGCAGCCTCGAGGCCAAAGGCCGATCCACCCGACAGGCAGACGGCGTGGACCTTGTCGACGGTGTTCTCGGGACGCAGCAGGTCGGTTTCGCGCGATGCTGGAGCACCGCCGCGAACGTCAACGCCGCCGGTGGCGCCCTCGGGTGCCACGATTACAGTGCAACCGGTGCCGGCCTCCTCGTCCGTATAGTTGCCATAGCAAAAGCCATCGACATCGCAGACGTCAATGGCCTCGAGCAGTGTATCCATGTTTAACTCCTATCGGTTTTCCGCCGCGCCTTGTGCCCGGTCGGGATCCGTACGGTACGCAAAAATTGTAGGCGCTGGGGAATACCCAGCGCCAGATGCAATTACGAGAGTTTTTGAATCGCGCGCGCGACGCGGGCGATGGGCAAGCCCACCACGTTGTAGAAGTCGCCCGAAATGTCATGCACGAGCAGGCGGCCGCCTGTGCCCTGGATGCCGTAGGCCCCGGCCTTGTCCATGGGTTCACCGGAGGCAACATAGCGCTCGATCTGCTCTTCGGTAAGCTCATAGAACGTCACGTCGGTCACATCGACAAACGACAGGCTCTCGGCGGCATGCGGAGCTGTAGCGTCGCCGGCTTTAACGATGCAGACGCCGGTCGCCACCTGGTGCGTGCGGCCCGAAAGCTCGCGGAGCATGGTGCGTGCCTCGTCCTCGTTTGCCGGCTTACCCAAAATCTTGCCATCGAAGGTGACGATGGTATCGGCCGCGACGGTCAGCTCATTGGGCTCGGCATGCTCGGCGGCGACGGCAGCGGCTTTGGCACGCGCCAAGCGCTCGACGAGCGTAAGCGGAGCTTCGCTATCAAAGGGCGTTTCATCGATATCCGCGGGAATCACGCGAATGTTGTAGCCTGCCTCGCGCATCAGCTCTATGCGGCGCGGCGATTGCGAAGCCAAAATCATAGCTGGATGCCCTCGGCGACCTTCTCGACGGCCTTGTCGCCGGCGAGCGTGCGCAGCAGCTTCAAGGCAAAGGGGAGTGACTGTGCCATGCCGCTGGCAGTGATGATGTTGCCGTCTTGCGTGACCTTCTCGCCGGTATAGGCGCCCTCGGGGAAGCTCTTCTCAAAGCCGGGGAAGCACGTGGCACGGCGTCCCTCGAGAAGGCCAAGCTCGCCCAGGATAAACGGGGCGGCGCAGATGGCGGCAACGTGCTTAGTCGCGGCGAACTCGCAGACTACGTCGCAGACGCGCTGGTCGGCGCGAAGGTTGGTGGCTCCGGGCAGGCCGCCGGGCAGCACGACGCAGTCGTACTCGTCAAAGTTGATCTCGTCAAAGAGAGCATCGCAGGTCACGGGAATCTGCAGCGAGCTCACGACCTCGCGCGTGGGCATGATCGAGACGAGCGTGGCACGCACGCCGCCGCGACGCATGACGTCGACCATGGTCAGGCATTCAATCGTTTCAAAGCCATCGGCGGCGAGAACGGCAACGCTGGGCATAAGGGTTCCTTTCAAAAAGCGGCATACAATTAGCCGTCTTATACCCCGAAGACATACGCTTGCCACGCTCGATTTCCCAATGTTTAAAATAGCCCCGTCCGAATTAGCTACCCTCACCCATCCTCAACAATCTCAATCTGTAACATCTAGACCCACTTTTGACCCCTAACTGTTACAGATCAAGACAAACGGAAACCGCCCCGACAAAACGTCTAAATCTGTAACATCTACGGACCAAAACCGGGTCTTACTGTTACAGATCGAGACAGTCCCCAACAGCACCGCCCCGTTCGGGGGACGACCGCCACGGGTACGGCGGGCAGAGACTCACTTTTTTCCTCGGTTTTTCTTGACGGAATCTCACCTGTTGTAGTACTTTGTCCCAGTCTAAAAACGCGTGGACTTTTCTGGGCGCTAGCCACCTTTTTGCCACGCAACCGAGCAGTCGGTTGCGTGGCTTTTTTCGTCTTGGCAGCAGGTGCCACATGCACCGCCAGAAGACCGCACGAGCCCACCTTCCGACTGCAGGGAACAGACGCACGAGATATGCGTCTGCAAGACAGCAGACGGAAGGGAGCCTAATGGCAGGAACAAACACAATCAAGCAGCAGACCGCCGAGGCGGGAGCCGCGGGCGCGGGACAGGTCAAGGCGGCACTCCAGGTCTTTGCGGGCGGCGCCTGCTACGGCGCGATGGCCACGACCTACAAGCTCGCCTACGCCGCGGGCTTCACCTCAGCGCAGGTGGTGGCGAGCCAGGCGTGGTTCGGCTGCCTCTTCTTCGCCCTCGCCACGCTCGCGGGCCACGCGCTCGGGCACCGCTGGCAGCGCGTGGGCTGGAAGCTCGCCCTCAAGCTCATGGGCCTGGGAGCCCTCACCTGCCTCACCTCAATCCTCTACTGCTACGCCATGAGCGTGCTGCCCGCCCCGGTGGCGCTCACGCTCCTCTTCCAGTTCACGTGGCTGGGGCTCGTGTGGCAGACCGTCATGACGCGCCGGCCGCCGAGGCTCCTCCAAGTAGCCTCCGCCCTGGTCATCGTCTTCGGGACGGTGTTCGCGAGCGGCGTTTACAAGACCGGTATCACCGGGTACGACCCCGTGGCCCTGCTCTGCGCGCTGGGGGCGGCCGTGTCCTGCTCCCTCTTCGTCACCCTCTCCGGCAGGGTCGAGGCCCCCTGCTTGTCCGAGCAGCGCGGCGTCATCGTGTGCGCGGGCTCCGTGGTCATGTCGCTCACGGTATGCCCGGACTACATCGTCTCGGGCGTCCTCGCCCAGGGCATCCTGCCCTTTGCCGTCATCGCCGGCTTCTTTGGCATGCTATGCCCGGTCCTGCTCTTCGGCATGGGCTCTCCGCACCTGCCCGCAGGCCTCTCCACTGTCATGGCCGCCGCGGAACTCCCCGCCGGCCTGCTCATCGCCATGATCGTCCTCGGCGAGCCGCTCGGCGTCGTCGAGTGGCTGGGCGTCGCCATCATCCTCGCCGGCGTGTGCCTGGCGCAGGTCCCCTCCCTAGTCGAAGGCCGGGAGGCACGTCGCGCCGCCGCGGGACAAGCCGTCAGCTAGTCACCCCTTCACAGGCGGCCCGCGCGCATCAGGGAAAGGGCCACGGGCCCGGCGCGCGAGGCCGCAAGGACGTTATAAAGCGTCCCCCGCAGAGATGGGGGCGCCAGAGAGAAGGAGGCACCATGCCATTTCCAAAAGGGTTCCTTTGGGGAGGAGCCACCGCCGCCAACCAATGCGAGGGAGGTTATGACGAGGGCGGCCGCGGCCTTGCCAACGTCGACGTCATCCCACACGGGCCGGAGCGCAACGACGTGAGTCGCGGCCTGAGGCGCATGCTCGACTTTGAGCCCGGGTACTACTACCCGGCCCAGA
Source organism: uncultured bacterium (assembly GCA_905215815.1). Lineage (GTDB taxonomy): Bacteria > Actinomycetota > Coriobacteriia > Coriobacteriales > Coriobacteriaceae > Collinsella. The sequence goes on along the minus strand of CAJMRN010000006.1, from coordinate 3,473 downwards.
CGGGCATCGACTTCTACCACCGCTACCGCGAGGACATAGCCCTCTTCGCGGAGATGGGCTTTAAGGTCTTTCGCCTCTCCATCGCCTGGAGCCGCATCTTCCCCAACGGCGACGAGGAGGAGCCCAACGAGGCCGGGCTCGCCTTCTACGAGGACGTGTTCCGCTGCTGCCGCGAGCACGGGATCGAGCCCCTCGTGACCATCACGCACTTCGACTGCCCCATCCACCTCGTCAAGAAGTACGGCGCCTGGCGAAACCGCACCCTCATCGAGCTCTATAAGCGGCTCGTGAAGGTGCTCTTCAACCGCTACCGCGGCCTCGTGCACTGGTGGATCACGTTCAACGAGATGAACATGATCTTGCACCGTCCCTTCATGGGGGCCGGCATCGTCCTCGAGCCCGGGGAGAATGCCCGCGAGGCCGAGTACCGCGCCGCGCACAACGAGCTCGTGGCGAGCGCCTGGGCCACCAAGATCGCCCACGAGGTCGACCCGGAGAACAAGGTGGGCTGCATGCTCGCCGCGGGAAGCTACTACCCCTACTCCTGCCGCCCCGAGGACGTTCGCGCGGCGCAGGTCAAGAACCAGGAGGACCTCTTCTTCGTGGACGTGCAGGCGCGCGGGCGCTACCCCGGCTACGCGCTCAAGATGCTCGAGCGCGAGGGCATCGACGTGGGCATGACCGCCGAGGACGAGCGCATCCTTGCGGAGAACACCGTCGACTTCATCTCGTTTAGCTACTACTCCTCGCGCTGCACCGCGGGCGCCCCCGACTCCGTGGGCGGCGTCGCCGAGGGCAACGCCTTCGCCGGCGTGGAGAACCCCTACGTGCGCACGAGCGACTGGGGCTGGGTCATCGACCCGCTGGGGTTCCGCATCACGATCAACGACCTCTGGGACCGCTACCAGAAGCCGCTCTTTGTGGTGGAAAACGGCCTCGGCGCCTATGACGAGGTGCTTCCCGACGGCACGATCGAGGACGATTACCGCATCGCTTACCTGCGCGAGCACATCGAGGCCATGCGCGACGCCATCGAGCAGGACGGCGTCGAGATGCTCGGCTACACCACCTGGGGGCCGATCGACCTCGTGAGCGCGGGCTCCGGCGAGATGGAGAAGCGCTACGGCTTTATCTACGTGGACCGCGACAACCTGGGCAACGGCACGCTCGAGCGCAGGCGCAAGAAGAGCTTCTACTGGTATCAACAGGCCATCGCCACCAACGGAGGCGACCTGGGCTAGCCGCCCGAGCAATATCACTAAGGAGATAATAATGGCAGAAAAATACGACGACCTGGCCAGATCCATACTCGAGAACGTAGGCGGCGCCGAGAACGTCACCAGCGTCGCGCACTGCATCACGCGCGTGCGCTTCAAGCTCAAGGACGAGTCCCGCGCCAACACGGCCAAGATCGAGGCCCTCAAGGGCGTCATCCAGGTCATCCAGGCCAACGGCCAGTACCAGGTGGTCGTGGGCAACATCGTCGAGGACGTCTACGACGCGGTCCTGGAGGCCGGCAACTTCTCGGGCGGCGCAAGCGCCGGCGACGAGCCCCAGGGCGAGAAGACCGTGACCTCCGTCATCATCGACCTCATCTCCGGTATCTTCCAGCCCATCCTGGGACCGCTTGCCGCCGCAGGCATCATGAAGGGACTGCTTGCCCTCATCACCTACTTCGTCCCGGCCTTTGCAAACGACGGCCTCTACACGCTGCTCTACACCGTGGCTGACGGCTTCTTCTACTTCCTTCCCGTCGCCCTGGCGTTCAGTGCCGCGCGCAAGTTCCGCATGAACGAGTTCACCGGCGTGGCAATCGGCGTGGCGCTCCTCTACCCGACGATGGTCGCCCTGACCTCGGGCGAGGCGCTCGGCAGCGTCGACCTCGGCGTGGCCGGCACGTTCTCGTGGTACGCCACCGCCCTCGGGCTCCCCATCATCATGCCCGTGTCCGGCTACGTGAGCTCGGTGATCCCCGTCCTTCTCATGGTGTGGTTCGGCTCTATCCTTGAGCGCTGGCTCAAGAGCTGGATGCCGGCTGCGCTCAAGATGTTCCTCGTCCCGCTCGCCACGATGACGGTCTCCATCGTCTTGGGCTACCTCGTCATCGGCCCGGTGGCCACCCTCATCACCAACCTGCTGAGCGCGGCGTTCTCGTTCATCTTCCAGCTTCCCGTGGTTGGTTCCGTCCTGGGCAGCGCCCTGGTCGGCGGACTGTGGATGTGCCTCGTCATCTTTGGCTTCCACTGGAGCCTCATCCCCATCTCCATCATGAACCTGAACACCCTCGGCCACGACAGCGTGCTCGCCGCCACCATCGGCCACGGGTTCGCGCTCGGAGCGGTCATCTTTGCCATGTACCTCAGAAACAAGGACGAGCGCTTCCGCGGCATCGCCCTTCCCGCGATGATCTCCGCCTTCTTCTTCGGCGTCACCGAGCCGGGCATCTACGGCATCGCCCTCCCCAACAAGCGCGCATTCGTCGTGGCATGCCTGAGCTCCGCCGTTGGCGGCGCCATCGTGGGAATGACGGGCGCCCTCATGTACATCTCGGGCGGCCTCGGCGTCTTCAACCTGCTCAACTTCATCGACGGGACCCCTGGTGGCGCCGGGATCTCCCACATGATCTTCGCGATCATCGCCGCGCTCGTCTCTGCCGTCCTGGCCTTTGTTATCGAGTTCATCACCTACCGACCCAACGACGACGAGGAAGGCGTCCGCTAGCTTGCGCCCTCCTCGACTAGCTCTATGTAATTGAGGAGCAGTTGAGGTGGATGAAGGCCGAGGGCGGTCGAGGCGGCCGCCCCGTGTCAGAGACAACCTGCCAGAAGGCGTTTGGCTTTCTCGGGCGGCGCTGAAATGAACTGCGCCCCGAAACTTAGACGGGTCAATTAGCGACCTATGTCGCACATGGGGACTGATTCCGGAACTCCTCCGGGGTCAGTCCCTTTAGTTTAACCTGCCTCCTTCTCGTGTTCCAGTGGACGACGTATTCGTCGAGGTCTCTCTTGAAGTCTTCGAAGCAGAGCCATTCCCTCCCCCTGAAGAGCTCGTCCTTCATGTGGCCGAACACCTGCTCGGTCGCCCCGTTGTCGATGCAGTTGCCCTTCCGGGACATGCTCTGCACCACGCCGGCCTTCTCCAGCCTGCTGCACCACCCGGCCTGCTGGTATTGCCAGCCCATATCGGAGTGCAGTATCGGGCTGGCACCCTCGGGCTTCCTGGATATGAACTCGTCGAGCAGCTCATGCTGCTGGGCCATGTCGGGGTGCAGCGACGTGGACCAAGCGACGATCTCCTTGCTGCCGAAGTCGTAGATCGGCGCGAAGTAGGCCTTGCCCCAGGGCTGCTTGAACTCGGTGACGTCGGTGCCCACCTTCTGCCACGGCCCGTCGGCGGCGAAGTCGCGCCCGATGACGTTCTCGAACGTCTCGCCCACGACGCCCCTGTACGAGTTGTACCTATGGTAGTCGGTT
>CAJMRN010000005.1 GCA_905215815.1 uncultured bacterium | reverse complement strand
GGCCGAGGCCGCCGGGGAGGCCGCGGCCGCCTCCACCGCGCCCCCGCCGGCGCTCGTCGAGGCCGAGAACAGGCAGGTCAGGTTCCTGGCCGCCCGGATATCGGAGGCCCTCGACGAGGCCGGGGCCCTCGAGGCCGAGACGGCGGCGCTGCTCGAGGGCGACGAGACCTACGCGTGCCTGCTCACCGTGCCCGGCATCGGCCCGAGGACCGCGGCGCAGCTCGCGGTGTCGGTCGACATCGGGAGGTTCCCGGACCACGACCACCTGGCCTCGTACTGCGGCATAGCCCCGAGGGTGAGGAGCTCCGGCACGTCGGTGAGGTCGGTCAGGGCGTCCAGGCGCGGCGACGCGAGGCTCAAGTCCCTGCTGATCTTCTCGTGCAACAGCCTGGTGAGGTCCTCGGGGCGCTACGGCGAGTACTACCGGGCCTGCAGGGCGCGGGGCATGGGGCACGGGCGGGCGCTCAAGGCCGTCGCGAGGAAGCGGCTCAGGGCGATATACGCCGTGATGCGCGACCGGGTGCCCTACCGGGAGTAGCCCCGACGGTTGACAAAACTATAGGAACACCCAATGACTATATTTCACCGCAACTTGGAGGAGGACAGAAAAAGCCCTGCCGCGGGTAGCGGCAGGGCTTTTGGAAGGGGACTTGGTTGTGAGGGCTCGTTAGGCGAGCTTGGCCTCGAGCTCGGCAATGCGCTTGTAGGCATCGATGGTAAAGCGGGCCTGCTTCTCCAGGATCATAGTGGTCATGAGAGTGTCCTGAGCGTGAGCCATGATGAAGGTCATCTCCATCTCGCCACCGCCGGCCTCCTGCGAAAGCAGCTTGGTCTGCGTGTCGTGGGCACCGATGAGCGCATCGCTGGCATCCTTGTGCAGCTGTTCGGCCTTCTCAAAATCACCCTCGCGAGCAGCATCGAGCGCTGCAAGCAGATCGGTCTGGGCGTCACCTGCGTATGCGACAATCTCGAATCCAACCATCGAGATTTCTTCTTTGGTTGCCATATTGCGTTCCTTTCACATATGAACCAATGGAGAGCATCGCGTCCGGGCATACGCGCTGCGTTGTGTATGACAGAAACAATAACATTCAAACAAAAAAGAACAGCGCAAAACGTAATTTTGAGCTATGAACGGTCACTATTCGCCCGTGAACGGTTTTTAAACCAATCTGAACAATATCGAACACAATTAGCGGCAACCCAAACAGACCAGCGCCCTAGCGTACATCGCGCACCGTATCGCCCTCGACGAGCACGCCCGGAAACAGCATGTGCTCCACACCGGGTGCAGCGCCCTCGGCGCCGGCAATCTTGTCGACCGCCCACATGCCGACGCGTTTGTTGTCAAAGCGCACCGTGGTCAGGCGACGATCGGGTACGATATCGCCCAAACTATCGTCAACACCCACCACGCTTACGTCCTGGGGCACGCGCTTCCCGCGCGACTCGAGCCCACGGATGCAGCCATATGCCATGGCATCGTTGGAGGCATAAATGGCCGTACAGGTCGGATCGTCCGCCAGAGCCTGACCGGCAGCATATCCACTCTGCGCTGTCCAGTCGCCGCGCACGAGCTGCGGTGGCTCGATGCCATGCGCACGCAATGTCTCGCGCCAGCCTTCCTCGCGCCGCATGCCCGAAAGCGAGCGCTCGGGACACGAGATAAAGTGCACGGTCTTGTGCCCCTGCCCCAGCAAGTACTCGACCACTTGGCGCGAGCAATCGAACTGGTCGTTATCGACCGTTGAACAGAGCGGGTGCTCCAGCATGGTAACGAGCACCGTCTGCATACCGGGCAGCGGCTCAAAGGTGCCAAAGTCCGCCGGCATGCGGTTCATAATCACAACCATGCCGTCCACCGGCAGTGCGCTCATGCGCGACGATGCGCCCTCGAGGGTATACGGATGCCCGTCTACTTTAGTGAGAGTGAGGGCATAGCCGTGCTTATCGGCGGCGGCGGCAAAGCCCTCCATACGGTCGAGGTTGCCGGTGCCGGTAATATTGAACATGGCGACGCCGACGGTCTTAAACTTACCGCGACGCAGCGATCGACCGGCAAAATTGGGGCGATACCCCAGCTCGCGCATGGCGGCACGCACGCGCTCCTTGGTCTCGGGGCGCACGCTGGGCGAATCGTGAACGGTGCGCGAGACCGTCTGTTCCGAGACGCCCGCGAGACGCGCCACATCCTTAACGGATACCGATTTTTTAACAGCGGCCATAGGTCGATCTTTCTATGTCAACGATGCCATTGGTGACACCCTACGCAGTCATTTTTAACGCCTTCAAGTATATCCAACGCCTCCCCCACCATACGCTCACCACCCAAAACCTACCGTTCACCGACATTTTTGCTTCCCCGAACAGCTTTTGTCGACCAAATGTTAACGTTGCCATTGTGCAAACACAGAGCCACCGGGCGGCTCAAACGTTTACGCGCAAGGAATCGACGGTCCACAGGCACAGGGGCCATCGGTTCGCGTCTTATTTTGTGTCGCAAAATGGCAACGTCAACATTTTGGCAACCAAACGTCAAAAGCTACCATCGTTGCCAACCCACCGACTCTTAGGAGCTTTGCATGGAGCAACTCATCGCCATCATCGAAAAGGGGCAGCCCTTTTTCAACGCGATCGCCCGCAACAAGTACCTCAAGGCGATCCGCGACGGTTTTATCTCCGTCATCCCCATCATCATCTTCTCGTCCATCTTCTGCCTGGTAGCCTCGGTTCCCAATATCTGGGGTTTCTACTGGCCCGATGACATCAACAACGCCCTATGGAAGTGCTACAACTACTCCATGGGCATCCTGGCCATCGCCTGTGCCGCCACCACGGCCAAGCACTTCGCCGACGCTCAGAACCGCGATCTGCCCAAGAACAACCAGATCAACTTCATCTCGTGCATGTGCGCGGCCATCATCGGCTTCTTGCTCCTTTCGAGCGACACCATCGCCACGGACGCTGCCAGCGGTTTCAACACCACCTACCTTGGTTCCAAGGGCCTGCTGACCGCTTTCATCGCTGCGTTTGTGACCGGCATCATCTACAAGTTCTTCATTAAGCGCAACATCACCGTCAAGATGCCCGAGCAGGTTCCGCCCAACATCTCGCAGACCTTTAAGGACATCATCCCCTTCTCCGTCTGCATCACCGTCTTTTGGGTTTTTGACATCGTCTTCCGCGCTGCTTTTGGCTTCTGCTTTGCCCAGGGTGTCATCCAGGTGTTCCAGCCCCTGTTCACCGCTGCCGATGGCTACATCGGCCTCGCTGTGATCTACGGCGCCATGAGCCTCTTCTGGTTCGTGGGCGTCCACGGCCCCTCGATCGTCGAGCCCGCCATCGCCGCCGCTCTCGTTGCCAACATGACCGACAACCTGGCTGCGTTCCAGGCCGGCCAGCACGCTTCCGCTGTCCTGACCCAGGGTGCCCAGTACTTCGTCGTCTGCATGGGCGGCACCGGCGCCACGCTCGTCCTGGTCTTTATGTTCTGCTTCCTGGCCAAGTCTCAGGAGATGCGCGCCGTCGGTAAGGCCGCCATCGTCCCCGTCTGCTTTGCCGTCAACGAGCCGCTGCTGTTCGCCGCACCCATCGTGCTCAACCCCGTCTTCTTTGTCCCGTTTGTCTTTGCCCCGATCGCCAACATCTGGATCCTCAAGATCTTTATCGACTTCTTGGGCATGAACGGCTTTATGTACACCCTGCCTTGGACCGTCCCCGGCCCCATCGGCACCATCATGGGCCTGGGCTTCCAGCCGCTCGCCTTTGTGATGCTCGCCATCATCCTAGTCGTCGACTTTGCCCTGTACTATCCGTTCTTCCGTGCCTATGACGCCCAGAAGTGCGCCGAGGAGGCCGAGATCTCCCAGGAGGAGCTCGCCGCCAAGAACGCCGAGAAAGCCGCCAAGCTCAACGATGCCTTCCAGGGCAAGGCTGACGCCAAGAGCGTTGCCGCCGGCGCTGCTGCCGAGGCCGTGAAGGCCGACTCCCCCGCCGCTTCCGCAGCACCCGCTGCCGAGACAACGACCGCCAGCGACCTCAACGGCAAGCGCGTGCTCGTGCTCTGCCAGGGCGGCGGAACCTCGGGCCTGCTCGCCAACGCGCTGGCCAAGGCCGCCAAGGAGCGCGGCATTAACCTCGAGACCGCTGCCGAGGCCTATGGCAACCACGTGGACATGCTCCCCGACTTTGACCTGGTCGTCCTGGCCCCGCAGGCCGCAAGCTACCTGGCCGACCTGCAGAAGGACTGTGAGCGCGTGGGCAACAAGTGCGTCGCCTGCCGTGGCAAGCAGTACATCGAGCTCTCCCAGAACGGCGACAAGTCTCTCGCCTTCGTGAGTGAGCAACTTTCGAAGTAAGTAACGCCCAGGGCCAGCCGACCATCCAAGACCGGCTGGCCCTTCGATTTAGACGATTGGATCATCATGTCCGTTAATCCTGCTAGCGTCACCAACCCGCCCGCGCAGTTTCCCGAGGACTTTGTCTTTGGCGGCGCCACCGCTGCCTACCAGGTAGAGGGCGAGACCCGCACTCACGGTAAGGGCAAGGTTGCCTGGGACGACTTTCTGGAGGCCCAGGGGCGCTTCTCCCCCGATCCCGCTTCGGACTTCTACAACCAGTACCCCGTCGACCTGGAGCTGTGCGAGGAGTTCGGCATCAACGGCATTCGCCTCTCCATCGCCTGGAGCCGCATCTTCCCCAACGGCACCGGCGAAATCAACCCCGAGGGCGTCCAGTTCTACCACGATCTCTTCGCCGAGTGCCACAAGCACCACGTTGAGCCGTTCGTCACGCTGCATCACTTTGACACGCCGCTTCCCCTCTTTGAGAAGGGCGACTTCCTCAACCGCGAGACCATCGACGCCTTTGTGGACTTTGCCACCTTCTGCTTTAAGGAGTACGCCGACCAGGTGACCTACTGGTTCACCTTTAACGAGATCTGGGCCGACGCCTCCAACACCTACATCGAGGGCACCTTCCCCGGTGGCGTCAAGGCGCATCTGGCCGAGGCCTTCCAGTGCGAGCACAACATGATGCTCGCCCACGCCAAGGCCGTGCTGGCCTTCCACAACGGCGGCTTTAAGGGCAAAATCGGCGTCATCCAGTCGCTGGAGTTTAAGTACCCGCTCAACGAGAACGACCCCGCCGACATCAAAGCCGCCAACAACGAGCACGTGCTGCAAAACCAGTTCTTGCTCGACGCCACCTTCCGCGGCGACTATGCGCCCGACACCCTCGAGTGCGCCAACCGCCTGGCTGCCGTCTCGGGCGGCACCATCGAAATCCTAGACGAGGATCTGGAAATCATGCGCGAGGCCGCGCTCTACAACGACTACCTGGGCGTTAACAACTACCAGTGCCGCTTCTTGAAGGCTTACGACGGCGAGAACGACCTGCACCACAACGGTACGGGCGAGAAGGGCACTGGCCGCTGGCGCGTTAAGGGTATTGGCGAGCATGTGAACAAGCCTGGCATCCCCACCACCGACTGGGACTGGATCATCTATCCCGAGGGCCTGTTCGATCTGCTCGTCTACATTAAGCAGCGCTACCCCAACTACAAGCAGATTTTCATCACCGAGAACGGCATGGGCTACAAGGACCCCTACAAGGACGGTTTTGTGGACGACCAGCCGCGCATCGACTACATCGAGCAGCACCTGCGTTGGCTGCTCAAGGCCATGGAGGTGGGCGTTAACGTGGGCGGCTACTTCCTGTGGAGCCTGCAGGATCAGTTCTCCTGGACCAATGGCTACAACAAGCGTTACGGCTTCTTTTACGTTGACTTTGAAACCCAGAAGCGCACGCCCAAGGCAAGCGCCTACTGGTACAAGCACGTGGCGCAGACCCGTCGTCTGGACTAGTGGCTGGCGGGGTTGCCCGCTCACACAACCTGTCCCCATTTCTCAGCCGGGGGCGGCACGTCACACGGCGCGCCGCCCCCGGTCTTTTTGTTTTTGGGCTGGTCGGGAGCCGTTTGTCTCGATCTGTAACATCTAGCCGAGTTTTTTGGTCCTAGCTGTTACAGATTGAGACGAACAGGATTGCTCTTTCCGAAGAAGCTAAATCTGTAACACGTAGCCCGCTTTTGACCGTCTACCTGTTACAAATCGAGACAAACGGAGTAGGACCTAACCCCGTATGTCCCTAACAGTCGAGCGTTCGACCAGCGTACTCGGCACATGAATCGCCTCGATAGACGAGCTCTCTCCAATCGCCGCCTCAAACGCAAGCTTACCGACACCGCGCAAATCAAATCGCAGCGTCGTCAGCCGATTGTGAGGAACAAGTCCCTCGAGTGCGTCGTCGATACCAACCACGCTCACGTCGTCGGGCACGGACAGGCCCGCGTTCTCGAGCGCGGCGATAACGCCCAGCGCCATCTGGTCATTTGCCGCAAGCACGGCAGTCGGCGCCTGCGACCCGCCGGCAAGCACCTCGGCCGCAATCCGCTCGCCCATGGCGTACCCACTGTCCGCACTCCAATCGCCACGCAGCATCGGAGCGGCATCGACATGAGCACGACCCAGCGTATCGCGCCAACCGGCCTCACGAAAACGCGAGGAAATCGAGTTTTCCGGACCCGCCACAAACCGCATATTCGAGTGACCATGTTCCAGCAGATAATTGGTCAACAGCTCGCACGAACCATACTGGTCGGAGTCGATCGTCGTGCAGCGCGGATGCGCATACATGGACAGGATGACCGTTCGCACTCCCGGCTGGGGAACAAACTCCTCAAAATCGGGAGCCATGCGGTTCATGTTGAGAATCATGCCGTCGACGGGTCGCTCGACCATGCGGCGCGAGGCATCGGCAAGTGTATAGGGCTTGTCGCCGCCCATCTCGATCATAGTGACGGCAAAATCGTGCTCGCGCGCCGCTTGCATGATACCCTCGAGCGTCGCCAGGTTACCGACACGTGTGATGTTGTACATGCACAGGCCAATAGAACGATACGACCCGCCGCGCAACGCCGCTCCAGCAAAATTGGGACGAAAGCCCAGCTCTTCCATGGCGGCCAGCACACGCTTGCGCGTCTTTTCCGTCACGTTGGGCATACCGTTGACCACGCGAGACACAGTCTGGCGGCTCACGCCAGCGAGCGCCGCAACTTCTGCCGCGCTCGCCGAATGACCATTCCTTGTCTGCTGAGCCATGCCTTCCACGCTAACCTGCTTCCCAACTATTCCCCGCGCCCATGGCGCATCGTACATACATTGATAACGTGCTCATGATACCCGAGCCATATACCACAACATGAAAACTTCTGTCAATCAAAACCGCTTACCGAACAAATACAACCGTTCGCGGCTGTTTGAAGTTGTTTTGTTTCTATACATCCCAGCCGGATGTTAACGTGCTCATTGTCAAATGTTCACGTGCTCATTTTGGTTCTAATCATTTTAAGATAGTGTTTATCGGGCTTTTTCACCGCTGAACGCTAACCAGGGAGCCTCCTGAGCGCAAACGCACAATATCGAACAGCGAGACGAGAGGGTGTATGCATATGTCTTTGCTAAACCGCGTACAGCAGCTGCCGAAGGGCTTTGTTTGGGGCGCCGCAACCGCCGCGTACCAAACGGAAGGTTCCACGAAGGTGGCAGGCAAGGGTAAGACCATGTGGGACGATTACCTTGTCGCCCAGGGTCGCTTTTTGCCCGACCCGGCCAGTGATTTCTACAACCGCTACGAGGAGGATATCCGCCTTTCTGCCGAGCATGGACTCAACGCCATTCGTGTGTCCATCGCCTGGACCCGCATCTTCCCCAACGGCGACGATGCCGAACCCCTCGCCGAGGGCGTTAAGCACTACCACGAGCTGTTCGCCTGCTGCAAAAAGTATGGCGTCGAGCCCTATGTGTCCCTGCATCACTTTGACTCCCCCGCCGCCCTGTTCAACCAGGGCGACTGGCTCAACCGCAAGACCGTCGACGCCTATGTGCGCTATGCCGAGTTCTGCTTCCGCGAGTTCCGCGAGGTCAAGAATTGGTTCACCATCAACGAGCTCATCAGCCTCTCGCACTCCCAATACATCCAAGGCAACTTCCCGCCCAACCATCACTTTGATGTGACGAGCGGCATCCAGAGCCAGCACAACGAGCTCGTTGCCCACGCCCGCGCCGTCAACCTGTATAAGGATCTTGACGAGACCGAGCACCTGGGCGGACGCATTGGCATGGTCAACGTCCTGACGCCGGCATATCCTGCCACCGACTCGCCCGCCGACCAGCACGCCGCCGACCTGTACAACGCCTTCTACACCGACTTCATCATGGACGGCGCCTTCCTGGGTCACTACTCCGCGCGCACCCTCTCACTCATCAACGAGATTCTGCGTGCCAACAACGCCACACTTACGGTTGAGGACAGCGACATGGAGGAGCTCGCCAAGGCGGCGCCCCGCAACGATATGTTCGGCCTCAACTACTATCAGTCGGCGTTTATCGCCGCCTACGATGGCGAGTCAACCAACAGCTTTAACGGCACCGGAGACAAGGGCACCTCGTGCTTTAAGTTTAAGGGCGTCGGGCAGCAGGTCGATATGCCGGGTATCCCCACCACCGACTGGGATTGGCTCATCTACCCGCAAGGCCTCTACGACACGCTCAAGCACATCAGCGCCACCTATCCCAACCTCCCCGTCATCTATATCACCGAAAACGGCCTGGGCCACAAGGACCCCGAGCCCGACGCAAACGGCATCGTCGCCGATCCCGAGCGCATCGACTTTGTCGACCAGCACATGGAGAAGGTGCTCCAGGCGCGCGCCGAGGGCGTCGACGTCCAGGGCTACTTTATCTGGAGCCTGCAGGACCAGTTCTCGTGGGCCAATGGCTATAACAAGCGCTACGGCCTGTTCTACATCGACTTCGACACGCAAAAACGCTACATCAAGCAGTCGGCACTCTGGTACAAGGAGCTCGCCGACACTATGGCGGACGCGCAGTAGCGCATCGCCTCGCTTTCCCCCGAGAAGGGAGCGGCCCTATGCGATACAAACCCAGCCGCTCCCCTCTCTCCCCCTGGGACCGGCCCCGCCTGCACCCGGGCTTTTAGCAAGCGGGAGACCATATAGGTTTTCAACGTCCATGCCATTAAGATTTCATGCAAAGAGGAGCGTGAACTATGGAATCGATCGTTAAGTTCTTGGAGAAAGGTCAGCCGTACTTCGACAAGGTCTCTAAGAACATCTACCTTCAGGCCATTAAAGACGGCTTTTTGGCAGCAATGCCCATTATCCTGTCTTCTTCTGTCTTCCTGCTTATTTCGACCCTGCCGGGCGTTGTCGCCACGGTCGGCGGCTTTACGCTGCCCGACTGGTGGAACGTCGACGTCGTGAACTTCTGCAACAAGGTTTACAACTTCACGATGGGCGTCGTGGGCATCATGGTCGCCGGCACCACCGCAAGCGCGCTGACCGGCTCCAAGAACCGCCGCATGCCTGCCGGCAAGGCCATCAACGCCACGAGCACCATGGTCGCCGCCATGTGCGCTATGCTCATCTTGGCCGTTACCCAGACGAGTGCCAAGATCGACGGCGCCGATGTCTCGGTGTTCTTTACCGACAACATGGGCACCAAGGGCCTGCTGAGCTCCTTTGTCGCCGCATTTGCCACGGTCAACATCTATGCCTTCTGCATTAAGCGAGACATCACCATCAAGCTGCCCAAAGAAGTCCCCGGCGCCATCGCCCAGAACTTCCGCGACATCTTCGCCTTCAGCTTCTCCATCCTGTTTGTCGCCGTCATCGACGTTATCTGCCGCACCTGCTTGGCCGTCCCGTTTGCCAACGTCATCTCCACGCTGGTGAGCCCGCTGTTCGCCGCTGCCGATTCCTACGCCGGCCTCGCCCTCATCTGGTTCATGATCCCGCTGTTCTGGTTCATGGGCATCCACGGCCCCTCGGTCGTTAAGCCTGCCCTCAACGCCGCGCTGTTTGGCAACATCACCACCAACCTCGCCACGCTGCAGGCCGGCGGTCACCCCGCCCTCGCCCTGACCGAAAACTTCGGTAACTACATCGGCGAACTCGGCGGCACCGGCGCCACGTTCATTGTCCCGATCATCTTCCTGCTCTTTATGCGCTCCAAGCAGCTCAAGGCCGTCGGCAAAGCCTCTGTCGTGCCCGTGATGTTCGCCGTCAACGAGCCGCTGCTGTTCGCCGCGCCCATCATCCTCAACCCGTACTTCCTGATCCCGTTCCTGTTTGCCCCCGTGGCCAACGTCCTCATTGGTAAGTTCTTCATCGACTTTTTGGGCATGAACGGCTTTATCTATGCCATGCCGTGGGCACTCCCCGGACCGATCGGCACCTTCATCGACACCAACTTCCAGCCGATCTCTCTGGTCCTGGTTGTCGTCCTGCTGGTCGTTGACTTCTTGATCTACTACCCGTTCTGCAAGGCCTACGACAACGTCCTGTGCAAGCAGGAGGCCGAGACCCTGGCCGAAGAAGAGGCCGAGGAGACCAAGGCCGTCAAGACCGCTGCCGCCCCCGCCGTTGAGGCTCCTGTTGTCGAGACCGCTTCTGCCACTGAGGCCTCCGCAGCTCCGTCCGCCCTTAAGGGCAAGGATCTGAGGGTTCTGGTTCTGTGCGCTGGCGCCGGCACCTCTGCACTGCTCGCCAACGCGCTTAAGGAAGGCGCCGACGAGCTGGGCATCGACATTACCGCCAACGCCGGTGCCTACGGCAGCCACTACGCCATCATGGACCAGTACAACGTCATCGTCCTGGCTCCGCAGGTTCGCACCTATTACAACGAGATGAAGGCCGACACCGACCGCCTGGGCATCACGCTGCTGTCGCCCAAGGGCAAACAGTACATCGACCTCACTAAGGATCCCAAGGGTGCCGTCGCCTGGATCGAGGAAAACCTCGAGGCATAAGACGCTGACACCACCTGCCGCTTGCAGACAATAAATGGCCCGTACATCGATGTGTGATGCGCGGGCCATTTTGTTTAGACCGCACCCGTCCTCCTGTTCATCTCAATCTGTAACATCTAGCCGAGTTTTTCGGTCCTAGCTGTTACAGATCGAGATGAACGCACAGGCCAAGCCGAAAATCTCAATCTGTAACATGTAGACCACTTTTGACCGTCTAGTTGTTACAGATCGAGACAAACGGAATAGGCCGAGCACGTCTACGCCCGCAAGTCCTTTACGCTGGAACGCTCGACCAACACGCCCGAGACGAGCGTACGGCTTCTGGAGCTCGGAGCTTCCAGACCCGCGACGACCTCGTTGAGCGCACGGACGCCCAGCTCGCGGTGGCGAAACTTCACCGACGTCAGAATCGAGTTGGGAATCGTCTTATAGAGCTCATCGTCGAAGCCGATCACGGACACATCATTGGGCACACTGAGCCCTTTGTCACGTAGAGCCATCATCACGCCGTTTGCCATGCAGTCGTTAGCAGCGAGGACCGCCGTGCAATCGGGCTTATCGGCAAGCACAAGGCCCGCGGCATAGCCACTATCCGCATTCCAATCGCCTTGCAGAGGCTCGGGCGGCTCAATGCCACGCGCCTCGAGTGCCGCACGCCAACCTTTCATACGGCACTGGCTCGACAACGACTCTTTCTTACCAGAGACGAAGTACACGTTTTTATGCCCGTGGTTCAAGAAGTACTCGCACGCCATGCGCGCGCCGCCCTCTTGGTCGTCACTGACGGTGGAGCAGGTAGGATGTTCCATCGGTGTGATAATCACCGTCTTGAGGTCTTTCGGTGCCTCAAAAGTATCAAAGTCATCGACCATCTGACGCAGGTTGAAGATCATGCCATCAACAGGCAGCTGCGACATCCTACGCGCCGCTTCGGCAAGGGTCATCTTCTCCCCCGCCCGCTTTTTGATCATCGTGAGCGC
Organism: uncultured bacterium; assembly: GCA_905215815.1. Classification (GTDB taxonomy): domain Bacteria; phylum Actinomycetota; class Coriobacteriia; order Coriobacteriales; family Coriobacteriaceae; genus Collinsella. The sequence goes on along the minus strand of CAJMRN010000005.1, from coordinate 35,843 downwards.
AAAGCCGCGTTCTTCGGCGGCATCTGCGATACCGTCAATCATGTCCACGGCACCGCCCGACAAGTGGAACAGCACCACGCCAATGCACCCGTAACGGCCCAACTTGAGCGAACGCGCGGCAAAGTTGGTTCGAAACCCGAGCGCCTCCATTGCGGAATGAACCTTATCGCGTGTCGACTCTCGCACGCTATCGGGCTCGTTGATCACACGCGAAACCGTCTTGAGAGAAACACCCGCAGCAATCGCCACATCGTTCATTGAGACATTTTTCTTGTCCATCGTTGCCACTACTTCTCCAGTCGGTTTTGCATCGCTTGCTTTTTGCGTTCTAGCATACACTACCTGCCCGACTGACAAATCAACCGTTTACCGGACAATATCGACCGCTCACCCGTATATCCTTGTTGCTCTTCCAAAAATGTCTTACGTTGTCATTAACGAAATGACAACGTTGTCATTTCGCAATGCCTTCCTTAAGCAGGAAGGTTTCCGGGCAGTCCTGACCATCCATCGACGACCAGTTCCATCCACATGCATCGCGCATCAAGTAGCAAAGGAGCTCTATGGACGCCATCGTAAAGATGCTCGAAAAGCATCAACCGTTCTTCGAGAAGATCTCGAGAAACATCTACCTCCAGGCCATCAAAGACGGATTCCTTGGGTGCATGCCCATCGTCCTTACCTCTTCGATCTTTCTGCTGATCGCCACCCTTCCCGGCGTAGTTGGAATCACGTTGCCCCAGCCGCTCATCGACTGGTGCAACAAGCTGTACAACTTCACCATGGGCGTCATGGGCATCATGGTTGCCGGCACCACCGCCAAGAACTTTACGGCTTCCATGAACCGTCGCATGCCCGCCGGCAAGGTGCTCAACGACGGCTCCACCATGGTTGCCGCCCAGTGCAGCATGCTGCTGCTCGCTGTTACGCAGTTCACCACCAAGTTCAACGGCTCCGAGCTTTCTGTCTTCGATTGCACCAGCATGGGTACGCGCGGTCTGTTCTCGGCCTATATCGCCGCGTTCATTACCGTGTGGGTCTATAAGTTCTGCGTCTCGCGCGATCTGACCATTAAGCTGCCCAAGGAGGTTCCGGGCGCCATCGCACAGAACTTCCGCGACATCATCCCCTTCGGTGGCGCTGTCATCATTTGCGGCATCATCGATGTGGTTGTGCGCAACCTCATGGGCGTTCCGTTCTCCGAGCTGCTTATCAAACTGCTCTCCCCGCTCTTCACTGCGGCAGAGACCTACCCCGGACTCATCCTTATTCAGGCAGCCACCGCGTTCTTCTGGTTCATCGGTGTCCACGGCCCTTCGATTGTCCAGCCGGGCATCGACCCCATCCGTCTTGCCAACCAGGCCGAGAACCTGCAGGTTCTGCTGGCCGGTGGCCACCCCGCCCACTCCCTCACCTTTAACATGTCGCTCGTGGGTGAGTTCGGCGGCACCGGCGCCACGTTCATCGTTCCGCTTCTGCTGATTCTCTTTATGAAGTCCAAGCAGCTCAAAGCCGTCGGTAAGGCCTCGATTGTTCCTGTTGCCTTCGCCGTCAACGAACCGCTGCTCTTTGGCGCGCCCATGATCCTCAACCCCTACATGCTCATCCCCTTTGTTGCCGCCGGCTGCGTCAACGTAAGTGTTGCCAAGTTTTTTATCGACAACGTGGGCATGAACGGCTTCTCCTTCGTGGTGCCTTGGGCTACCCCTGCCCCCATCGGCATCTTCATCACCACGAACTTCCAGCTTATCGCCCTGGTATTTGTCGCGATCATCATCTTGCTGGACGCCATCATCTACCTGCCGTTCTTGAAGGCATACGATAAGCTGCTCTGCGACCAGGAAGCCGAGCGCGCCGCCGAGCTGGGTCTCGAGTCCGATGGTGCTGCCACCATCGCCGCCAGCACCTCTGCGCCCGCTGTCGAGCAGGCCACCGCTGCCGTCGAGCCGACCGCCGCTGCCGCTGACAGCAAGCCTGTCGCCGATCAGCCCGAGCCCGCTGCCGATGCATCCGCTAAGAAGGATGTCGACGGTCTGAAGGTCCTCGTCCTGTGCGCCGGCGCCGGCACCTCTGCCATGCTTGCCAACGCCATCAAGGAAGGTGCCGCGCAGACCGGAGAGAACATCGCTTCCTCCGCAGGCGCCTATGGCCAGCACACTGCCATCATGGATCAGTACGACGTTATCGTGCTTGCCCCGCAGGTCCGTAGCTACTACAACGACATGAAGGCCGACACCGATCGCCTGGGCATTAAGCTGCTCGCCCCGCGCGGTAAGGAATATATCGACCTTACTCGCGACCCCGCTGGCGCCATCAAGTGGCTCCGCGAGAACCTCGACTAGGTTCCTCCCTCTGTTGGTGCCCGGATCCCCAGTTCGGGCACCTCTCCCTATTCGAATCCCACAGAAAGGATGACTCATGACCAACCCCATGCAGTTCCCCGACGGCTTTGTGTTTGGCGGCGCCACCGCCGCTTACCAGGTTGAGGGCGAGACCCGCACGCACGGCAAGGGCAAAGTGCCCTGGGACGATTTCCTGGCAGCTCAGGGTCGCTTCTCCCCCGATCCCGCAAGCGATTTCTACAACAAGTACCCGGTCGATATCGACCTGTGCCAGCGCTTCGGCATCAACGGTATCCGCGTCTCCATCGCTTGGAGCCGCATCTTCCCCAACGGCACTGGCGAGATCAACCACGAGGGTGTCGCCTTCTATCATGAGCTTTTCGCCACCTGCAACAAAGCCGGCGTTATCCCCTATGTCACGCTCGATCACTTTGATACGCCCGAGGCCTTTTACCAGGACGGCGGCGAGGGCTTCCTGACGCGCACGACGATCGACGCCTTTGTCGAGTACGCCAAGTTCTGCTTTGCCGAGTTCACCGAGGTCAAGCACTGGTTCACGTTTAACGAGATTCCCGCAACCGCCGAGGGCAGCTTTATCGTCGGCAACTGGCCGCACGGCGAGAAGTATCGCCTGGACAAGGCCTTCCAGCTCATGCACAACATGATGGTGGCCCACGCCAAGGCCGTCGTCGCCTTCCATGAGGGCGGCTTTGAGGGTGAGATCGGCATTGTCCAGAACCTGGAGCCCAAGTATCCCCTCGATCCCAACAACGCCGCCGACTGCGAGGCAGCTCGCATGGCCGACGTCATCAACAACCGCTGGGTACTCGACGCCACCTTCCGCGGCCACTATGCAGCCGACACCATGGAGGCTGCGACCAAGCTGGCCCATATCGCCGGCGGCGAGCTCGACGTCCGCGACGAGGACATCGCCGCGCTGACCGCCGCGCTCCCCTACAACGATTGCCTGGGCGTCAACACCTACAAGTGCCAGTTCCTGCGTGCCGCCGAGGGCGAAAACGACATCAACCACAATGGCACCGGCGACAAGGGCTCCTCGCGCTGGTTCCTCAAGGGCGTGGGCGAGTCATGCGTGCGCGAAGGCGTACCCACCACCGATTGGGACTGGATTATCTATCCCGAGGGTCTCTACGACCTGCTGCTCCGCATTAAGAACGATTACCCCAACTACAAGAAGATCTACATCACCGAGAACGGCATGGGCTATAAGGACGACTTTGAGGACGGCTTTATCGACGACGCCCCTCGCATCGACTACATGCGTCAGCATCTCGCATGGATTCTCAAGGCAATCGACGGCGGCGTGAACGTCGACGGTTACTTCGTGTGGTCGCTGCAGGACCAGTTCTCCTGGACCAACGGCTACAACAAGCGCTACGGCCTGTTCTACATCGACTTTGAGACCCAGAAGCGCTATCCCAAGGCGAGCGCGTACTGGTACAAGAACGTCGCGGAAACCGGCCTGCTCATGGCCTAATTCAAGCCGCATACCCCCTGTCGGCCGCATGTGAAATCCTCCACGGGTTCGCATGCGGCCTTTTTGTTTTGGCTCGGCCCGAACAGGCCATTTGTCTCGATCTGTAACATCTAGCAGGGATTTTCGGCCCCAATTGTTACAAATTGAGATGAACGGGGGCACCCGGTTCGAAATGTCTAGATCTGTAACATCTGATTCGCTTTTGGCCGTCTAACTGTTACAGATCGAGACAAAGATGATGGCTGGGTAGACAAAATCTCGATCTGTAACATCTAGTCGAGTTTTTGGGTCCTAGCTGTTACAGATTGAGACAAATGCACAGGACAATCCCCCCAATCTGTAACATCTGGTTGGTGATTTCACCCCTACCTGTCACAGATTGAGACAATTTGATAGTGGAGTCCTCATTTACGCGTCATATCGCGTAGCGCTCACGCGTTGATTCCCCACAATGACAGGAGGTAAAAGTCCTCCCGCATCGCCTGTTGGCAATCCCATAGCGTTAGCTAGCAGATGACCTGCGTGTGTTCCTCGATGGCGGCGCGATTCTCGGCGGCGATGCCCGGCTCGCACACCACGGCGTCCAAGCTGTCCAGGCGGCAGAAGGTGTAGAAGTCGCGCTTGCCGATCTTGCTTGAATCGGCGATCAAGTAGCGCGAGTCTGCCTTGCTAAAGGCGAGCTGCTGGATACGGCCCTCGTCCATATTGGACGTAGACACATCGCCATCCAGAATGCCGTTGGCGCCGATAAACGCCGCGTCGATGCCCAACGCACGCAGGGTATCCTCGGCCGTTGGTCCCACAAAAGCGGCGGTGCGGCGACGGTACATGCCGCCCACGAGGCACAGGTCGCAGTCTTCGCGCGCCTCGAGCAGGTTAAACACCGAAAGCGAGTTGGTCACAATGCGCAGGCGACACGCCGGCAGCATCGAGGCCATCTGTTCCACCGTAGTGCCCGTACCCAAAAAGATGGTCGAGCCCTCCTCGATAAGCTTCACAGCACGGCGCGCAATCTGCAGCTTTTCCTCGGCATGCTTAGTGCGCTTTTCGCTGTGCGAATACTCATGGCGCAACATAGCATGGGGACGTCCCTGTGCGCTACGGGCGCCGCCGTGCACGCGCTCGATCTCGCCCAGGCTCGCAAGTTCTTCGAGGTCGCGGCGAATCGTCATATCCGAAACGCCCAGCGCATCCGAAATCTCCTTGACCGAAACCGTGCCCTGCTCTTCGAGCAGCTGACGAACCTTATCCTGTCGCTCTGCCTTAATCACGATGAATCCTCGCCGTTCTTTGCGCGCATATCATTCAAACAGTAACGAACAAATTGTATCAGACTCGTGCGCGTCAAAAATGAACACCCGCACAGCTCCAATCATCACTTTTTTGAGAAAAATACCCCCTGCTTTAGTGGGGTGTAGTGATAATCTCACCTGTTCGCGCTACAGTTTGTCCGAAATACCTCGATGTTAGGAACCAAATGATCACTTCCGAGCTTTTCGGCACCGCGCCGTGCGGCACCTCCGTTCATCGTTATACCCTCAACGGGCCCGAGATCTGCGTTCGCATTATGGACTATGGCGCCACCGTGCTGGGTATCGATGTGCCCGATATTCCCGGCAACGTGCGCGATGTGGTGCTGGGCTTCGATAAGCTCGAGGATTACTTTGACAACCCCGCCTGCTTTGGCGCGACCATCGGCCCCGTGGCAAACCGCACCGCGGGCGCCACGATCACCATCGACGGCACGGACTGGCATATGCCCGCCAACGAGGGCGCCAACAACCTACACAGCGATCTTGAGCACGGCCTGCATAAACGCGTGTGGGATGTTGAGCTCGACGAGGTCCATAACGCCGTGCGCATGACCACCTCGCTTAAGGATGGCGAGCTGGGCCTGCCCGGCAACCGAACCTTTACGGCTGTGTTTACCGTTACGCGCACCGGTGTCTTCCGCATCGAGTATGGTTGCGAGAGCGACCGCGCCACCTACGTGTCCATGACCAACCACACGTACTTTAACCTTGCCGGCCATAACGCCGGCATGGACTGTGAGCACTTCTTTGTTGCTAACGCTGCCCACTACCTGCCCATTAACGAGCAGAACATCCCCACCGGCGAGATTGCTCCGGTCGAAGGCACGCCATTCGACTTCCGCGAGCTGCGTCCTGTCGCGCCCGGCATGGAGGCCGACGACCCGCAGATTAAGCAGGCACGCGGCTACGATCACTGCCTGTGCATCGATGGCTATCAGTACGGCCGCAACCTGCGTCGCGCCCTGCATGTCGAGGAGATGTGGACCGGCCGCGAGCTGGACTACTACACCACCGCCCCGGGCGTGCAGCTCTACACCGGCAATTGGTTGGGTGACGAGCACGCCAAGGACGATGCCAACTACGGTTGGGGTGCCGGCTTTGCTCTCGAGGCCGAGATGTACCCCGACACGCCGCACCAGCCGCTGTTCCCGCAGGGCATCGTGGGCCCGGGTCACCCCTACAGCAATGTGATCGAGTACCACTTTATGAGGCACTAAACCCACAACGCGACATATCACACGGCAGCGCCCGCTGGCACCACCGCCGACGGGCGCTGCTTCATGCCTAAATCCTTCTTTTCGATGCCACCGAATTGGTGACATAACAAAACTATGCCGAATTACTACGATGAACCCACTATGTCCGACCACGCGCTGGTTTATAAAAAATTAGCAACTCGTCTACCTGCGGTTTTATTCTCTGCAAATTTGGCATGCTCGGCGATAAGCAATTCATCGTAGTAAACCGGCATAGTTTTGGCGGACAGCGCCACACAGATCCCCTACGAAGGCAAAATGATCCGTTTTCCTCCGTCCCCAAGGGATCAGTTGAACAGATTGCCGATGGGGTCGGGGGCGGAACTGGGGAGATAGCGGATTTCTAGCTCTATGCCGAGCGCCTGCAGCTCTTTGAGGGCTGCGACATCTGCGTCATCTACGGCGACTGCGGGCGTTATGGGGTGCTTGCCCTCCCCCGCCTGCATATGGCCAATGCTGATCTTGGTGATCGGCACACCACCCTTAACCAGCGCGAGTGCATCCGTGGGCGACGCCACCATGATGAGAATCCTTTGGCGCGGCGTTGCGGTATGAATGATGTCGACAGTCCTTTGCACCGAGAAAAACCGCGTCCAGACACCCTCGGGTGTCGCCACCCTCATAGGGGCCCACTTGCGCGAATCAGCCGCAATCTCATCGTTGACAATTAAAACAAGGTTGGAACCCACGACTTCGTTCCACAGCTCAACGTCTTGCCCGTAAATAAACCGGTCATCGATGCGTGTGAGAAGAATCTTGGGTTGAGCCATCGCCACCCCATTCTGTTTGAGACCCGTAAGAGCAAGACATCACGTCTCCAATATTAGTGCATTTAAAGTGAGAAAAGCCGTCAGAACACTTGCGCGGATTTGCGATGTCCCGTATCATAGACAGCCGTTGACGCCTCAGTTGCGTCATCACATGGCCGCCAGCGTAGCTCAGTTGGTAGAGCACCGCTCTCGTAAAGCGGGGGTCACCGGTTCGAGCCCGGTCGCTGGCTCCATTGCACAAGATAGCCGCCTTCGGGCGGCTTTTTTGTTGCCGATTTCGGGCGCGCATCCGCCAATCCAAGCACAACGCCGCCGGCAACTCCCCTACTCAACAAAAGCCCCGCCAACCGCAATCCCCAAAGGAACCGCGATCAGCGGGGCCCAAGCGCGTTCCTCCAAGGGATAACGCTCGCAAAACGAACAGCTCAGCCGAGCGGCTCGTTACACTTCCCAGTAAGCGTCTGCAAGCAGCTTAAAGCAGATCTTCTTGACCGGCTGCGCGCCATCGCCCGGGAACTCGAGCGTGGGCATGTGAGGCTCGCCGGCAACAAACAGCGCAAACTTGTCGTCAGCAAGATCGCCGGCGATCGAGGCGTCGGAATCGACCAGATCGTAGTCGTCCTTCTCGTCAAACTCCTGAACCAGCGTCAGGCTGCCCGTGGCAACCTTAAAGGCCTCGCGACCCTCGACGTCGATCTGCAGGTCGTGATAGCGCTGATGCGTCTCATAGTGAGCCTCGGCTTCGGGACGCGTCGTGGGAGCCATGACGTTCGCAAAGACCTTGTCGCCCAGAATCGGATGGCTGCCGACCTCGAGCTGCGCCGGGTCGTTCTCCTCGAGCCAGTCGATCAGCACGTCGAGGCCCTTGAGCATTCCGCGGTACTCCTCGATATCGCCCAATGCACCGTAAATCATCTAAATCCCCTCTCGGATCGTTTCTTTGGCGGCTACTCGGCAAACGCATTACCAAAGCTGTTGCCACCCACATGCGTCTCGACCAGGGTAAGGTCGGGATTGAACACGACAGTGTCAGCGTCGCGCCCCGGCATAATGCTACTGCACTTGTCGTCGACATGAGCTAGCAACCGATGCCGGGACCGCAGCACAAGCTCCTACAGCTCGGTCACGACAACGCCGTTGTAAACCTCGTCCCAACGATCCATAACCAAGTGGCCAGTCATGGGATCCATGGCATTGAGCTTGCCGCAGGTGTTGGCGGTACGCAATACTGTCTCGTCATCCGCGCCAGCAGCAATCGCATGTGCGAAACCGGCAATGGTCGAGTCGCCAGAGCCCGTAGCGTTAACGGCGGGGATATCGGGCGTCTTCGCACGGAACGCACGGCCATTGTGGAAGCCAACGGAGCCGGCAGCGCCCATGGATACGACGACCCAGGGGATATCGGAGAAGCGGGCGTCAGAGGCGAGCGCGGCGCGGAGCTCGTCCACATCGTCGGTGGTAAAGCTCGTGCCCAAAAGGCCGTTAATTTCGGTCAGGTTAGGCTTAACCAGCTCAGGCTTGACCTCGGACTTGAGTGCAGCCTCGAGCGAGGCACCCGAGGTATCGAGCAGCACCTTGGCGCCGGCGTTCTCGGCAATGCCCGTAATCTTGGCGTAGTAGTCTGCCTCGACACCGCGGGGCAGCGAACCCGAAATAGTGACGACGTCGGCCTTGCCCGCAAGCTCGGTAAACTTGGCGGTAAAGGCATCGAGCTCCTCGGGGGCAATTGTCGGGCCGCTCTCGAGCAGCTCGGTCTGGTTGCCGGCGTGGAGTATGTTGAGGCAAATGCGAGTCTCGCCCTTGATGGGCACAAAGTCATTCTTAATGCCGTTGGCATCCATGAGCTCGGCCATATAGGCGCCCATGTGGCCGCCGAGCAGGCCGGTTGCCACAACGTCGTCGCCCAGCTGACCCAGGACGCGGGCTACGTTAAGGCCCTTGCCGCCGGCGGTCTTTTCGGGCGTCACACGGTTGACGTCGTCGATGACGAGCTCATCGAGCTGATAGCGCGTATCGACGGACGGGTTCATCGTAACGGTGAGGATCATTTCTAGCTCCTTATCTCGCAGGCTCCTTATGCCTTGCAAAACGAATTGGCTACATGCGACTACAGAATCTCGATTGTGAACGAGCGCACGATGGTTTCTTTGGGCTTGGCGATAAGGCAGCCGCGCTTGTGCTCAAGCACGTCGTCCTCATCGGAGCAGGTCGAAAGACCGCCCCAGGGCTCAACTGCCACAAAATCACCCTCGGGCTTGCTCCACACAATGAGGTACGGGAAGCCCTCAAAGCTCAGGCGAACACCCTTGTCCTCGCCCTTTTTGGAAAGCGTGACCTGACGGCTCTCGAGCACGTCAAAGATGGTCTCCGCAAAATCGAAGAGCTCATGTGACAGAGGCAGCGTCTTTCCCACCATGGGGTTCTTGGAGCGGTTGGTCACGTCAATCAAGCCAGTCGAGGGGACGGCAGTGCAAAGCTCAGCAGCCTCGTCTTTCTCAAAACGCAACTCGTAGTCCGTATAGGCCTCGCCCTCATCGAGCGGGCACCTAAAGCCGGGGTGTCCACCGATAAAGAAAGGCATGTCCTCGGTGCCCTCGTTGGTAACCTCATAGGAGACGCGCACGGCGGCGTCCTCGAGCGTATAGCGGGCGACAAGCTTAAACGGATACGGATAATCGCTCAGCAGCGCGGCGTTATCCTCCGAAGCCAGGCACATCGCCAGCTCGTTCTCGCTCTGGCTCAGCAGCTTCCACTCCTGTTTGCGCGCAAACCCATGGCGGGCGAGCTTCACATGATGTCCGGCAAACGTCATGGCGCTGTTATCGCGCAAACCTCCGCAAATCGGGAAGCAAATCGGTGCCTGGCCGGACCACACGGCGGGATCGCCCTGCCACAAGTACTCGCGACCTCCAGCCTCAATCGAGGTAAACGAACCACCGGTCGTGGAGACCTTGATAGAAATCGAATCGTTGGAGAGAGCGTATTCCATTGTCCATCCTTTCGAACAACTGCTTTTTGCTCGCAAGAACCCGTCTCGGCCCTGACCAAAGGACAAACCCGCACGTTCATCGATGCGTCCGGTTTCCCAGCCATGCAACGGGGTACCATACAGACATTGATGCAATTACAGCTGAAAGGCCTTCTTATGCGAACCATCATCCTTTATGCCTCACGCCACCACGGCAATACGAAAAAGCTCGTGGACGCCATCGTCGAGGCGCACCCCGAAATCGATACCCTCGACGTGAAGTCACTCGGTAAAAACGAGTACCCCGACCTGCACGAATATCATCTGATCGGCGTCGCCACGGGCATCTATTACTCCGAGATCGACAAAGATATGGCGCGCGTGCTCACGAACGTGCTGCAGCCGCAGGACAAGGTGTTTGGCCTTATGACCTACGGTGGCAAAAACAAGTGGTACGGCAAGGATATCGATGGCATCTGCCGCATGAGGCAGGCCATCTTTATGGGCGTCTACGGCTGTCCCGGCTTTGATACGTGGGGGCCGTTCAAACTCACCGGCGGTGTCCAGAAGGGGCACCCAACTGCCGAAGAGATTAAGGGAGCTGTCGATTTCTTCGACAAAATCGAAGATGAGTACGGCGATATCATCGTCGAAGAGTACGCCAAGCGCGAGAAGCGTCTAGCATACGAAAAGGAGCATCCCGCGGGGGGTCTTGTGGCCGGCGTCAAGCGCACGGCAAAGAAGATCGCTAACAAGCTGTAACTGTTAAGGTGCTTTTGAGCGTTTAACCCATACGGCGGGTCCGAGCAGATTCGGGCCCGCCGTCTTTTTCTATCGTTACTCGGTAAAGGCGTTGCCGACGCTCTGGCCGCCAACATACGTCTCGACGAGGGTGAGCTCATGGTCGAACACGACAAAGTCGGCGTCGCGACCCGGCATGATGCTGCCGCACTTATCCTCGATGTGCGCGGAGCGTGCCGGCACCTCAGTTGCCATGCGAATGGCGATATCGGCGCTAGCGATGCCCCAGTCGACGATGTTCTTGACGCCCTGGGCAAGCGTGAGCACCGAGCCGGCAATGCTCTTGCCGTCGGCGAGCCAGCACAGGTTGTCCTTCATGATGACGTCCATGCCGCCACTGGTGTAGCTGCCCTCGGGCATGCCGCCGCAACCCAGGCAGTCGGTGATGAGCACCGTGTGCTGCCAGCCCTTTGCCTGTAGCAGCGCCTTGATGGCGGCAGGGTTTACGTGCTTGCCGTCACAGATGATCTCGGCGTAGGTCTCGGGCGTGGACATGGCAGCGCCCACGACACCGGGCTCACGGTGATGCAGACCGCGCTGGCCGTTATAGGTATGCGTAAAGCAGCTGGCACCGGCGTTGATGGCGGCGATGCACTCATCGTAGGTGGCGTCGGAGTGACCGATGCTGGTCACCACACCCTTGGCGTTCAGAGCAGCCGCATAAGCAGCGGCACCGTCGCGCTCGGCCGCCATGGCGCTCTTAACGATGCGACCGCCCGCAGCCTCCTGCCACTGATCGAAGACCTCCTCGGAGGGATCGATAAGATAAGCGGGGTTCTGCGCGCCCACGTGCTTCATGGTAAAGAAGGGGCCCTCCAGGTAGATGCCCTGAATGCGAGCACCGCAGAAGTCGGGGCCGCGGCCCTCGTCCGCCTTGGCGATAGCAGCGCAGGCGTCCTTGATCTGTTCGACGCCATCGGTGAACGTCGTGGGCAGCCAGCTGGTGGTACCGCGACGGGCGAGCTCGGTTGAGCTGATATCGATGCCCTCGGGATCGTTATCGGTAGTTGAGTGGTTGTAGAAGCCATGGATGTGAGTATCGACCATACCCGGTGCGATCCACGATCCCGTGTAGTCCTTAATCTCGCAAGAGGGCTCGTCGGCCTGCCAGGCGCCAAAAACGCCATCCTCGACCATAAGATAGCCGCCCAGTTGCGGGCCTGCCGGCAAGAAGAACTTGTCAGCCTTAATTGCGTACGTGCTCATATGCACTCCTTGCTTCTAAAGCAGTTGACTGTGGTAATGCTTATACCCGGTCCATGTAAAAACAAAAAGCGCCCGCCCGCCGTTATGAGCGGACGGGCGCCCTTACAGGGGGACGCGATTAAGCGGTGAAGGGGTGAATCGTCACGCCCTTAACCACGCGGTTAACCGTGCCGGTGGGGCTCGGCGTATCGGGCGTGTTGCCCACGCGCACGGAGTTGAGCAGGCTGATAGCCTGGGCAAACATCACGAACGGCAGGGCAAGGTAGCCCTCGGGAAGCGCCTCGTAGCCCTTAAAGGTGAAGGACTCGCCCTCGTAGACGGTAGCGCCATCCTGCTGAACGGCAACGGTGTGCTGAGCAATCTTGTCGCCACCGATCTCGTTGAGGATGTCGATGTCGTACTGACGGGTGTAGGCGTCGTTGTTGACGAACACGAAGACGAGCGTCTTATCGTCGACGAAGGACTTAGGTCCGTGACGATAGCCCATGGAGGTGTCGTAGGAAGTAGCGACCAGACCGTGAGCGAGCTCGAGAATCTTGAGCTGGCTCTCCTGAGCAAGGCCGCCGAAGGAGCCAGAACCCAAGTAGGTCACGCGGTTGAAGTCGCCAGCCAGGTAATCGGCGATCTCGGGCTCACGGGAGATGACCTCCTCGCCCATCTTGGCGATGGTCTCGACCCACTCGGCCTTCTGCTCGTCAGAGGCAGTGTCGAAAATAAGGGTGGAGAGCAGGGTCATGCAGGTGTAGGAACCGGTCATGGCGAAGCCCTTGTCGTTGGCGCGCGGGATGAGCAGCGTCAGCGCATTGGGATCATCGGCGGACTCGACGGCGAGCTTGCCCTCGGGAGCGCAGGTGATGTTGAGGAACTTGACGTTGTGGACGAGCTCCTTGGCAACGGCAACGGCGGCAAGGCTCTCGGGGCTGTTGCCAGAGCGGGCAAAGGAAACCACGAGCGTGGGATCCTCGGCGCGCAGGAAGTCGCGCGGGGCGCTCACGATGTCGGTCGTGGCGATGGGCTTAAAGTCGTAGAGATCAGTGTTGCCAGCGTGACGCAGGTACGGGGCGCAGGTATCGCCAACGTAGTCGGACGTACCGGCACCGGTGAAGACAACGGACAGACGACCCTCGCCCATAGCGCGAGCCTCGGCCAGGAAGGCCTCGATGGCCTCCTTGTTCTCGCGATAGATGTTGAGCGTATCACGCCAAAGCTCGGGCTGCTGAGCAATCTCGGCCGTGGTGATCTGGGCGCCGAGCTCGGTGAGCTCCTCGACACTCTTCTCGAACATTTCTAATACCTCTCTCTAGAAGTAATCCTCTGACGTGCAATTATACACTTCGGTTGGTTATCTGGTAGTAACCAGTTAAATGCAAAGAATCACCATATGGAAACGATGCAAACACTAGTTGCTGCGCTGGTGGTAAACCTTGTATTTAAACTGATCGGCACGAGCAACCGAGAGTGTATACTCCACAACCTCGTTTGACTCGTTATACGTAGTCCTGACCAAGTCGAGCACAGGCGAGCCCTCGACAATTCCCAAAAGGTGAGCATCGGTGGGACGGGCTATGCTCGCATAGAACTCCTCTTCGGCCACGCGTATCTTTTGCTGAAAGTCTTGCTCAATCACATCGTAAAGCGGCTTACGCTCTAGCAGTGGTCGCTTTAGGGATAGAAATTGACGAACCGGTAGATAGCTGCGTTCGACCATCATGGGCATGTTGTCGGCAGAACGAAGACGCTTGAGCTTAAAAATGCGATCACCGATACGCAATCCCATATGCTCAGCCAGATTCTTATCGGCCTCCATCTCGCAAAAATCGAGAATCGTGGTCTCGGGGTCGCGACCCATCGCGCGCATCTGCTCGGTAAAGCTGTAGGACTGCATAAGATTGGTTGCCTTTGCCGAGCGGTCGGTCACAAAGGTACCGCGACCGTGCTGCCGAACCACCAGTCCTAAACGCTCCAGTTCCTGCAGAGCCAGGCGTACCGTAGTGCGCGAGAGACCATAGCGCTCCGAAAGTTCGCGCTCGGAAGGAATCATGTCACCGGCGCGATATTCATGGTCAATCTTTTCGGTCAGAATATCGACCAGCTGATCGTACAGCGGTTGCTTACGCGCTCCGATCGCCATCCTATCCTCCCTTTTGCTCGAATTCGGCTAACTACCTAGGGTGTTATGCATTATCTGTCTGCCACACCCGAATCATTAAGAAAACAAAAGCCGCGCGCTCTTTCGAGCACGCGGCTTTTAACATACACATGGCTTAAGGGGTCGGGGTGTGAGCCGCGTAGGGACACACCCCTCAAGCTAGAGCCTTACCAGATGCTCGGCCAGAGACCAAGCGGGCCAGCGCCCAGGATGCCAAGGACGAAGAGCAGGAGAATGCCCTTGGTCGGGGTCCAGCTGTGCTTAGCGAACATGTAGTAAAGCAGCAGCGTAAGCATAAGCGGGACGAGCTTCGGAACGATGGTGTTGAGGGTGTCGGCAACAGAGAAGTTGACCGGATCCTCGGTAACGGTGCCGTAGGTCACGGACTCCATGCCGTTGCCCAGATCGGTGACGCCGCACTCGACAGCGTTGCCGTCGGCATCGGAAGCGGTAAGGGCGTTGCCGTCCTTATCGGTCATGGCGATGGTACCGGCCTCAGCGGTCTCGGTATCGATGCCCTCCATACCGGTGAAGTTCTCGGCCTCCTTCTCGGAGACGATCACGGTAGTAGCGGAGAGGCCACGGGTGGTGCCGTTGGGGATCTGGAGGTTGATCTGGGTGCCACCCATGGTGACGACCAGGCAACCGACGACGAAGACGCCCATGATGGAAGCGGCACGCGTGAAGGCCTGCATGTTGGCGGTCAGAGCGTCAATAGCGCTGGTGCCAAGCTTGTAGGACCAGTTCATGAGCCAGAAGCGCAGAGCGAACTGGACGACGTTGAAGATCACCAGGAAGATGATCGGCGCAGCAGCGTTGCCGTTGATGGCCATGTTGGAAGTGATGCCGGCCGTGATAGGCACGAGCGTCAGCCAGAACAGAGCGTCACCGATACCACCGAGCGGGCCCATTGCGGCGACGCGGACGGCGCGGATCGTGGGGATGTCAACCTTGTTCTGCTCGAGCGAAAGCACGATGCCCATAACAAAGGTGACGAGGAACGGGTGAGTGTTGAAGAACTCCAGGTTGTGGCTCATGGAAGCCGCGAGGTCGTTCTTGTTGGTGTGGATCTTCTCCAGACCGGGGATGATGGAGTAGAGCCAGCCAGCGGCCTGCATACGCTCGTAGTTGAACGAGGCCTGCAGGAAGCAGGAGCGCCAAGCCATCTTGTTGAGGGTCTTCTGGTCGAGCTGCGGAGCAGGAGTGAGATCCTCGTAGTGCTCCGGGATCACATACTCATTAGATGCCATCTTCGAAGTCACCTCCGTCAGAAACAGCTGCACCCTTCAGCTCGGTCTGCTGCTGGAAGTCCCAGAAAGCGATGCCGAAGCCGATGAGAGCGAGGATGAGCAGAGCAGGGGTTGCCAGCGAATCGTTGGCAACGGTGATGAGCGCGAGGCCAAAGCCCATGAGGAAGAAGCCCCACATATCGCGGTTCATCATAACCTTGAGCAGGACGGCGAAGCCGACGAAGCGCATCATGCCGCCTGCAGCGGACAGACCGGTCTGCAGCCAAGTCGGGATGGCGGAAGCGATGGTCTGACCAATGGTAGCGCCAGCGATGAAGAACAGGGTGACGACGACAGCGAAGATCAGGCCGAGCAGAGCCATGGCGAAGTAGTTCAGGCGCTCGATGCCCTTGGTGTCCGCGTTGTGAGCCATGTTATCGGCCGTGGACATAAGCGGGGACATAAGCGTGAAGACCAGGGTAACGCCGAGCTGGCCAAGCAGAGCGAACGGAATGGCGAGGCCGACTGCCGCGTTGGGCTCGAGGCCCGTGGCGATAGCGAGAATGGCTGCCATGATGCCGCCGATGACGGCGTTAGGCGGCTGAGCGCCTCCGATCGGCATGTTGCCGATCGTCATGAGCTGATAGGTACCACCCACGAGAAGACCGGTGTTGAGGTCGCCAAGGATAAGACCGATGACGGCGCCGGTGACGATGGGCTGATAGAGAGACTCGAGGAAGTCAAACTGGTCGATTGCCGCGATGAACGTGACGACGAAGACCAGAGCGATCTGGATGATCGAGTATTCCATCTTGCTCCTCCTTTCAAAATGAATGTACGCACTTTGGATATCACGTACAGAACGTCAGGGTTTCACTCCTGACAACGTGGATCACGAGGATTACGAGAAGAGCTTGCTCGTGTCCTCAACAGGCGTGCTCGGAACGCGCCTGATCTCCAACTCCACCCCCAATTCCTGCAGCTCTTTAAACGCAGCGACATCCTCGTCGTTAACTGCGACGGAGGTGGCGACTTGGCGCTTTCCTTCCGACATGTGCATGTTGCCGATGTTTACCTTCTTTATAGGCACACCGCCCTTGACGAGCGTAAGCACGTCTTCCGGTGTTTCGGCCACGATGAAGATCTTCTGGCGCGGGCTCGCCTTGCCAATGACGTCGATGGTCTTCTGCAGAGAGAAGAAACGCGTAGCGACGCCGGCGGGAGCGGCCATCTTCATGAGGTTCTGGCGCATGGTGTTGGTCGCCACGTCGTCGTTGGCGACGAGGATAAGGTTGGAGCCCAAGGTGGAGTTCCACTGGGTGGCAACCTGACCATGAACCAGTCGGTTATCGATGCGGGTAAGAAGAATGTTGGGTTCTGCCATGTTGATCAGCTTCCTTTCGTTATTTGCTGACGACAGTTACTTGATCTCCTGAATCGCGTAACGCGAAACGTCTACGACGGCTCCGGATCGGACTTTGATCTGGACCTTTTCGCCTTCGATGCCTTTGACGGTTCCGTAGATACCGCCGGCGAAAAGAACCTCCTGACCCGGCTTAAGCTCGGTGTGCAGCTCCTTGAAGTACTTCTGCTTCTTCTTCATGTTGATTTGCGACCAGATGGTGTAAATCAAACCCATGATGACAAGCAGGCCTAAAAGGGCGACCGAGGAGCTCAGGACGTTGGCTCCGAAATCGGCCATTAGATGCCGTCCTCGTCGCCGAAGATATCCTCTTCGTCGGAGCCGGCAACAGATGCGACCGTCTGGGCGGTGATGCCCGTCTGGCCAACGGTCACGGCCTGCTCGCCAAGCTCGGCGAGCGTGGCATTGCCGCGGAGGAACAGAAGCTCAATAACCATGGGAAGGTTGGTGCCAGTCAGAACCTCGACGTTGTCGACATCCTGGGCAATCATCATCGACTGGTTGAACGGGGTGCCGCCAAGCAGGTCGGTAAAGACGAGCACGCCATCGCACTCCTCACGCATGGCGGTAATAGCGGCGCGGAGATCCTCACCGTAGGATGCAGCCTGGTCGCCCTCGAAAGGAACGACGGTAAAAGCGGGCTGGTCGCCAGCAACCATAGCGATAGCGCTTGCGAGGCCGGGTGCGAACTGTCCATGACCGGTAAGAATAAAGCCAACCATTCAAATTTCCCTTCCGAAGGTGTGTACGATCTGAGTCCGATGATTTTCGGAAGCCAGCGGGCAATCGCCCTTAAAGCTTCTTGGAAAGCGTTCTTTGAAGACCAGTGGTTTCTAAACTGGTAGTAACCACGTGACGTGTTGTCACTATATCACCCCAGAAGAGGTCGCTTTTGATGATTCATACAGTAAAACGTTTTTGCACCGCTCACGGTGATATTTCGACCGTTTACCGGTCGTTAACACTTCTACCTGCGGTTTTGAAACCGTTTCGAAATGCTTTGGCAAAAGATCGGATCTTCTCCTGTGTCTAAACAACGTTGGGCCGCTAAAAATAGCATGTAGAAAAATTGCAGGTCATTGTGGAGATATGTGAATTGGTCTTTTTGACTTAATACCAGTTAGAACCAGTTTTGAGATTATCGGTGAACGGTAGTTTTCGACCGTTCACCGGTTACTTGCAATCGTTTGCAGCTGTTTTCCCATATGAATTAGGGAACCCGATGAAGCGTTTGCGCGATCACGGGAAGTTTTGACATTTGTCCTCATCCCCCGCGCGCCAAACTCCAGCATCCAAAATGAGCTAATAGTTCATGCTAATTGTTTTCAATCATTACTTACTCAGTATACGTAATTATTTATCGTTTATCGTTAATTCTGATATGATACAAGTATCATCCAAGACATTGGTTGGAGGAGCTATGATCCGCTGGAACGTATCCAAATCGAATGAAGCCATCGACCGTGAACAGGCAATAGCCGATCTGAGGAAGCTCACTCGCATCTGCAAATGGGCCACAATCTGCACCGCCGTGGCGCTCGCTCTGGGACTTCTCGCAGTCATTGCGATTGACCTTCTACTCGTATTGCCTAGCCTCTCCCAAGGGTCGTGTCTCCAATCCGTAGAACTTCAAGGCGGCGAAGGGCCGTGCCTGGCTATCGTCGGTACCGATGCGCAGACCCCACTTATGCTCGTCGCACACGATGGTCACACTGCCATAGGGAGCCTCTTGATGACATGCCTCGCGCTTACCATCGCGCTAAGCGTGCGCAGGCTTTTCTTAAACATTGAAAAGGAAGGCAGGCCCTTTGACCTTGAATGTAACCAGACACTTCGTCGAGTAGGACATTTATTCCTTATCGGCGGCGTTGCCGTGAGGCTTCTTGGTGCCGTAATCACGGGAATGATACTCTCAGGATTTGGCGGCAGCTTTACGGATGCGTTCGCCGGCCAGTTATTCGAGCCCTCCATGCTCTTTGCGGGCCTGATTATTTGCCTGATTGCCAGCATCTTCCGCTACGGGTATATCCTGCAAAAACAAGATGACGAGTTGCTCTAGGGGGAATCCATGATTATTCTGCGGCTTGACCGCATGCTTGCCGAACGCAAGATCTCATCCAAAGAGCTTGCGGGACGCGTGGGCATCTCCCAGGTCAATATGTCACGCATTAAGACGGGCAAGGTTTCTGCCATACGTTTTTCAACTCTTGACGCGATATGCCGGGCACTCGACTGCCAACCGGGCGATGTACTGGAATATATGCCTGACGATGAAGCCGATAACCTTTTTGGACTTAAAGATTGATAGGCATAATTTAGCCACCAGCGCCTAAACGCAAATAGCCCGCTAGAACAACATCCGTTCTAGCGGGCTTATTCAGATATTTCGGTTACGCGCTCGGCGGCTCAGACAGATCTTTACGCAAACAGGCCGTAGATGCTGATGTTGGCCTTGGCGTAGAGGCCGTTGGCGTACTCGGTCCACTTGGAGCTGGCGCTCGAAGCCTGCGAAGAGTACTGCTGGTAAGCAGTGTAGTAGGCGGTCATGGCCTGCTTATAGGTAGCGCTATCGGCCGTAAAGGCATCGTCGGCAAAGGCCTTAGCGTAGGTGCCGTTCTCGTCCTTCCAGGTACCCTTCGAGCTATCCCACTCATCGCCCGCAAGGTTGATGATGTAGTCGGCGTAATCCTTGCTCGCGGTCTCCTCGTTGCCGTCAGAAGGCTCGGTCGGAGCGGTCGGCATGCTTGCGGAGCTATCACCCACCTTCTTCTTGTAGAGCTTCTGCAGCGTCGCGGACTGGCGGACGATCTGCTTGGCCTGGTCCTTGGACACGCCATACTGCGTGGCCATGGTCTTGTAGTCCGAAGTGCCGATGGAATCCTCGGCGTACTGCTTCATCTCCTTGGAAGAGACGGTAATGCCCTCGTCCTCGGCGGCATCGAGCAGGATCTTGTTGCGCACGTAGGACAGGATGACGTCGGCAGAAGGAGCGGTGTAGTTGCCATCACTATCCTTGACGGTATCGAGGCTGTACTGGCTCTCGATGGCCTCGCGCGCGGTGATATCACTCTTCTTGCCGTTGTAGCTATAGCTTGCCACGGTCGAATCGAGCTGGTCCTCGGTCAGGGTCGCCGAGCCGACACCCTTGCCGCCAAAGCCGCCATTGCCGATAAAGAAGCCGACCACCGCAGCGATCACGACGGCAACCACAAAGGCGGCAATCATCGTCTTCTTGTGCTTGGATACGCGATCGTCTTCATCGGAACCCAGGATATCGTCGTCCTCATCCTGGGCCTCGGGCATCAGATTCTCGTCAGCGGCATCCGCGGCAATCTGAGCCTCCAGACGGGCGTCCTCCTCCTCGGCCGTCGTACCGGCAGCAGTGTGCTCGGCAGACGTACCGGCGACCAGGTCGATCTTCTCGTCCTCGTCACCGTCGGGGCCTTCGCCGCGCTCGATGATCTGGATGCCGTCGATCTCGTCCTTCTCGTCCTTCTTTTGAATCAGACCCATATCGGTTACTCCTTGTTAGGAAACATAGTCCTCAATAGAATACGCCCGACAGAGCGCCGGGCGTATTGATTCTTAGGTTATACGCAAACACTTAAGTACTATTTAGGCGTTTGCAGTCTGCATGCCTTAGGCCAGGTGCGCGATAACGGCATCGGCAAAGGCCTGCGTGCCCACAGCGCCCTCAACGGAGCCGGTCTGGGCACGACGAACGTCGCCGGTAACCTGCTCACCCTCGTCGAGCGTGGCAGAAACGGCGGCGCGAATGCGATTGGCCGCGTCGTTCTCGCCCAGGTGATCGAGCATCATAGCCGCGGACAGAATCTCGGCCGTGGGGTTAGCGATATCCTTGCCCGCGATATCGGGCGCGGAGCCGTGCGTTGCCTCGAAGATGGCGCAGTCGGCACCGATGTTGGAACCCGGAGCCATACCCAGTCCACCTACCAGACCGGCGCACAGGTCGCTCACAATGTCACCGTACAGGTTGGGCAGCACCAGGACATCGAAGTCGTTGGGGTTCTGGACCAGGCCCATGCAGGTGGCGTCGACAATCTTGTCGTTGAACTCGATATCGGGATAGTTGGCGGCCACCTCGCGCGCAACGCGCAGGAACAGGCCATCGGTCGCCTTCATGATGTTGGCCTTATGCACGGCCGTCACCTTTTTGCGGCCGCAGCGGCGGGCGTACTCAAAAGCGTACTCCACAATGCGGCGGCTCTTGGCGATGGAAATCGGCTTGATTGAGATGGCGGAATCCGCGGCGAAGGTCTTCTGGCCCGAGCGCTCGACGAGCTGCGAGAGCTCCTCGACCTCGGCAGCGCCCTCATCGAACTCGATGCCGGCATAGAGGTCCTCGGTGTTCTCGCGCACGATAACCAGGTCGACGTCGCGGAAGCGCGAGCCGTCGCCCGGCTGCGACAGGCAGGGGCGCACGCAGGCGTACAGGTCAAAATGCTTGCGCAGGGCGACGTTAACGCTGCGGAAACCCGTGCCGACCGGCGTGGTGATGGGGCCCTTGATAGCAACCTTGGTCTCGGCGACCGCATCGAGCACATGTTGGGGCAGCGGCGTGCCAAACTCGTCCATGACGCCGGCACCGGCCTCCTGGACGTTCCAGTTGATCTGGACACCAGTGGCCTCGACCACGCGGCGCATAGCCTGCGTAATCTCGGGACCGATACCGTCACCAGGAATCAGGACTACATCGTGCGCCATAATCTGTTACTCCTCGTCTTCGGCGTCGTCAGATTTTTTTACGCTAGCACGCTTCTTCTTTTTGGAGAGATCCAGGCCAAAACGTTTAACAAGCATTTCGCAAATCTCGCTCGAACGGGCCTTGAGATAGCTACCCTTGCCGTTCTCGGCATCGAACTTAAGGCGCAGCGCGAGCTTCTCGGCGACCTCGGCGTCAATCTCGCCCCGGCCAAACTCGTACAGGCAACCGAGCATGTCGCGATACTCGAGGTCGCCGTGGTAGCACTGGATGGCCTCGTCCAGGATGGGCCAAGCCTCGCGCGAACGCTCGACGCTCGTGGCGCCCCACACGCACAGCAGGCGGAAGGCGGCATAGCGCAGCGTGGACGAAATCTCATCGAACAGCGCGGTCTCGGCGCCCTCAAAGGCATCGCCCAGCTGCTCGGGGCAGGTGGTGGCGAGCGCCGCCAGGGCATCGAGAGCCTCCCAGCGGGTCTGAGCCTCGGGGCGGTCGAGCGCCTCGATCAGCGCGGGCACGCAGGGCACGACGCGCTGCGGATCGCGCTCGGCAAGCAGGTGCAGCACGCGGGCGGCAAACTGACGGATGCGGCGCGTGGGGCAGCCGAGCTCCTGGACCAGGCGGTCGACGGCGTTCTCGTTCTCCTCTGCCAGCTGGAGCTGTGCCAGCTCCTCGTCGGTGAGCTGTTCGTCTTTGTTTTCTGCCATAGTTACCTCTTTTTACTATTTCTTAGCGTGCTTGCCAGCACCTTTGCTGTCATCGGTGACCGAGATGAGCTGTCGGTCGGCCGCGCCATTGCGACGCGCGCGGCGGCGCTCCTCGGCGTCGCCCGCGTCGGCGGCGGCGCGGTGAGCCTTGTTGACGTTAAAGACCTCGTCGTGCTTGCGCCACGGACCGACGGACTCGCCAAAGCTCATCTTAAGGCCGGCGATAAAGCCGCCGAGCCAGCCGATCGGCGCAAACTGCACCAGCGGGAACAGCGAGAACACCCAGGTCAGCAGGACGACTGCCGCAGCTCCCGCAAAGTTGGCAATCCAGTAGTCGCGCTTGGTGATGACGCGCTTTTCGCACGCCCACTGGCCGCACAAAAAGCCGATGTAGATCGCAAAGAGAAAGAGCACCAGCGCAAGCACCACGAACGTCAAGCTCATAGGCGCTACTCCCCGTGATGGTGGCCGCAGCAGCACTCGTGGCCGTCGTCATGACCGTGACCGCCGCAGCACTCGTGGTCCTCGCCATGGTGGTGTCCACAACCGCACTCGTGGTCGTCGCCACGCTCGCCGCAACCGCAGCCTTCCTCGTGAGCACCGTGCTCCTCGGGACGATACTGCGACCAGTCCAGACCGGCGGCGATGGCGTCGGCCTCCTCCTTATAGAGGACCGTGATGGCCTGGGTGCCCAGCTTGGCACCACCGATGGCATCGAGCATGTCGTAGAGCGTAAAGGCCACGTCGGCGCCGGGCAGCGCAAGCTCGCGATCGTCGGCATAGGCGAGCGCCAAGCGCAGGTCCTTGATGAAGTGCTCGACCATAAAGCCGGGCTTGTAGTCGCCGTCGAGCGCCTTGGTAGCCAGGCTCTCCATGGCGCCGGACTTGCCGGTACCGCCCAGGATCATCTGGCGGGTCTTCTCCAGATCAAGGCCGCTCAACTCGGCAAATGCCATGGCGTCTGCCATGCCGACCATGCAGGCGCCCAGCGACACCTGGTTGGCGAGCTTGGCAGCCTGGCCCTTGCCGGCGCCGTCGAAGCAGCAGATGTTGGCCGCAAAGGTGGCAAGGATGTCGCGGACCGGCGCGATGTCGTTCTCGGTAGCGCCCACGATAGCCGTGAGCGTACCGGCGATAGCGCCCGACTCGCCGCCGGTGACGGGGCAGTCAAACGCCATGCGACCAGAAACCTGGGCGGCCTCGGCAATGTCACGGGCAAGCTCGGGCGAGCTCGTGGTGAGGTCGATCAAGACCGCACCCGGCTTGGTGCACGCGAGCAGGCCGTCGCCCGCCAGGTAGAGTTCCTCGACCTCGGAGGGATAGCCCACCATGGTAAAGACGACATCGGCGTTCGCCGCGGCATCGGCCGGCGTATCTGCCCAGACGGCGCCGCGCTCGATAAGCGCCGCCGCCTTGGACTTGGTGCGGTTGTTGACCGTGACGGGATAGCCGGCGTCCAGAATGTGGCCGGCGATGGGGGCACCCATGATTCCGGTGCCAATGAATGCGACGGAGAGCTTGTTTGCCATGAAACCTTTCCTTTTGGGTTGGGTGTTGTTACCAGGTTGAATACTCGGTGCCAGCGTTTGGGCTGTGAGTCGAGGGCGATTACGGACGCAGCGCTTGCCTACTGACCGCGCACGCGGCGGGCGATACGGTCGGAAAGCGACGCCTTGTCGGCGCGGTTCTTACCCCAAAACGCGCAGCCCACCATGCCGGGGCCCACGTGCGAGCCGATGGTGGGACCCACGGAGCCGCGAATGATCGTGACGTCGGCGCAACCCTCCTCCTTGCGGATGGCGGCTTCGAGCCAGTCACCATCCTTTTCGGCATCGGCCGTCATGATGGCGATGGGCATGGTGCGATCGGGCACGTAGTTCTCGCGGAACGAC
Source organism: uncultured bacterium (assembly GCA_905215815.1). Classification (GTDB taxonomy): domain Bacteria; phylum Actinomycetota; class Coriobacteriia; order Coriobacteriales; family Coriobacteriaceae; genus Collinsella. Next base: position 11,566 of record CAJMRN010000005.1, on the reverse strand, counting down.
TTGAGGATGGACTTGAGCGCCTTCTTGCGGCCGCGGTTGACGCCGATCAGCGACAGCGAGCCGGCCAGGTCGTAGGAGAGCTCGGGCTTGACGTCGAGCTTTGCCGTGAGCTGCGCCGCCGCGGGAGGAATGCGGCCGCCGGCAGCCAGTGCGTCGAAGCTCTCGAGCGTAAAGTAGCCGTGCACGTAGGTTTTTGCCTCGTTTGCCCAATCGACCAGCTGTTTGGCGGTCAGTCCCGCCGAACGCTGGCGCACGGCCTCGAGCGCCAAGAGCGCGCCGGTCGCGCAGGGCAGAGCGTTGTCGACCACGTAGAGCTCAAAGTTGGGATACTCGGCGCGCACGGCATCTGCCGCCTGGCACGCGGAGTTGTAGCTCGACGACAGCGCCGAGGTAAAGCACAGGTAGACCGTGGGCGTACCCTCTTTGGCGCACTCGGTAAAGAACTCGATATAGCGACCGAGCGACACAGCCGAGGTGGACACGCGGGCACCGGCGCGCATGCGGTCGTAGAACTCCTTAGGGCTCATGCTCGACCAGATGTCGTCTGTGCGCTCCTCGCCATCGATAATAAAGGGAAAACCCAGGATATCGACATCGAGGTTCGCGGCGACCTCGGGGCTAAAGTCGCAGCAGGTATCGACGACGATGCGGCAACGGTTCGAATGACCGGCGGATGCGGCCTTGTCCATCAAAGCGACTCCTTACGTAAAAAGGCGGCCACCCGCATGGGATGGCCGCCAACCGTTAACTCATGCAAGTTAACGTATTTTACTCGTCAAGTGTTTCGATGCGGGGCTTGATGATGCCATATCCACCATTCTTACGGTGATACACCACATTGATGAGACCGGTCGTCGCGTTCTCGAACACGTAGAAGTCGTGGCCCAGCAGATCGGTCTGCACCAGCGCCTGCTCCTCAGTCATCGGGGTGACATCGATGACCTTCTCGCGGACGAGCAGGTCGTCCTCCTCCTCGGGCAGCAGCAGGTCAGCCAGATCCTCGACGCGCTCGACCGGCGCAACATCCGCGGCGCTGGCACCACCCTGGCGGTTGTCCACGACCTTGGTCTTGAACTTGCGCAGCTGGCGGGTGACCTTATCGGCGGAGAGGTCGATGGCAGCATACATATCTGCGCCGTGCTCGGCAACGCGAATCACCGAACCGCGGGCGCGAACCGTAACCTCGACGATTGCCGGGTTGGGGTTCGAGGGGTTCTTCTCATAACGAAGCACGACGTCGACTGTCATGGGCTCGATATCGAAAACCTTGAGCGCCTCGCCGATCTTCTCATCCACATGCGCACGCAGAGCATCGGTTACCGTCGTCTTGCGTCCAGAAACCTTGATATCCATACGTGGCTCCAATCTGCCTCGGGGACTTACTGTACTGGCTATGTACCCATTGCCGTGCATTTAATCACCCGAATTCCCAAAGACCCGAATAACGACTGCTTGATACCGCATACCGAAGTCTCGCACTTTTCCGCGGCAAAGTGCGCTACAGGAGGGCGTCGACGGAGTTAATTTTTCTCCTGGAAATTAGCTTTGACCTGCTAGTTTTAGCAAAATAGAAAAGCCGGGCTCCCCTATTTGGGAGACCCGGCCATGCGTGTTGAAACCGTGAAGAAGCGCCTCGTTCGATGTGTGGTAGACGCCACCCCTACCAATAACTAGCTATTGAGCTTGTTGATGTCATCGTCGGTGATGGCGCCCTCCTGGCTAGACGACGGACTGTCGCCGTTGTTATCAGAGGCGTCGCCATCGGAGGACTCGGTCTCGTTGGACGTGGAGTCGGATGCCTGCACATTGGCCCCCGAAACAGTCTTGGCGGTAAGGTCATAGGGCATTTGGCCATACCAGACGCAGTGGACCGCCTCGAGCGTGCCGTCGACCGTGATACCGTCGAGGGCATCGCTCACGGCACGGCATAGCTCATCGTTGGCCGCGAGGCCCGCGACGCCGAGCGTCGAGGGTGTCTCGAGCGCGCCGACGTAAGAGATCTGGCTCATCAGGCGCGCAAGGTAGCCGCCGGCCGTGGAATCGCAAATCACGTAGTCGATCTCGCCGGACTCGAGCGCCTCAAAGCACTCGTTGATGTTGGAGAAGGTCTTTTGGTTGGCCGTGATGCTCTGCTTGGCGAGCGCTTCCTGCGAGGCCGAGGAAGTCTGAACGCCCAAGGTAGCAGTGTTGAGTGTGTCGGTTGAGACACTCGGGGACTCTCCGTCGCTGGTCTTGCCGAACACGGCGGCAGCATCGTACAGACAGGTGCCAAGCGAGCTGATGTCGCCGCCCGCAGACTTGATGTCGCCAATAAAGATGTCGGCCTTTTTATCGCTGAGCGCGGAATCGGCCGAGGACGCATCGACAAAAGCGACCTTGAGACCCATGCGGCATGCGAGGGCACGAGCGGCATCGACCGCATAGCCCGTGAGGTTTCCGTCGGCATCCTGCATGGCCTGTGGGGCGTCGGACGTATCGAGGGCGACCGTCAGAGTTCCCGGCGTGACCAGGGCATCGTCCGATACCGTGGGGGTAACGGTCTCGCGCTCGATCTGGTCGATCGTGGGCGTCGTGAACGTGGACAGTGGATTGAACGCACATCCACTCAGGCCCAAAACGGCAATGACCACCGCGGTCCCAGCACCTAACCGAGCCGCATGCATCAAGCTGCCCCTCACCATGTCCACTACCCTGCCTTCTGTGTCGTATACAATCCGTGCCCTGCACGGAATATCGGGTTGTTCCCACCAGCTGACCTGGTATTTGACCCCACACTTGCGCACCGGGGCGTTTGCTCGGGAGGCCGCAGCCACCTTCACGACTGGCCCGCTCGCCCGCGAGGCGGTATTGCCCCAAAGAAAGTAGAACGGACGGTGCGGCTTACATCTAGGACGCGCCATGATCGCGCCGCGCGCACGCGGTCGCTTACGTGGATCCCTTTGACCGCGTCTGCCTTGGACTAGGATGGGCATTTCGTCCGTCCGCAACCACAGCCTGGCAGGAACGTAGGGCATTATAGCTAAGTTCAAGCTATAGTTTAAGGTTAGGGACGTTATTCGCATCGCGAGCACAGATTTCGCAGGTCGGGGCGGACCATTCGTGCCCCCATGAAGCCCGGAGCTCCCCCACGGGGAGCCCCGGGGCACCCGTCTCAGGGTGCCGTGTGCAAAAAACGGCAAATATGAGTACTGCTACCAATTTAGTAGCAGCGTATTTCCGCCCCACGAGCCCTTTTTGAGTTCCGCACAGCCCGCTTGGCGCCAAGATATTCCACATTCGTTTATTATCTCTTCGCTGAATCCAGTTTTTCGGCCCAAGTTTCTTTATTTTTGCTGTCACTAATCTAGTAACAGTACTCATATTTGCCGTTTTTTGCACAGGGCATATAAACAGACCCCCTATAAAGCCATAGTTTTACGCCGGCTTGAGCCCAAAGCACGCTCGGAGCGTATTCAGCAGAGCATCTTGCCTCTTTCGACGAGCCTCTACACGATTCTGATATCGCTTACCCATACGCTGGTGGATGCGCCATGCGAGCGCTTCCATCGCTTCCATGTCGCAGAGCATTTCGTTGTTGACCGTCGCGACCTCGATTCCCATGGCCACAAAACCCGTATTGCGCTTTTCGTCGTGAATGCGCCCGCCACGAGACGAATGACCCTGCTCACCGTTGTATTCCAGGTCAAACCGGGCTGCTTCCTGATAGGCATCACAAACCACATGCGGCATCCCCGAGATCGCCTGCGCACGGTCGTTGAACTCGATCTTGTGGTCGGTCTTAAAGGGACCACAGGCAAATCCGCCATAGGAAAACGGAAGCGAAAACATGGCAAGCATGATGCACTCCATGGGTGAACGCAGGTTTTCCGACAGGTAGGGGCACAGGCGCAGCAGCCGTTTGGCGGCACTCCCATTGCATCCGGAAAGGTATTTTTCCAGTCGATCAGGCGTCAGCACCGGCTCAACTTCAAAATAGCCTACGTCTTTTGGTTGGTCTTTGTCCTTTGCAAGCTTGTTCGCAACAAGTGAGCTGTAGGGAGGCAGATACCGTCCGCGATCGCTCAGCGAAATATTGAAGCACAGCTCCTGGGCCAGGGCAAATGCCTGGATACAGCCGACTTCGCGCGCAACGGCGGCACAGAGGGCCTCGGGAGACAAGCTGTACACCCCCGGCTCCACCTCCAAAATCGAGGCGTCCGGCAGGCCTGTAGAACAAACGGACCAGCTTGCACCAGGCATGCGGCGACGCTGCTTCGCCGACCCCACCAGCAGGCACAAGTCTTCTTGAACATCGCCACTCACGGCCCCGATCCGCACCAAATCGGGAAGATACATGTCCTCGGCCGAGGGAGACGATGTATGCAGCACACGGCGCTCTTCATCGGGATCGAGGTCTCTCCAGCTGATGTAACCCATTTGTCGGCGCTCGGCGCGCATCATGCGCAGCGCCGAGGCACCGGTCAGGACTACGGAGGCCGCCAGTTGCTCGCTTGTCAGTTCGATGCGCCGCGCTATCTTCACTGCCACAAAACCACCCCCTACCAAACGCGTGCGACAGCGAGACCATCGACTGCTGCGGCGCCGGCACGCTTGAGCTCCGCCGAGGCTGCTGCCATGGTCGCGCCCGTGGTAATGACATCATCGATGAGCAGCAGGCGCTTGCCCCGCACATCCTCGACCGTCTCGTACATGCCACGGGCATGCTCCCGGCGTTCATCGCGACCGAGCTCTCGCTGGTCACCATGACCGTATTTGACCAGGGCGTCCAGCAACGGCACACCCGAAAGATCGCAAAACGAGCGCGCGATTGCTTCCATATGGTCGAATCCACGCCGCCGAAACGCTGCCGCAGTCGCGGGCACAAATACCACCGCGTCGGCGCCGGACAGCACACTGCCGTAGCGATCGGAGGCTGCCACCTGGGCATGCAAGGCGGTGTCGTAGAGTAGCTCCGCCAGATACGGTGCCAGACGGCGCTCGCCCGCATCCTTGTACGCCTTGATAATGCGCGGCAGCGGATGTGCATAGACGGCGCACGCCAGGCAGCGGTCGAGCGCCTCCCCCGCCATTGCCGAGGACGCGCCCTCGACCGAACACTCAGTGCACAGCAAATCCCCAAACGGGGCGCCGCATCGGGTACAGCTATGACGTGGGTCGATGAGCGTGAGCGATGCCAGACAATCCTGGCAGATCAGCGCACCGGCGCGCTCGCAGCCGGCACATCGCGTGGGCGACAATGCCTCGAGCGCCTCGCGTGCCACCCGCTCGGCAAACGGTAGCAATTCGTCCGCAAACGGTAGGGCGTCGGCACCCTGCAGACGGCTCAATATGTTCAGATGGCTTTTCAAGACACAACCCTCCCTACGTTCGGTCGCAGGGAGGGTTGTTGATTCAGCGTTATGATACCCCGATGCGCTCGGGGCAAGGCGGGCTAAATCCGCTCGCGGGCGTTATTCGCCGGTAGGCGGTTGCGGTGCGGACGAGGTGTGGGTCGAGCCTTCGCCGCCGTCCTGGCGCGGCTTGCGGGAGCGACGGCGGCGACGGCGCTTTTGACCCTGGTCGGCCGAGCCCTCGCCACCGCGATCCTCGCGCGGCTCGCGCTCGTCGCGAGCGGCGCCACGCGAAGCCTTGGCAGCCGCTCCCCCGCCATCCCCGGGACGACGGCGCGTGACCTTGACTTCGCCATCCGAAACCTGATCGGCCACAGAAGGAACCGAGGGCTTCTGCTGCGTGCCCGAGGAATGGCGACGACGCGGACGTGGCATGCGCTCCTCCTCACCACGCGGCTTGCCGCCCTTGTCGGCAGGCGCGTCGGAACCCGAGCCACCCTTGGGAGCGGCACCGGCCTCGCGAGCGGCTGCGGCGCGGAAGGCGTCCTCGCGCTCCTCGCTCGACAGGTGACGGCGGCGACGACGCGTGGGGTTCATGCCACCGCCGCGGTTTTGCTGCTGGGGCTGCTGAGCCTCGCGCTCGCGGGAAGCGTTCTTACCCGCGGCCTCGCCATTGTCGACGGACGCCGCGCGCTTGCGGCGGCGACGGCCACCAGCTGCCTCCTCGGCCTCGGGTGCCTCGGCCTTGCCGCGGCCCTTTCCACGGCCACGGCCCTCGCCCTGGCCCTGAGCGGTGCGAGCATCGGATTCGGCATCGCGACGACGGCGCTTGGGCATCGATGTGCCGGCCAGACGATCGGCACTCGACAGGCCATCGCCCACGTCAACGCCGTTCTCGCGATCGAGTTCCATGAGCGCCAGGCGCATCTCGGGCGACTCGATGCGCTCGAGCACATCGCGCGTCACACAGTCGGGGCGGCAGTTGCAGCCCTGTTCGGCGGCCTTCTTTTTGCAGCCCTCCGAGCACGTCATATCGGCCAGGTTGACCTTAAAGACCTTGCCGTTCTCCAGGCGCAGCACCAGCTGCTCACGCGGCGTGTCATATTCCTGGATACGCGCCTTGCCAAGCGGCGTATCGATGAGCGTCTTCTTTTTGGGCGCACGGCTCTTAAAGTCCTTGTACGCCTCGAACTCATAGCGCAGGCAGCACATCAGGCGGCCGCAAACGCCACTGATCTTGGACGAGTTGAGCGGCAGGTCCTGCTCTTTTGCCATGCGAATCGAGACGGGCTCAAACTGTCCGCCAAAGCGCGTGCAGCAGAGCTCCTGTCCGCATTGGGCATAGCCGCCCACAAGGCGGGTCTCATCGCGCACGCCGATCTGACGCATGTCGACGCGAATGTGCAGCGTCGAGGACAGGTCCTTGACGAGCTGACGAAAATCGACGCGCTCCTCGGCCGCAAAGTAGAACACGGCCTTCTCGCCGCCAAACAGGTACTCGACGCCGACCGGCTTCATCTCGAGGTCGAGCTCTTTGACGAGACGGCGGAAATCGACCATCGCCTCGTCGCCCTGGATGGCCAGGTCGTCGGCAAGCTGCAGGTCGATGTCGCTCGCCACGCGCAGCACGGGCTTGAGCGGCTGGCCGATCTCATCTTGCGGCACCTCGAAGGGATCGGCCGTGACCAGGCCGATCTCGGTTCCGCGCTCGGTGGAGCAGATAGCATAATCGGCCTCGAGGATATCCAGATCCTGCGGGTCAAACCACAGGTCGCGCGAGGCGTAGGTAAACTTAACGGGTACGACTAACGGCATTTCAGTGCCTTCCTGATATCGAACAGCATGACCTCGATGGCCAGCTGGGGAGTAACGTTTCTGGCGATGTTGCGCTCGGCGGTCGCGACCGCCTCGAGCGCCCGGGTGGCACCCGCAGCATTCGTCGCGGCGGCAAGCCGCCCGATCGTGTCGCGCACGTCTTCGTTCACGACGTCGGCCGCCTCGTCCTGAAGCGTCAGCAGCACGTCGCGCATGAGCGTCCGCGCGCTCGCCAGCGCTTCCATGATACCCGAACGCTCGCGCGCGTTGAGTTCGCGCTTGTTGCGGTCCTCAAGCTGCTTCAATGCTCCACGCGACAGATAGTCGGCGTTTTGCTCGAGCACCTTTTCCTGTGTGGACTTGACCTCGGCGAGCGGTGCCTTAACGGCGACGATGAGCGACTTGGCGCGGCTGAGCACATCAGCCTCGTCGGCAGCGATGAGCGAATCGATGGCGCGGACCATTTGGCGGCGAGCATCCTGGCGCTCGGCACTCTTAAGGAACTCGATGCCGCGTGTGGGGCTTCCCGCCACGGCGACCACCATGCGGCAACGCGCGAGGTCCTGACCCGTCGCGCGACTCACGGCCTGCGCGGCCACGGTGGGCGACACCAACCGAAACGGCACGCACTGACAGCGGCTCACGATGGTGGGCAACATCACGTCTGCCGAGGTGCCCAACAAGATGAACATAACGCCCTCGGGCGGCTCCTCGAGTGTCTTGAGCAGCGCGTTGGCGGTGTTAGCGCGCAGTTGCTCGGCGCGATCGATGATGTAGACCTTGGCCTTGGCACGGATGGGCGCCAGCGGAACGTCGTCGAGCAGCTCGCGGGTCTGGGCAATGAGGTAGCCTGTGGCGCTCTCGGGCGTGTAATAGTGCACGTCAGGATGCGTATGCCGAGCAACGCGTACGCAGCTGTCGCATGCTCCGCAGCCGTCCTGCTCGCACAGGAAGGCCTGGGCGAGCGCCCATGCGGCATCGAGCTTGCCGGCACCGGGAGCGCCCAAAAACAGGTAGGCGTGCGATGCGCGGCCGCTGGCGACGGCGTTGGTCAAAAAATCGCGAACGCGCTCTTGGGTGTCGAGCTTGGCCAGCAGGCTTGCCTGAGCGGGGGCCATGTTACTCGGCCTCCTTGGCAAGCGCGGCGGCGACAGCATCTTGCGAAATGTCGAGACCGTACGCGCGAATCTGCTCGACCGTCTTCTCGAAGACTTCCTCGACGGTCGCAGTGGCGTCGATGAGCTTTACGCGGTTTGGCTCCTCGGCAGCAATAGCGCAGAATCCCTGGTAGACACGCTCCTGGAATGCCATGCCTTTGGCCTCCATGCGATCTGCCGCGCCACGGGCTGCCATGCGCAGCGCCGCCTGCTCGGGCGTGATGTGATAGACGAGCGTGAGCGCCGGGTGCGTTCCCGCAACGGCCAGGTTGTTGGCATCGCGCACCATCTGGCGATCAAGGCCGTCGGCAAATGCCTGATAGCAGGTTGTGGAATCGTAGAAGCGGTCACACAGGACCACCTTGCCGGCCGCGAGGGCGGGAGCTATGACCTCGTGCACCAACTGGGCGCGCGCTGCCTCGTAGAGCAGCAACTCACAGGTGTCGCCCATCGCTGTATTGGCGGGGTCGAGCAGCAGAGCGCGGATCTTTTCGCTAATGGCGGTACCGCCCGGCTCGCGCAGGCTCACAACCTGGTAGCCAGCGAGTTCGAGCGCGCGGGCAAGCAGACGCGCCTGCGTGGACTTGCCGGCGCCGTCGACGCCCTCGAGCGTGATAAAGCTATGTTGAGCGGGCTCAAAAGCCATGGGCGCAGCCCCTTCCTACAAGGCGCGTAAATGCAGATATATCAACCAAGCCATGATACCCCAGTGCTCGGCGCGTCCCCAATGGCTAATGGTGCCTTTCCAAAGTTGCGGTGAAATAGGGACTGGTTGAAGCCCTGAGACCGCCAAACAGTCCCTATTTCACCGCAACTTATGATGGGGAATTTTGGACGCTGGGTATAATCGTCGTATTGCATTGAAATGTGGCGAAAGGAGTGGCAATGTCTCGGTATTGCGCCTCGTGCGGCAAACTTCTTGCAGATGATGCCAAGTTCTGCACCTCATGCGGTGCACCCGTTGAGCAGACAACCGCAAGCAATGGCCAACCCGCGTTTGAGCAGACCGGCTTCCTCGATACGCCGCAAGCTAAGCCGGACGACCCCCTCGCCTATCGCCCCGACCCCGCCGCCAGCCCCGCAGCGGTCGAAACGACGCAGCGCATACCCGTCGCGGACACCCCGCCCCAACAGCAACCGGCATCTACGTACGCGCCTGATTCACCGCAGGCCCCCGCCGCCAAAAAGAGCAGCACCAAGGCGCTTATCGCCGTTATCGTTGTGCTCGTGGCAATTATCATCGCCTTGGTCATCTTTTTTGTGATCAAGCCTTTCGACAACGCCGCCACGCAAACGACTGCCGAGATTACTAAGCTGCACCATGATGTCGACTCCGACGACCTTAAGCCCCTTGGCAACCTCAATAGCCTTTACGACGATGACGACGATGATGATGACGGCGAAGCAACCCTCTCCGAGCAAAACCTCTACCGTCGCCTGAGCGAATACTACGACCTGCTCGAAGATCTCGATAGCCAGGTCCGTGCCTGCGCAGAGGCGTTCAATGGCGGTTATCTGGAAGAGGACCGTACCACCCGTCAAAATCTCGCTGATGTCGCCGAGCGCACGGAAGACACCATCGAACAGTACTACGATATCGTCGAGGACCTGGACGTCCCCATGAGCTCTAAGAACTACAGCTCCTGGAAAGACATCGTCGCCCTGTATGACGACCTGGACCACCGCATCGACGCGATCTGCGATGCCTGGGAGATCAGCCTAAAGTACGCAAAGCCCGCGGACCATAAGGACGAAATCGTGGCGCCGCTGTCGCGCGACAACGTGGCGGGCACCAATGACAACAAGTACCGTCAGGACTTTGAGGACCGCTATCCCGGCGCCAAGCCTGTCGAGGTGAACTAGTCGCATGCGACGTTCTTAAACAGCTAGTCATTAAAGAACGTCCCCAATGACTACGCAAAAAACGAGCGAGGATCATGGGACCCTCGCTCGATTTTGTTTTAGGCGATGTTTCGACCGTGCGGCTACTTGTCGGCAGCGGTCTTTTTGGTGGTCGACTTCTTCGCGGTCGTCTTCTTGGCGGCAGTGGCTTTCTTAGCCGTGGTCTTCTTTGCCGCCGTGGTCTTCTTTGCCGCGCTCGCCTTGGTCGCAGTCTTGCGGCCGCGGGCGGGCTTCTTCTCCTTGGTCGGGCAGTCCATGTTGACGCAGATACGCCACGGACCGCGCGCCGTGTTGACCACCACGATGGGAGCGCCGCACTCGGGACAGGTCTCGCCCGTCGCTTCGAGTTTGCCGCGCGCCGGCAGCGGATAGCTCACGCCGCAATCGTCATAGTTGGTGCAGCGGATAAAGCGCTTGCCGCTCTTCTCGCTCTTGTGTGCAATCAGATCGCCATGACGTCCGGCCTCGGCGCACACCTTGCACTCGCCCACCTTAAGGTCGGGCTCGTAGTTAGTGGGGCATGTGGGGTTCACGCAAATCTCGAAGGCCTTCTGGCGGAACGGCTGGCACTTAATGCGCGGCGCACCGCACTCGGGGCACACGGCGGCCTCGCCCTCGAGCGGGCTTACCTTGACGCCGCTCGGCACCGGATAGGTCACATCGCAGTCGGGCCAGCCCATGCAGCCGATAAAGCTGCCGCGGGTCTTGGCGCTCGTCTTCATAACCAAGTCCTTGCCGCACTTGGGGCAGGCACCCACGCGCGCATCGGCCGTGACGGCGTCGCTGATGGCGTCACCCAGCTCCTGCGTATGCTTGAGCAGCTCGTCGAGTACCTTCTTCGGCGCGCGCATAAATCCCTGATAAAACCGAAACAGGTCGGTACTTTCATACGGCAGCTGTTCAAATGCCCTTCCCTTTTCCCGACGCAGCTGCCAAACCTGCGCATACGGATAGCTGAGCAAAATCGGTGAATGGGTGCTGATTAAAAACTGCGAGTGTTTGCCGACCAAGCGGTGTATCAGCCGCAGCAGCGCCAGCTGATTGACAGGAGAAAGTGCCGCCTCCGGCTCATCGAAGATGTATAAGCCATCTCCGCCAAATCGATTTTGTACCAGCGCCAAAAAGGATTCCCCATGCGACCGGCTGTGAAGCGACACTCCGCCGTAGCTTTTCAGCAGCTCCTTGTCCATCCGGTCGATGTCGGTCGCTACATTATAAAAGCTCTCTGCCCGCAGAAAGTAACCATCCTTCGGTCGATAAATTCCTCGGGTTAAGTGAGTATAGGCGTACAGCTGCGAATGGCTGTCGCAGGTGGAAAAGGAAAAATTCCGGCTTCCTCCCTCGGGATTAAAGCCTGCTGCC